>CALVLT010000001.1 GCA_944340905.1 uncultured Clostridia bacterium
AGTTTGGCATTGAGGCACGTTTTTTTGACGCGGACGCCCCTGCGGAAGAGATCGAAAAACTCATCGACGAAAAGACGAAATTTGTTTTTGCCGAAACGGTCTCCAATCCCGCCATCGTTGTGCTCGATTTCGATAAGGTCGCGGCGGTCTGCAAAAAGCACGGCGTACTCTTTATTGTGGACAACACGCTTGTAACGCCCGTGCTTTGCCGTCCGCTCGAGCTCGGCGCGGACATCGTCGTGCATTCGACGAGCAAGTATATGGACGGGCACGCCGCCGCGCTCGGCGGCATGATCGTGGACGGCGGCACGTTCGCCTATAAGGACAACGCGCGCTATCCCGCGTTCAACACGTCCGACGAGAGCTATCACGGATTGGTGTACGCCGACCTCCCCGTGGCGTTCGGCACCAAGTGCCGCGCCCAGATGATGCGCGACACGGGCGCCATCATGAGTCCGCAGAACGCCTTTCTGACCCTGCTGGGCAGCGATACGCTCGCCCTGCGCATGGAGCGCCACAGCCGCAATGCGGAAAAGGTGGCGGCATACCTTGCAAAGCACCCCAAGATCGAATGGGTGCGCTCGGCGACCCTGCCCACCGACCCCCACTACGCCCTCGCGAAGAAATATCTGCCCAAGGGAACGGGCGGCATGCTGAGCTTCGGCATCCGCGGCGACGCGAAGGCGTGCGCCCGCTTTATGGAGAGCCTGCAGATCGCCACGCAGGAGACGCACGTTGCGGACGTCAGAAGCTGCGTGCTGCACCCCGCCTCCACCACCCACCGCCAGCTCTCCGACGAACAGCTCGTGCAGGCGGGCATCGCGCCAAATCTTGTGCGCCTCTCCGTGGGCATCGAGGATGCGGACGATCTGGTCGCCGACCTCGCACAGGCGCTCGGGCGCGTCTGATCGCCGTGCACCAAAGAGGAGACCGACATGCCCATCGTCATTGACCGCAACATTCCCGCATACTCCGTTCTGCAGTCCGAGCGCATCGTCGTCATGGACAGGGAGCGTGCGACCTCGCAGGACATCCGCCCCATCGAGATTGCCATTCTCAACCTGATGCCCACCAAAAAGGAGACTGAGACGCAGTTCATGCGCCTTCTGTCCAATTCGCCGCTGCAGGTGAACATCACGCTCATCCACACGGAGAGCTACCGTTCACGCAATACCGAGGCGGAGTACCTGAGCAGGTTCTATCAGTCCTTCGACGCCGTGAAGAACAGGCACTTTGACGGCATGATCGTCACGGGTGCGCCCGTGGAGGACATGGAATTTTCCGACGTCGCCTACTGGGATGAGCTGGTCCGCCTGTTTGACTGGACAAGGACCAACGTCACCTCCACCATCTTTATCTGCTGGGGCGCGATGGCGGCACTCTACCACTTCTACGGTATCCGCAAATACCCCCTCGCGCACAAGCTGTTCGGCGTGTTTGCCCACCGCAAGGAGCAGTTCGATACGCCCGACCCGCTGATGCGCGGCATTTCGGACGAATTCCACATGTGCCACTCCCGCCACTCGACGGTGCGCGAGGCGGACGTGCGCAAAGATCCCCGCCTGAAGGTGCTTGCGACCTCCCACCGCGCGGGCGTTTCCATCATCAGCAATGCCGACCACAGCCAGATTTTCGTGCTCGGGCACATGGAATATGACCGCGACACCCTGAAAAAGGAGTACGAACGCGACCTTGCTAAGGGGCTGGAGATCCGCCGTCCCTTCTGCTATTTTGCCGACAAGACGGACGAGAAGATCAATATGAACTGGTCCTCCACCTCCAACCTGTTCTACAACAACTGGCTCAACTTCGTCTATCAGACGACCCCCTATCAGTTTGAAAGCTGATCTGCTCCAAAAAAGCGGCGCCGCACGGCGCCTTTTTTTGTTGAAAAAAATTTTGGGTTTTTTGCGCAAAACAGTTGACAAATCAATTGCAAAGGCATATACTATCGTTGAACATTTGAAAAAACGTTCAATTATCGGATGGAGGTGCGCCATGGAAGAGCAGAGCAGACAGGACTGTGTTGCTGCAGTGCGCAGCGCCCTTCCCGACGATGACACCATCTACGACCTTGCCGCCCTTTTCAAAATGTTCGGCGATCCCACACGGGCAAAGATTCTAAGCTGCCTGCAGCTGCGCGATCTGTATGTGGGAGAACTCGCCCAGATTTTGGGCATGAGCGACTCGGCGATCTCTCACCAGCTGCGCGTTCTGCGCGGCGCAAAACTCGTCAAGGGAACCAAGGAAGGCAAGGAAGTCCGCTATTCACTCGACGACGATCACGTGACCAAGATCATGGAATACGGCCTGACGCACGTCAATGAAGAACGATGAGAACAGGGAATTTCCCTGTTTTTCAAAGAATAATACTTGAACACTTGTTCAAAAAAATAATTATTCAAGATTGGAGGTTTTGTATGAAGAAAGTATACCGCCTGGAGGATTTGGACTGCGCCAACTGCGCCGCAAAGATGGAGCGCGCCATCGCGAAGATCGACGGCGTGCAATCGGTGAGCATCAGCTTTATGAGCCAGCGCATGTCCATCGAGGCGGATGAGAGCCGCTTCGAGGAGATCATGCAAAGAGCGATCAAGGCATGCAAAAAGGTAGAACCCGACTGCCGCATCCTCCTCTGATCCTCGGGGGTACAGCATGAAAGCCTCTTCTCTGAGCAGAAAGGAACGGAAAAATCTGATACGCATTCTTGTTGCGCTTGCGATGTTCATCGTCGTCTTTGCCGTCGACAAAACGCTCGTGCTCGGCAGCGTGTTTGAAGGCCCTGCCGCATGGGTATTCCCCTTCTGCCTCTATCTTCTGATCTATCTTCTGATCGGCTACGACGTGCTGTGGCGCGCCATCCGCAACATTGCGCACGGACAGGTGTTTGACGAGAACTTCCTCATGTGCGTTGCCACGCTCGGCGCCTTTGCGCTCGCCATCTACCGCGGCGTCTCCGGCCTCGAGATCGAGGGCTTTGACGAGGCGTGCGCCGTGCTGCTCTTCTATCAGGTCGGAGAATTTTTTCAGAGCTATGCAACGGGAAAATCGCGCAAGTCCATTTCCAAACTCATGGATATCCGCCCCGACTACGCCAACGTCATGCGAGGCGACAAGACGGAGCGGGTGGACCCTTCGCAGGTGCGCATCGGCGAGATCATCGTCGTCAACCCGGGCGAAAAAGTTCCTCTCGACGGGGTCGTCGTATCGGGCGTCTCCGCCCTCGACACCAAGGCGCTCACGGGGGAATCCCTCCCGCGCGACGTGGAGACGGGCTGCGAGGTGATCAGCGGGTGCGTCAACCTCACCTCTCAGCTGGAAGTCAGGGTGACGAAGGAATTTTACGATTCCACCGTCTCCAAGATCCTCGAACTTGTGGAAAATGCCTCCGAACAGAAGTCGAAGGCGGAAAACTTCATCACCAAGTTTGCAAAATACTATACGCCCGCCGTCGTCATCATTGCCCTGCTGCTCGCCGTGATCCCGGGGCTCATCACGATGGACTGGTCCACCTGGGTGTACCGCGCCCTGAGCTTTCTGGTCGTGTCCTGCCCCTGCGCCCTCGTCATCTCCATTCCCCTCTCTTTCTTTGCGGGGATCGGCGCGGCGTCCAGATACGGCATCCTGATCAAAGGCTCGAACTATCTTGAAAAATTCAACAAGGCAAATATCTTCGTGTTCGACAAGACGGGCACGCTGACCAAGGGCAGCTTTTCCGTCATGAAGGTCTCCCCCGAGGCGGACCGCGACGAGATTTTGCGCCTTGCCGCGATCGCGGAACAGGATTCGGGACACCCCATCGCCAAATCGATCGTGCAGTGTTACGGGAACACGCCGGAGGGCGGCTATACCCTCACGAACGAGGCGGGCATGGGGATCAAAGCCGTGCGCGGCGACGACGTCATTCTGTGCGGCAATGAAAAGCTCATGACCGAACACGGCATTCCGTTCCTGAAAGAATCGGGGCTGGGAACCGTCGTCTACGTCGCAAGGAAGGGACGGTTCGTCGGCTCCATCCTGATCGCCGACGAGATCAAACCCGAAACCAAGGAAGTGATCGGCGCACTGAACGGCATGGGCTGCAAGACCGTGATGCTGACGGGCGACAACGACGCGATCGCTGCGGACGTTGCGCAAAAGATCGGCGTGAGCGCATATCAGGCGTCCCTTCTGCCGCAGAACAAGGTGACGGAGGTCGAAAAACTGCTCGCCGCAAAAAAGGAGCAGGACGTGCTCTGCTTTGTCGGGGACGGCATCAACGACGCGCCCGTGCTCATGCGCTCGGACATCGGCATCGCCATGGGCGGCGTCGGGAGCGATGCTGCGATCGAGGCATCCGACATCGTGCTCATGCGCGACGACCTGCGGGGCATCTCTCTTGCAAAGCGTATCGCCAAAAAGACGATGGCGATCGTCTTCCAGAACATCATTTTCTCCATCGTCATCAAAGTCGCCATCCTCATTCTGTCGGCGTTCGGCATCACCAATATGTGGGTCGCAGTATTCGGCGACGTCGGCGTTGCCGTGCTCGCCATCCTCAATGCCATGCGCGTCAATTCCAAGTATGAGAAATCAGAAAACGCAAAAAAATAACGTTCCGATCCGATAAAATGGAAAAGCACCGGTGCATATTCCGGTGCTTTTTTCTACTGCTGCGTGGCGGCAATCGCAAGGGTATAATCCTGAGGAACCTCCGTGCAGTTGACCTGAATGTTGTCCAACACAAAGCCGCCGTCCGGCGCATTGTCCGTGACGCGGACGTAGCATTCGGTGTCCGCGGTCAGCTGCGCGAACTGATAATAGTACCCGACGGGCTCGCCATCGGGCGATGCCCCGAACCTTGCGATCGCCGCGCCCGTTTGGGCATTGACAAATTCGAGAGAAATCTCCCCTTCCGCGCTGCCGCCGAAGAGGAAGGAGACGACGGCGCCCGCCTTCAGCGTGAAGGTACTGCTCGTCAGCGTGCCCGTTGCGTCCGCCGTGCCATCCGCGCCCTGCCATGAGAACAGGAACGCGCCCTCCCCGCCCTGCTCGTCCGAACCGCTGCCCGAAGTGACGGCGCCTATCCCGCCCGAGAGCGTCCAGCCCGTCAGATTCCCCGTCTCGAATCCGCCGTTGTAGAGGCGGTATCGGGAGACAAGGCGGAAGGAGTCGTCCGGCTCGCCGCCAACGGGATAGTACGTCACCACGCTGTCCAGAAAGAACATGCCGAAATCGCTCACGGCGTTGTCGGTGATGCGGATGAATACTCTGTCGCCGCGCGCAAACCCGTATTCGAGGAGGTTTGCTTTATAGGCGATCAGCGTACAGCCGCGCACGTCCGATCCCTCGTAGTCCGTCCAGTCAAAGTTGGGCAGCGTGACCGCCCGCCCCGTATCCTCGCAGACGACCTCCATGTATACCTGCTCGATGTTCTTTGCCCCGCCCAGCTTATAGGTGATCCACCCGCTGCCGCCCACCGTGAAGGTAGGGCTTGTAAGTGTTCCCGTGCCCGCCTCCGAGGCATCCTGCGCGAGCGCGCTGAAGAACTTTCCGTCATTGTTGAACAAAATCTGTTCAGGCCAATACATCTCCTCCTCCGAAATTCCGCCCAGCCCAAATATATCTCCGCTGCGCGTCCACCCCTTGAGGTTATTATCGAACCCGCCGTTGACAATGCGGCAGTCCGTGGTATCGGTGAGCAGGACGGTCACGGTATATCCGATCGTCGCGCCGCCGACGGCTGTCACCGCAAAGACGAGCTCTTTCTCCACCGCGCCCGGCGAATAATCTGCAAAGACGACGGCGTATTGCGAGCCATCCGTTGCGACCGCCTCGGAATCGAGCGTCACCGCATAGGAGACCTGCTGCCCCGCGGGAATGGTGAGGTAGTCGGCAAAGTCGATGACGAACTGCTCCTTATTCTCCGCCTCGTATACATCGACCGCCAGACGGATATCGGCATTCCCTGCGAGTGCGATCTCGTTGTCCTTGAACACCAGCGTCACCGTGAATTCGGGGGACGGAAGATCGGTTATCGCGGGGAAGAGGGTGTCCGTCAGCGTGGCCTTCACCGTGAACGAGACCGTTTCCGCCGCCGATGGCGTAAAGGAGAGCGTGCCGCCCGAAAGAATCGCGCCATCGCCCGCCGTCACGGTATACACACAGGAAAATCTGCTGCCCGCAAGGTCGGGCAGCGTGATATCAACCGCCGCGGGCGCCCCGTCACCCATCCATGTCGGATAGGCATACGTCTTTGTTATGTCCTCAAAGACGGGGATCGGCGTGGAATTTGTCACCGTGACGGAAACGGCGAAGGACGAGACCGCCCCGTTCCCCGCGTACACCGTGACCGTCAACGAATATTCGCCGCATGCCGTGGCGGTGAGCGCCATGTCCGAAACGGAGATGCCCCCTTGCGCGCCCTGCACCGCATACGTATACTGCGTTGCCAGCAGCCCCTGCGAGAGCATACACGGCACGATTTGGGCGGTGTCGGAATCCTTGAGATCGACCAGGAGCGCGCGATCGAGGAAATAAGCTCCCGACAGATCGGTAAAGCTGTCCGACGGCTCGGCGTCATACCAGGTCACAACGGCATCGAGGCGAATGCCGCAGCCGAGCCCGCCCTGCTCGCCGTCCACCACGCGCAGACACACCCGTTCCCCTATGAACGCCGATAAATCCAATTTATAGTCACAAAGGCGATGCGCCGCGGCAGCGGAAAAACAGACATTCCGAACGCGCGCAAGCACTGTATCACCGTCCTGCGCGACGACCTCGAACCAGATATCACGCAGTCCGTCCTCGTCATATGGCATCATCGAACCCAGCCTGAAGGTGATCCAGCCGCTGTTTCCGACCACAAAGGCGGGGCTGCACACTGTCTCCGTGCCTGCGTCGGTACCGGCATAGTACCAGCCGTCGTTGTTGGTATCCCCACTCCCGTCGGCATTGCTGAAACTGCCCGTCATGCCCGTCCAGCCGGTGGCGTGGTCATCCTCTTCAAAACCGCCGTTGGGCATGCGGTATGCCGTGGAATCGATGACATGCATGCGATAAGAATAGGTGACGCTCTCCCCTTCGCCCCAATGCGCGGCAACCGCAAGCACGATCTCCCGCGCCTCGTCCGTGAACGTGCCCGTCACGGCATACGTTGTCCCCACGACCTCTGCCCCGTTCACCGTGTAGGAGGCCACATGGTGCGCGTTGGAAATGTTTGCGGCGAGATCGACGGCATATGCGCCGCCATGTTCATACAGATCGACCGTATCGGAGAGGACGAGTACCTGTTCGAACGCCGCGGGCCTGCTGTCCGAAACGTTGACCGTGACGGTGAAATGCGCCGTCTTTACCACCGTCTCTCCCGTCACCTGTGCCGTTGCCGTCACACTGACGGTCAGAACAAGATCCTGCACCGCTTCCTCGCCGGTATAAGTGAGGGTATTCCCCGTAATGTTTACCCCCCCCCGTTCGGGCGTGACTTCGTATTGATACGCAAACGCAATGCCGTCGGGCGACACGGGCGAAAAATCATACGATCCGCTCTGGCTCTCATAGAGGTCAAAGGAGATCGTGCCGTTTTCAAACACGGGCGCAGAAACTTCCGCCGCTTTGACCGTGACGGCAAACTCCACGCGCACGCTGCCGCAGGAGAGCGTGACTGTTGCGCTGCCAGCCCACTTCGGCGTGAGCGTGAGCGTTCCGTCCGCGGCCGATGCCGCAACTTTTTCCCCGTCCGAGCTGTGAACGGAGACATCATTGCCGTATGTCGTGATATAGTCGGAAACAAAGAGCGTGCAGGACGTGCCCACCGTCGCCGTGAGCGCGCCGCCGTCCTTCACTTTCACGGGCGCTTTGCGCTGCGTGACAGAAGTGATGACAAGATCTGCATTGACCGTGACTTTCTCCCCGGGCTGTAACCATTCCTCGCCGACCCGCCATGCGAGGAACATGAAATTTTCGTCCGCGGGAACGGCTGCCTGCGGCAGTGTAAACATCTCGCCGCCGCGCACCCGCGTGGAAACGCCGTCCACGCTGACCGTGTACTTTTTGTAGACGGTCACGGAAAACGTCACCGTCACATCGCCGCAGGCAAGGGAAATTGCCGTCTCCCCCTCGGCGGCGGCCGTCACCGTGAGGAGCCCGTCCGAGAGGGCCGCCTCCGCCGTTGTCGTGTCGGCGGATGATGCCGTCACCGCATTCCCGTTCGCCGCAATATAGTCGGCAACGAACAGGGTGCGGCTGCTGCCCTCCTCCAGCTCAAGCGCTTCGCCGTCCTGCACCTTGACGGGGGCGGAAGGCTGCGCGGGCGGTTCCTGTTCCTCTTCTGCAGGCGGCATTTCTTCTTCGGGCATTTCTTGCTCCTGCGCGGGCGGCGCCGGCTCTTCTTCGCACGCTGTCAGCATCGCGGCAAACAGCGCAACCGTCAGCGCCATGAGCAGCACGGCAACTGCCCTGATCGTCTTTTGTAACATCTAAATTTCCCCCTTGTCATATATACCTGCATCGCCGACTTTGCAGCGCCGCATCCGTTCAAAAAAGAAATCCCGCAGGTATTCCCGCGAGAATTCATCTGTGTGCTTAGCGCACGGGAAAGATCAGAGCATTTTGGAGATCGTGTTGGCAGCACTCGCCTTAAAGCGGTCGATCCGTTCCGAAATATAGGATACGATATCCGTTTTTTGGTCCATCAGCTGCGTGAGGTCCATCGCATAGTTGAGCGCGGTATACACGTCGCATGCGTGGCTCGCGGAAAAGGTTGCATTCGCCTGACGGCGCCCCTCCGCCGCCAGATCGTAGCGCTTGCCGCCCGCAATCTGACTGTCAAACACTGCGGAAAGCGCGCGGGAGAGGTTGGGGTGCCCGCCGCAGTCCAGGTATACCTTCTCGTCGTCGCAAAGCCAGTCGAGGTCGCGCCATACTTCGCAGCCGTAAACCTTTTCGGGCCGCTCGTCCTCGCTTAGCAACCGCAGTGCCGCGATCACGCGCAGCGCAACCGCAACGTGCGTCTCATGCTTGTCCGCAAGGTTGTGCGTATATAGATATTTCGGCCTCGCCCTTCCGATCAGATCCGCGAGTTCTTC
Source organism: uncultured Clostridia bacterium (assembly GCA_944340905.1). GTDB lineage: Bacteria > Bacillota > Clostridia > Christensenellales > Borkfalkiaceae > Gallimonas. The sequence goes on from CALVLT010000001.1 coordinate 9,066, forward strand.
AACGACCTTTTGCTCATTTGCGTCCTTGACCGCTTTGGAAGGATGCCCGAGCAGGGCGAGAAAACCGTACTCCCCCACACATGCCGCCTTCTTCTGCTCGACGATGCGCACCGCCTTCATCTGTTCGTCGGTATAATCGGCATAGACGCCACTGCGCGGGCTGCCCGCGCCATCCGTAACGACGACTGCACCGAACCACTGCTGCTTATTTGCAAAGCATCGGGAAATGGGTGCATACGCCATAAACTCGATGTCATCCTGGTGCGCCGCGATCGCAAGATGCGTCGTGCGCGCGATTGCCGCCTCTTCCTCGCTGCCGTCCGGAATATAAATCTGCATTATCCGCTCCTTATCGTCTTACAATTTCGCTGCAGCCGCCCGATCAGCAATGAGGATGCAATCGGGATGCAACTGCAATACGGAGGCGGGCACATCGGGCGTCACCTCACCCCTCGCCATTTTATACACCGCATCTGCCTTGTTGGCGCCGCTGGCAAGAATCAGAATCTTTTTTGCCTGCATGATCTGGCGGATCCCCATCGTGAAAGCCTTGCGCGGCACCTCGTCGATGCTTTCAAACAGCCGTGCATTGTCCCTGACGGTGCTCTCAGCCAAAGTGACGACATGGGTGCCGATACCGAAGGGCGTACCCGGTTCGTTAAAGGCAATATGTCCGTTGCTGCCCAGCCCCAATAGCTGAATGTCGCGCGGCAGCATCTCCAGAATTGCATCGTAGCGGGCACATTCGGCCGCCTCGTCCGCCGCCATGCCGTTTTCAATGTTCGTGTTTTCAGGATCGATGTCCAACCCGTCAAACAAATTCTTTCTCATAAAATAGGCGTAGCTCTGTTCATGCGCAGCAGGCAGGCCCTTGTATTCATCGAGGTTGACCGTGCGGATATGCGCATAGCTCGTGCCCTTTTTTTCATGATCGGCGATCATGTAGGCGTACAGCCCGAGCGGCGTTGTACCCGTGGCAAGTCCCAGCACCGCATACGGGTTTTTTCTGACGACTTCAAGCATGATCCCCGCAGCATGCGCCGAGACCCCTTCATAATCTTTTGCAACAACAATTTTCATTTGAGCCTCAGTCCCTTCCAACATCTGACAGTTTTGATTACGATTACAGTATATCACAAATTCTGACAGAAAGGCAAACAAATCGGCAAAGGATTTCCCTCCCTCGCATAAAATTCCGCTGCCTTCTCTTCAGATTGTGCTAATTTTACCATCTGCTCGACTGCTTCCACGCAGGACATAACTGCCTCCTTATCCCTTCTCTGCGATGATTACAACCTTATTAGAGGCGTTTGTCAATGCTTGTTTTTCTTAAGATCCGGCTGTACCTCGAAAGCGTCGTCGGCGGGATTGGATTCTGTCACTTTCCTTTCTCCGTGCTCTGCCGCCTCCTCGCGCGAACTCCTGTGAATTCAGTATTCCGAACTGCTTACAGCATACAAAAACACGGCAGGACAACAATCCTGCCGTGTTTTTGGTGCGCCGTAAGAGATTCGAACTCCTGGCCTTTGGTTCCGTAGACCAACGCTCTATCCAGCTGAGCTAACGGCGCATACATATTTTTGCCGGAACATATTTCCGACCTCGATCGAACACCATGTAATTATACGCGATTCCCCCGCGTTTGTCAACGGTTTTCAGGGGGAAATTGCGTTGTCCACAGAAAATTTATGACTGTGGATAACTTTTTTAAAAATTGAGCCTGTCCGAGGGAGATAATTTGTCGAAACAGGCAGAAATTTGCCGAACGAACGTTTTTTTGTGGATAACTTTTTTGAAAACTTTTGTTTGGAATACGGAAAATACACGCAAAATGTGCGTTTCCCGACACGTTTTCCACGCATATCAACCGAAAGAAGGCATTGAAAGGTCCTCGCCGTCAAGCGGTGTGACCTTCAACCCATTCGGTATACATATGATAACGCTGCCGCCCTCCCCGATGGCCTGCATCACGGTGCAATCCTTTCTGAAACTACAGTCGGCATCCCGCATCACTGCCGTGCCCGCCCCGTCGTCGATGGCAAGTTCGTTCCAGCCGTGCTCCGTCTGAATGCGCACAAGCAGCACATCGCCGTCCTGCCGCTGCGAGATGCGGCTCTCCCAGCCTTCGCCGATCGTTCCGCCCTCCCCGAACACATAGGTGTAGACCGTAACGCCATCTGCCTCCACGCGAACGCCGCGCGCATCCCGCGTATCGAATGCATCGGAAAAGACAAAAACGACAAAGAGCACGACGATCAGCGCCGCGATCAGCAGATAGACAAGAATATCCCATCCGGAAAACAGCCGGTGCTCCCGTACAAGGCGTGCGCGGTTCATGCGATGGCCTCCGCGCGCATCAAGGAAGTGTCGAGCCGCCAGTCCTCCAGATTGGAATACGCCGTATATTCATTGGTTTGCGCATCATACCACACGAACAGCGTGCGGAAGGTATCGGCATGCGCCGCCGCATATGCGAGCGCCTCTTCAAGCGACATGCAGCACATGGCCGTTGCCCGCGCATCCCCCTCTGCCGCACTGCCGCCCACGATGCTTGCACAGACCACATGGCTGAGCTGACTGCGCGAACCGTCGGTGCCGATCGGATACCCTGTATCGGGGTCGATGATATGGCAGTAGCGCACGCCTCCGATCTCATAGTACTGCTCATAGTCCCCGCTCGTGGTGATCACCATATCCCGCGCGCGCAGCGTGGCATAGTGCGATCCTTCCGGAAGCGGGCGCGGCGCATTTGCCGTTACCTCCCATACCCCGTCCGACGCCGACGGATCGGCGAGCAACAGCATCGAGCTGCCGCCGAGATTGTAGTAGCCGTATTGCTGCCCCGCCGCACTTAATATTTCTGAGGCACGGTCGGCACAATATCCCTTGCCGATGCCGCTCAGATTGAGCTGCATGGTATAGGTCACGCCATCCACTTCGACGCAGGCGTTTTCCGGCTTGACGGCATAATACCCGTTTTCATCCTCGCCCAGTTCCACAGCGCCGAAATCGAGCATTCCCTCCGAAGAAAACGCCCGGATATACTTTTCGTCCGGAAGTTCGCTCGTATAGTCGGCACGGTCATAGGGCTGTTCGGGGGTATAATCGGACGCGCGGTGGCGCGGGGAAAAGCCCCACAGGTCGACCAGCAGTCCGGTAGCGGGATTGTATTTACCACCCGTCTGCGCATACATCTCCTGTGCGACAATGAGGACATCGTAGGCGATCTTTCCGATCTTCACCCGCTCACCTGCGGCGGCGGCATTGAGCCGTGCGATCGAACTGTCGGCGCTCTCGGTCGTAATATCCGCCTCGATCTCCTGCGCGCTTGCGGAAAGCTGCGACCAGATCGCCTGCGCATCCTGCGTCTGCTCCGGAATATACGCCCAGCGCACCACGGAGCCGAAACGACCGATATCATAAAACGCCGCAAGTTCGTTGCGTGCACATGCGGAAAGGGACAGCGCGCACGCAAGCAAAACGGCAGCCGTTGCTTTAATTTTCCGCATATGCCCCTCCCTGCCCCGACTTTTCTCCTATTGTAGCGCATTTCACACAAAAAAACAAGAAAAAGAGGCCCGCAAAATGCAGGCCCCTATCCGTTGCGGACGCAAATTCAGTCCTCTTTGTTCTCTTCTTCCTGACGGCGCGCCTCTTCCTCAGCCTTGCGCTGGCGGTAGGTCTTATAGCCCGCCTTCTGATTGTCACCCGTATCCCACTTCTTGCCGCCGACGGCAACAAACCCGACGAGCAATGCGACGGCAAGAACGACGGCAATGATGGGCATGACAATCTCGCCGGGGAGAGCGATCTCGCAGGCGAGCGTGATGACCGCGACGACCAAAAATCCCGCGCCGAAGAAGATCCAAAGTTTCTTCAAAGGTCCGGCGGACTTGCCGAACAGCCCGCGCCCAATGAACGCAAGACCGAGCACCCCCGCCGCAATGGTCGCCGCCCAGCCGAGCGTAAACCATTCCATGCCCGCCACGCCAACCGCCGACAGAAGCCACAGCACGGCGATGACGACAATCAAGAGACAGACAACAAACCCAAATAAGAATTTTTTGCTCATGTTTTACCTCCTGTCAGAACGGGCCTAAGCCGTTCAGCCACATATACAGAATGACCGCACCAGCGATGAGGGCAAGCCCCAAAAGGACAACGATCCCGACCTTGAACGCGGAGACGGGCGCCTTGCCCGTAACCTTGCCGTTGTGTCCGCTGACAAAGAAATTGTACAGTTTTTTCTTCCAGCTGCAGTGCCCGACATAGACGGGCAGCAGAAGATATTTATACGTCGTATTCCTGCAATGAAACTTCAAATCAAAGGATACGATCGTATCGTAATCATATCTTGCGAGAACGGCGGACCTGAGCATGCCGTGGATAACGCCCTTTGCCTCCTCCCAACAGGCAATACCGTCTTTGGTATACTGTCCAGCCGTATAGCCGCTCAGGTATTCGCGGCGGTACTCCTTGCTCTCGTTGGTATCGAAGGGTTGCAGTGCATTCAGGGATTTCTGCCCGATCTTGTCGGACGCCTGAATAAGGATGTCGTCAAAAAATTCCGAATAGTTCCCGCGGACGGGAAATGTAACGAGATAACGCTCCTGCACCGTCCTGCCGTTCACCCGGCGCGTGCGGTAATGATATTTCCCGAGCATCCCCGAATACCAGGCATCCGCCGAGGTGTCAAAGGAAAACGCAGGCATATACGTGCCGATAACGTGCTCGGGATCGGCCCCCTTGCGGAATCTGCGCGGCGCAAACAGTTTTTTCTTTGCCCAGCGCTTGACGCGCCCGATCGCGTCCTCCGTTGTGACGGAGAACGGCACGATGGCATTCGGCTTGAGACCGGGCAACTCCTCCGTGCGCACGATATTCGTCGTACCGCAGAACGGGCACTTCTTTGCGATCTCTCCGTTTGCGAGAATTTCCTGTGCGCCGCAGTTCTCGCAGCGGAACACGTGCGTCTCCGCGCCCCATTCGTTGGTGCGGGCCAAAAGGCGCTCGAAATCCTGTTCTTCGCTCGTCTTTGCCTGTACGTCAACGACGGTATCGCAGTGCTCGCAGTAGAGTTTCCCGCGTTCGGAGTCATAGACCATGTTTGCCCCGCACGCAGGGCACTTCATCACGCCTGTCTGATTTTCGACCTCATCGTCCGCCGTGTATGTACGCGCAGGGGCGGCAGCAGCCGCAGACTCTTCACGGGCGGGCGAATCGCCGTCAAATTCCGAAAAGGGCGAACTGCCTGCGGACGGATCGAATTCAGAAAAGGGAGAATCGGACATATTCCCTTCCCTCCGTCAAAGTTTTTGGCCGCACTCGGGGCAAAACTTTGCCCCCGCCTTGACGGGCTTACCGCACTTGGAACACGTCGCCTGCAGCGGCTGACCGCACTCGGGGCAGAACTTTGCGCCCTCTTTAACGGGTTTTCCGCACTTGGGACAGACGCTGCCGAGGGGCTTGCCGCACTCGGGACAGAACTTCGCGCCCGCCGAGACACGCGCCCCGCAGGTAGGACACGTTGCACTCTTTTCCGGCTCCGCCGCCCCCCCTTGGTCGCGGCGCATCATGTCTCCGAACATGCTGCCCATGCCGAACCCGAGCCCCGCGCCCATCGTGGCGCCCGCCATGCCGGGATTCTTTGCCGCCTCTTTCAGTGCGTCCGCCTGCGCCATGCGCGTGTAGACGTCCATGTTGCCGCGCATCATGCCCAGCGACGTGTTCTTGTCGAGCGCCTCTTCCAGTTCCCTGGGCAGCGAAAAATTCTCAAAGACAAAGTTGGTCAGTTCCATGCCCAGCTTTTCAAAGGAAGGCTGCATGGCGCTGCGCACCTTTTCGCCGAGTTCGGTCAAATTTCCCGCCATGTCGAGAATGGGAATGCCGCTCTCGCCGATCGCATCGGAAATGGCGCTCACGACGATGCTCTTGATATAGCTTGTGATGTCCTCCGTACGGAAGGAGGAATTGGTACCCGAAAGCTCCTGCATAAAGACGAACGCATCCTTGACGCGGAAGGCATAGGTGCCGTAGCCGCGCACGCGGACAGCTCCGTAGTCGGCATCGCGGATGATGATTGGATTCGCCGTCCCCCACTTGCAGTTCGTAAACTGCTTGGTGTTGACAAAATAGATGTCCGAACGGAAAGGATTTTCAAACCCGTACTTCCAGGACATGAGCTTGGTGAGCACGGGAATGGATTCGGTATCCAGTTTATAGTAACCCGGCTCAAACACATCCGCCATCTTGCCTTTGTGCGCAAAGATTGCCACCTGGGAATCGCGCACGGTGAGCACGGAACCCTTGCTGACATAATCATTTTTCATGTCTATTTTATAGACGATGATGTTTTTGGTATTGTCCGCCCATTCAATGTTCTTGAGCAATCCCATAGAAGTACCTCTTGCATTTCTCTTAGTTTCGTCAGATTTGATTATATCATATTTTCACACAGCTGTCAAGATTCCTCCGATAATTTGCGAAACAAAAAAAGCGTTTCCGCATTTTCTGAGAAAGAAAATGCGGAAACGGCCGGATGGCGCAAGATTCGCCCTTATGAACACCTTTGTTCAAACACCGAAAACATATACTCCACGATGGAGTGAACGAAATTTGGACAAGCGGAGCGCTAATTGTGTTTGGTGTGGGAGCGGAACACGAGGGAAGCGAGAAAGGAAAAGACGACTGCCGCGGTGACGCCCGCGCTTGCCGCTCCGAGCGCGCCCGTGAGCGCCTGGAACAGCCCCTCCTGCGCCCCCTTCATGGCGCCGCTCGCGAGCAGATAGCCGAATCCCGAAATTGGGACGGTGGCTCCCGCGCCCGCCCACTCCACGAGGGGCTGATAGACGCCGAACGCCGTGAGGACGATGCCAGCCAGCATGAAGATGACGAGGATCTTCCCCGCCGTCAGATCGGTAAAGTTGATGATGACCTGCGCGATGGCACAGATGAGTCCGCCCACGGCGAACGCCTTCAGAAAGGCGAGCAAAATTACCAAAACTTCCATGATTCCCCCTATCGCTCCAATGTGACCGCATGCGCGATGCACGGGATGCTCTCCCCCTGTCCGGAGGAGACGGTGGACAGCAGTGCGCCCGTCGCCACGAACAGGATGCGCCTGAGCGTGCCCGCCATCATCTTGGCATGCAGGTAAGAATTGAGCACGACCGCGGAACAGCCCGCACCGCTGCCGCCCTGGAATTCGTCCTCTATGACATTATAGATGATCTCGCCGCAGTCAACGTGGTTCGCCTCGATATCCAGCCCCTTTTCCCAGGTCAGGTCCTTGAGAATGCGGCTGCCGAGCGCACCCAGATCGCCCGTGACGATGAGATCGTATGCATCCGGCTCCTCGCCCGTCGCACGGAAGTGTGCAAGAATGGTGTCCGCTGCGGCAGGCGCCATGGCGGCGCCCATGTTGTTGACGTCCGTCACGCCGAAGTCCACGACCTTGCCAAGTGTGGCAGACGTGATGCGTATGCCGTCCCCCTTGTCCGAGACGAGCGCGGCGCCCGCGCCCGTCACCGTCCACTGGGACTGCGGCGGACGGGTGCAGCCCAGTTCCAAAGGATAGCGGTACTGCCGTTCGGCAGAGGCAAAGTGGCTGCCCGTTGCCGCCACGACGTTCCTGCAATATCCGCCGTCCACAAATGCCGCCGCAAGCGCAAGGCTCTCCGCCATCGTCGAACATGCACCATACACCCCGAGAAAGGGAACGGAAAAATCGCGCGCCGCAAAGCTTGCCGAGATGATCTGGTTGAGCAGATCCCCCGAAACAAGCATATCCACCTTGTCGCGCGCCAGTTTTGCGTTGGCGATCGCCCCGTCGATGACGTGCGAAAGCATCTTGCATTCCGCCTTTTCAAAGGTGCTCTCCCCGAACATGTCGTCCGAAAGCGCCGTCTCCACATACCGCCCGACGATCCCCTCGCACTCCTTTGTCCCCGCGATCGTGCTGACGGCAATGATGCGCGGCTGTTTCCGAAAAACTATCCTCTGCATATTCTCTTATCAGTTTGCGCCCCCGTTCCCGACTTATGCAAGGGACAAAGAAAAAGCGTTCCGCGGTCACGGAACGCCTGATACGTATGCAGTTTTTCAGCCCCTGCGGGCGCGGATAAGTCCCAAAAATACATTCTGCAGGGAATCGGTGAGCGGCTGGATGCCGCTGTCGCGTTCGGCGAGCACTTCGGAGAATTCGGTGACGATGTGGTTGATGTCGCGCCCACTCATGCCCTCGCTTGCCTTTGCCGCCGCCTGCAGGTCGAGCGCGCGCATGTCGGCATCGGACACGCCGCAGCGTTTGAGCTTGCTCTCGAAGATGAGACGGCGCGAATTTTCATCGGGCAGCGGAATGTAGATATTGTTGGAGAAACGGGACAGGATGGCCGAGTCGAGCGCCTCCTTGATGTTGGTCGCCGCAAGGATGATGATATTCGCGTTGTCAGTGTCAAAGCCGTCGAGCTGACGGATGAGGGAAGGCACCGCCTCCGCCGCCGTCTTGTCGTCGCTCGTGCGCGCCTTGGCGATGGAGTCGAACTCGTCACAGAACAGGATGACCGCCGTGTTCTGCTCCTTGACAAAGCGGCGCACTTCGGCAAACAGTTTGTCGATATTCTTGCCCGTATTGCCGATATAGCAGTCAACGAGCGCGTTGCAGTCCACAATGATAAAGGGCAGATGCACTTCGCACGCAGCCGCCTTGGCGAACGTCGTCTTGCCCGTTCCGGGAGGCCCCTCGAGCAGAATGTTGCCGCCCGGCTTTAAGTGATAGCGGCGATAGGTCTCAGGATCGGAGAGCGGATAGATGAGCTTGCGGTGGATCGCCGTCTTGGCGCTGTCCAGGCCGATGATGTCGTCAAAGGACACCTTCTCGTTGGGGCTGGCAAAGTTCAGCTCGTAGCCGCTGTAATCGGGCGCATCGCCGCCCGAAGGGGCGGAAGGCACACGCTTTCCCTCCTGCGGCGCAGAGGGAGCGGACGGCTCCGGCGCGCGCTGAGGGCGGGAGGGCTGTGCAGGACGGGCAGGCTGCGGCGGGCGAGCAGATGCTCCCGCGCGCTGCGCCTTGTCCTCGCACTCCTGTGCCAGCGCAAGGTAGCGGTCGCGCTTATCGGGCGCGGCGGCTGCCGCCTCGCGGTACTTCGACGCGGCAAGTTTATAATTGTCCTGCGCGTAGGAGGTCTTCCCCTCCCGCTCCGCCTTTTCCGCCTTGGAGGCAAATGTCTCCGCCGCGAGAATGGTAAACTGGATATTCATGGTCTGCCTCCGGCGTTACGCCTTGCGGATGCCGAGTTCCTCTTCGAGCGCCCTGTACTTGTCCTCGTCCTTGACCTCGAATTCGCCCGAGGCGTCCGCCTCCCTGCCCGTCATCGTGCTCATGTTGACGTCCACGCCGTTTGCGACAGCGTTGACCGTGCCGATGCTTTCAAGGTCGGCATTCGCCTTCTCCGTATATTCGCGCAGCGCCATGGCGTAGTCCTCGAAGTTGGTGAACGCACCGCCCGTGCTCTCCTGCATGCGGCGGTTGATCTCGTTGAGGTCGCGCTGGTTGCTCAGCGAACGGGCGAGCGAGAGCTTTTCCGTGTTGACGGCAAGCGCCTGGCGATAGCGCTTGATGGCATTCTTGGCGTTGACGCGCTCGGCATTGAGGCGGTCGATCTCGCCGTCCAGCACGAGGCATTCGGAGGCGGTCGCGTTCTTGCGCTTTTCGAGCAGCTGCGCAAGACGCTTATCCATGTCCTTCAGATCGGCGCTGACGTCGTCAAGCTTATCGGAGTACATGAGTTCGCACTTTTCCAGCTCATGCACGATCTGGTCGATATTTTCAAACACCGCATCGGTCGCCGCATTGCCCGCGCCCGCGGCCGGTGCAGCGGCAGCCCCGCCCATGGCGATAAAGTCAGGGTCGCTGAGAATGGAGGGCGTCTTGGCAGCACCGCCCATGGCGATGAAATCGGGATCGCTGAGAATGGAGGGCTGTGCGGCCTGTGCGGATGCGCCCGTCGCCTGTGCTGCGCCTGTGCTCGTATTGAGGAACATATCGGTCGCCTGCTGAACGTGCGCCGCATCCGCCATCTGCTGATTGACCATCTTCTGATAGTCCGCCATGATGACGTCGAACTGCTCGTCGCTGATCTGCCGCGATGCAATGAGCTGTTTCTGCTCGGCGGTCAGGTTCTGCATGCTGTTGACGAGAACGGTGCGGTTGCCTTCGCTCTGCAGCATGGCAATGCGGTCGCCGTTCTCCTTCATCTTGATCTTGAGGGTGTTCCAGCGATAGGTCGCAACGGGGTCGTTGGGGTTTGCCTTGAGCCTTGTATACAGTGCCTGCATTTCCGCAGTCATCTTCTCCTGACGTTCCGTCGCCTCGATGAGCATAAATTCAAGCAGTTCTTCGGGGGAATACAGATCCTCCGCTTTGGCGGCAGGCGTGTTCAGCCCGAGCTTTCTGCCCGCATTGTCCGCATTCTTTGCGCGCTTGCGGTCTTCTTTCGTAAGAAACTGCGAATTGTCCGTGCAATAGGGTGCGCGCGTCTCCATTTTTTCGAGGACGTTATCCAATTTTTTGACAACGACCGCCGAATTTCCCGCCGCAAGGTCCTTGCCGAGGTCTGCAAGAATATCCAGAATAACCTTGTCGAGCTTGGCGACTTCCTCCGAGGAGGTCGCCCCCTGCGCAAGAATGGCGTTCTTGGCGGAATTGAGTTTTGCGGCAACAGCGGGGTCCTTGGTCCGCTGGATCAGAATTTCGATCTTTGCGAGAATATCCTTTTTGTTCTGTGCGTTGAGCGCTTCCAGTTTCTTCTTTTTGCCGAATATAAACATGCGTCCATTCTCCTTTTTGGCGTTTTACAGTTTCTTGCCGCACTTGGGGCAGAACAGAGTGCCCGACTTGCAGAGCGTACCGCAGACGGGGCATTTGACTTCCGCGGAGACCTCCGCGCGCGGGTTGGCGCCTACGGCGTCCGTTCCCTTGGTGAATTCGGCGATGCTGTCCAGCTCGCGCCGCCTGCGGCGCTCCTCTTCCTTCTGGCGCAGCCGCTCGTCGTACTCATCCCCCTTCTGCATTGCCTCGGCGCGCGCCTGCTTGAATTCCTCGGGGAAGAAAATCTCCTTCAGGGCAAAGCCGGTGAGTGTGAACCCGAGCGCAAACATTTCCTCGCTGAACGCCTCGCGGATCATATCGGAGATCTGCGCCTGCGCCGACTGGATATTCAGGTAGGAGTAGTTTCCGAGCTGTCTGGAGAGCTGGGACTTGAGCGTCTCGGCAAGCTTTGCGCGCGTCTTGGCGGCGACATCGGCGGGCGAGACGTCCGCCTTGCCGAAGGCGGTGTACAGATTCGCCGCCTGCAACAACTGCAGCGTATATTCACCGTTCATGCCGATCTCCGTCTCCGCCTTGCTGTCCTTGTCGCGGAAGGGAATTTCCCCCACGCCCCAGACGAGAGAGAACGTCTTGCCGCGGTTGACGCCGACAAGCGTGATGCTGTTGTTTTCCCTGCGCTGCTTTTTGGGATTGATGACATATCTTCCCGCATCGAACACGTTGGAAAGACTTCCGTTGACGATATACAGTACCTGGCAGCCCATATTCACGATCAGCTTTGCGTCATACGCGAGCAGCGAGGTATCGATGCCCCACAAAAACATGTCGCTGTTGGGCTGAACGACGATCTCATCCACTAATTTCATTGTGATTTCTCCTTATCCCGAATTATTTTTTATTGCCCAGTTTGTTGAGCACTTGCACGATATACTTGGAGGGAACGCACATGGAGATGCCCCCTTCACTGTCGCCGGGCGTGTAGGTGATCATGCCCAGCACGTTGTTGGATACGTCGAACAGCGCGCCGCCAGAATTGCCGTGATTGGCGGTAATGTCCGTCTGAATGACCTCATGCACGCCCTTGCGGTGGCCGCCCTGCCGCTGCGGCGTGGAGACGACGCCGCGGCTGACGCTGAAACGAAGTCCCAGGGGATTGCCGATGGTGTATACCTCCTCGCCGTACTGCACACCTTCGGTGCGCAGGCGCAGATTTTCCCGCGCGGAGATGCGCTCGTCGGCAAGCCCCGTAAAGCGCAGGATGGCGACGTCGAACTCGGGCGCGATGGCGAGCGGAAGAAGGTTGTACGACTTCTCGTCGATGGACGGCTCGAAGATGGCGGTGACGGACTTGGGGTCATCCCCCACCACGTGCGCGTTGGTCACGACGTAGCCGCCCTCCAGAATAAAGCCGGAGCCGCACATGGTCGTTGTTCTGCGGCCGCTCTCGAAGGTGGAATAGACCATGACGACGCAGGGCAGCGCATTTCTGACGCGCGCCTCAAAGCTGCCCGTCGGCATGTCGATGGGTTCGGCGATGACGGGCCGCTGCGCCGCCTCTTCGCCCAGAATACGCAGCCGTATCTTGCTCGGTTCATGTCCGCCGTCGGCGGCGATGCGCAGCCACTGCACTGCCGTTGCCTTGTCGGGCGGGTCGAGAGAGAGGTAGTATTCCGCCAGTTTGTACATGCCGCCGTGATGGCCGCGGAATGCAAGGATGCGGAACATTTCCACCGCCTGCGCCACGTCCTGTTTTTCCACCCCGCCGATGCCCTCCATATAGCAGCACGCAAGGTTGAAGAGCTGCGCGTCGTCGATGAAATCCGCGTATTTCACAAACAGCGGATTGCGGCGAATGCCGTCCTGCGGCGCCTCGGGTTTCTTTTCGGGCGCGGGCTTTGTCTGAACGGGCGCGGCTGCTGCGCGCTTTTCGGACGCACGCGCGCCGCACGCGGGACAGACGTCACCCGTGAACGAATATCCGCATCTTGAACACTTCGTCATATCCTTCTCCTGTCATTGATTTTTATTCTTGTCCATCTGCGAGAGCACCTTGTGGACAATAAGTTCGATCTGTTCATCTTCGACGGTGAATCCCTTCACGCTTGCCGAGGATTCCTGCTGCGCATGTTCGATGGCAAGAATGTAGTCCGCCGAGACGCCGTAGAGCGCGCAGAGCTTGCGCAGCACCTCGCTGTCGATGGCGGCGTCGCTGTTCTCGTATTTGCTGTAGGTCTGCTGAGAGATGCCCAGCCTGCGCGCGACTTCCGCCTGCGTCAGGCCGTTTTCCGCCCGCAGCGTTCTGAGCCGTACCGCCGTCTGCGGCGAAATTTCCTTTCTGCCTCTTTCGGAACTTTCTCTTTGCATAATTCCTCCTTTTTCCTCTCTTGCCTGTATTATATAACAAATCCAGACAAAAAGCAAGTAGAAAGTACTACTTTTTTTTATTTTTTACAAATTTTTTTCGAAACATTTTTTACAGTCTGAATGATGCCGTTTTCAGTCGAACGTGATATAGCCGTTAAGCCATTTATCCCACCCTGCAGGCCAGATAAGCGGCTTTTTACGGTGACAATAAATGTCCGTTTTGTGACAGAATGCATAATGCCCGAGTTTTGTCACGCCACTCGGGATAGTAACGCTCTCGAGCGAAGTGCAGCCGTTGAATGCGTTGGCGCCGATACTTTTCACTCCGTCCCCGAGTGCAACCTCCAAAAGCGAAGTGCATTTGTAGAAAGCAGAGTCTTCAATACTCTTTACACTGCCGGGGATCACCATGTGCGTCAATCCCGTACAGCCGTAAAACGCCCCGACCCCAATGCTTTTCACGCTGTCTGGAATGGTAATGCAGGTAAGCCCCTTGCGCCCGCTGAATGCACTCGTTCCGATGCTCTTCACACTTCCGTCCGTCGGGATCACCGCGGTTTTGCCGCCAAGCACCAACTGCTTTTTCGCCGTTTCGATAAGACAGTTTCCTGTGCTGTGGTAGACGGGGTTTCCCGGCTCCGCCACAATATCCGTCAGATTTTCGCAGTCGTCAAACGCATCCGAATCGACGCTTGTCAAACTGTTCGGAATCGTAATGCTCGTCAATCCTTTGCAGCCGGAAAAAGCAAACTCGCCGATACTCATCACACCATTCGGGATGGTGATGCCCGTGAGCGACGCGCAGTCGTTGAATGCAGCCTTTCTGATAATTTTTACACCGCTCGGAATAGCAACATTTCCGCCCCGTCCCTTATATTTCCTCAATACCCCGTCCTCAATCACAAAATCCTCGGCAGGGCTTGCCTCAGGCTTAGGAGCGGGTTTTTCCTTGGGGACAGGCGCAGGTTTTGGTGCGGGCGTTGCCGCAGGCTTTGCAACAAATTTCGGCGCGGGCGTTGCCGCGGGCGGAGCATACCAAATAATTCTGTCTTGCAAGGATTTGTCCCACCCATCAGGCCACTGGTCGGGTTTTTGTCCGTAACAATAGATTTTGGCTTTTTCGCAACCTTTGAAAGCATCTTTTCCAATCTCTGTTAAAGTGTTTGGAATCGTGATACTCGTCAAACCCGTACAACCTTTAAACGCTAAACCACCAATGCTCGTCACACTATTCGGAATCGTGATGCTCGTCAAGCCCGTACAACCTAAAAATGCCTCATATCCTATGCTCGTCACACCGTCCGATATGGTGATACTTTTTAGATCACTGAACGACCAAAATGCAGAAGCTTCTATACTTTTCACACTATTTGGAATGGTGATCTTCGTTGGTCCACAGAAAATTGCAAATGAAAATGCAAATCCCCCTATGCTCGTCACGCTGTCCGGGATGATTACATTACCACCCTTGCCTTGATAGCTTTTCAGAACACCGTCTTCAATCACAAAATCCTCGTCAGGGTTTACCGCAGGCGTGGCCTGTGCAGGCGTTGCCGCGGGAGCGGGTTTAGGCTTCGGCGCAGGCGTTGCTGCGGGATTGGAAACTGGCTCATCCCAAATAATTTTATTTTTCAGGGATTGACTCCACCCCTTGGGCCACCGGCTTGGTTTCCGACTATGGCAGTATATTTTTGCATTGCGACAATATGCAAATGCCTGTTCTCCGATACTCGCCACGCTGTCTGGGATCGTGACACTTGTCAAACCCGTGCACCCTCCGAAAGCACCCGTCGCAATTCTCATCACGCTGGTTGGAATTGTGATATTTGTCAATCCCTTGCAATTAAAAAATGCATAATTTCCAATTCTCGTTACGCTTTTCGGAATCGTAATGTTCGTCAATCCCACGCAGCTATTGAATGCGTAATCTGCAATACCCGTCACGCCGTTTGGAATCAAGCTGGTTTGACAGCCCGCCATCAACTCTTTCTTTGCCGTTTGAATCAGGCAATTTCCTTCGCTATGATAGACTGGATTGCCACGTTCTACATCAATTTTCGTTAATCTATTGCAGTCTGTGCATATCCCATAGCCAATGCTCGTCACACTGTTCGGAATTGTGATACTTGTCAATCTCTTGCATCCCAAAAATGCACTATCACTTATTTTTGTTACGCTGTTCGGAATTGTGATACTTGTCAATCCTGTACAGCCCTCAAATGCACCATCAGACAGAGGTTTCCCTATACTCGTCACGCTGTCCGGAATCACAACATCGCCGCCTTTGCCTTTGTATTTAATAAGCACGCCGTTCTCAATTTCAAAATCGCTCAACGGGCTTTCCACGGGTTTCGGAGCGGGTTTTTCCTTGGGTGCGGGTGCGGGCTTGGGTTCCAACGCAGGGGCGGGCGCGGGCTGCTGCGCGGGTTTGGCGGCTGCCGCTTGCGCCTGTTTCTTCAGCTTTTCCAGTTCGGCGCGCAGGGCGGCTGCCTCCTCCTCCGCTTTCTTCTGCGCCTCGGCAGCGCGGCGGCTGTCATCTTCCGCCTTTTTGCGCTCCTCTTCGGCGCGGCGAACCGTCTCCGCCTCGCGGGCGTCCTGTTCCGCCCTGGCGCGCTGCGCCTGTTCGTATTCCTCGCGCGTGGCGGCAAATTCGCGCCCGCCGCATTCCGAACAGAACTTCGCCTTCTTTGCGTTCTCCGCGCCGCAGGAGAGGCAGTATTTGACGTCCCGCGGGGCGGGCACGGCGAGCTTGTAGCGCATCACCTGTTTGATGACTGCTGCCGCATCGTAGCAGCGCTCATAGCCCGCAAAGAATTCGTTCACGATCTCCTCGGCAGCGTCCGCGCCGCCCCTGTAGGGTTCGATCACAAACTCCACGCGCGGCTTTTTGTACTGCTCGGGCAGCTTATCGTAATAATTTCTGTACTGCGCGGGCGCGCCCTCGACGTCCTTTGCGCGGATATAGGGCAGTTCCACCGTCAGCGCGTCGCACCCCATGCTGCGCGAGCGCGTGCCGGACACGAACACCACCGTGCGGCAGTGATCCATTGCCCGCCGCAGTTCCGCATCGTAATTGCCCACCGCGCCGTGCTGCAGATTGCGCGCCGCCACAAAGCACTTCAGCCCCTGCCCTTCCATCTCCTCCACAAGTTCGTTGACAAATTCCATGTCCTCGCTCTTATAGGCGATGAACGCATCGCGGGGCAGCGACGTGTTGTACACCCCCTTGCTCACCTTTTCCGCCTCCTGCGCGAGCAGGCGGTTGTAGCGGGCGAAGGTCTGCGTGTTCTCCTCCACGCTCTGTGCGCGGGCGAGAAAATCGTTGACGGCGAGCAGGTTATCCGCATTCAAAAGGTGCAGCATGATGCGCATAACGTCCCATATGTAGGCGCTCTGCGCCTTCACGTCGGCGGAGATGAGAAACTTGTTGAGCTTGGACGCCTTTCCCCCGCAGGCGAGCGCACAGAACGCGGCAAAGAAGTCGTCGGGAAGGTAGCCGCGCAGCTCCCCCGCAAGGCGGGAAATTTCCTCCGTCTCGAGATAGTCCTCCTGCGTGAGCTGCCACAGCTGCGTTCTGAGGTTGGCGACCGCCTCCTGCTTTTGCTCGTCCAGAAGGCGCGCCATCTCATCCGCAAAGGAGCGGACATCTTGGCGGGTGTACTTCGCGCCGCACCCGGGGCAGACGTACAGCTCCCCCTGCGGCTCGAGCGACGCGCCGCATTTTTCACACCGTAATAGCATAATGTCTCCTGTTTTTGATATACGTATGGATTTTTTCGGTCACTTCTTCATGCGGGCGGCAATGACGGACGCAAGGTAGGCATTGATGTCCTGCTCGGCGGCGATGCCCGCCTTGATCTCGGAAAGGCGGTATTTCAGATCGTCGCAGATGAACGTGATGTCGCGCCCGCTCAGTCCCTGCGTCTGCGCGGCGGCGGCATCCAGGTCGAGCTTTTCCAAAAATTCCGGCTCCACCTCTTTGAGCTTGAGCGCAAACAGCCGGCGGCGCGCCGCAAGATCGGGCAGCGGAATGACGATGCGCTGGCGGAAACGGTCCCAGATGCCGGGGTCGAACGCCTCGCGCGGCAGGTTGGTGCTGGCAAGGATGAGAAACTGCGCGTTCTTCATCATGCCGTCGAGATTGCGCAGGAGCGCGGGCACCGCCGCCTCGGACACCTTGTCCTCCCCTCCCCGCCGCTTGGCGATCTCGTCAAATTCGTCAAAGAAGATGGTGATGCCGCAGTTGTTGCGCTCGGCATAGCCGCGCAGGAAGGCAAACAGCTTATCCACGTTCTTGCCCGTCTCGCCGATATAGCAGTTGACGAGCGAGGAGGAATTGACCACGGCAAAGGGCTGGCGCACCTCATACGCCACCGCCTTGGCGAAGGTCGTCTTGCCCGTTCCCGGGGGGCCGACGAGCAGAATGCCCATGTTGGAGAGGAAGGAGTAGCTGTACGCCTCGGGATGCAGGCGGGGATTGATGGCGTATTTCCTGATCTGCTCCTTTGCCTCGTCCGCCCCCACCACTGCGTCAAAGCCCGCGTGCAGTTCTTCGGCGGGGTAGAAGGTGACAAAGTCGGGCATCTCCTCGCCGGACACCGCCGCATCGGCAGCCGCCGCGGCGGACGTGCCCGCCGCCGACGGGGAGGCAGGATTTGCCCTGCGCACGGGCGCGTTCTTTGCCATTGCCTGCATGACGTTTTCGATGCGCGCCGCCGTTGTTTCGCGCTCGGCGCGGCGGGAGGCATCCCCCGTCTCGGCAAGTTCTCGCATGAGGGACGCCGCCTTGGCAAGGTGTTCGCGCGCAGCGGGGTAATCCCCCCTGTTCTTAGCCGCAACGCCCTGCTTGTACGCCGCCTCGAAACGCTCAGTCAAATAAGATTCGGAAAAATTCATTTGTTTTCCCTCTTGATAAAATCGGTGACGGCGATGACTTCTTCGGTGCTGACATAGGGCGCCTGCAGGCGGTCGGTATGGCGGCCGCTCATGAAGAGCATATCGCCTGAACCGAGCAGGCACTCCGCTCCCGTCGCGTCGAGAATGTTCATGCTGTCGATATACGATGCCACCGCGAACGCCGCGCGCGAAGGGAAGTTCGCCTTGATGATGCCGTTGATGACCTTGACGCTCGGGCGCTGGGTGGAGATGATCAGGTTGATGCCGCAGGCGCGCGCCTTCTGCGCGAGGCGCTGCACCAGGCGGTCGAACTGCTTGGCATAGGTGGAGCTGGCAATGTCGGCATACTCGTCGATGATGACAAGGATCTGCGGAACTTTGTCCTCGTGCCCCTCGTTGTATTCGGCAAGGTTGCGCGCGCCCGCCGCCGAGAGCAGCGTATAGCGGCGTTCCATCTCCTCGTCGAGCAGTTCCATGGCGCGCAGGGCGTCCTCATACTCGTCGATGGCGTGCCCGCCCACGACGTGCGGCAGCCCGTTGTACACGCCCAGTTCCACGCGCTTGAAGTCGATGAGCACAAGGCGCACTTCGGTGGGCGCATAGCGGTACAAAAGCCCCATGATGAGCGCGTTCAGGAACACGCTCTTGCCGCTGCCCGTCGTGCCGCCCACCAGCAGGTGGGGCATGGAATTGAAGGTGCGGAACTGCGGGCGGTACTCCGGATCGACGCCCAGCCCCGCCTCGACATACTGCGCATCGGGCTCCCCTTCGCGCTGCGCCGTGAACATGCGCCGCAGCGGAACGATGGCGCGGGCGGCGTTTTCCACCTCCACGCCGATCAGGTCCTTGCCCTCGATGGGAAGGAGCAGGCGCACCTTGCGCTTGAGCGCCATGGCGATGTCATCCTTGAGCGCGGCGATCTTGGAAATCTGCACGTTGGCGTCGGGGCGCAGCTCGATGCGCGTGAACGCGGGGCCGATGAGATAGCTCTCCGTCTTGGCGACAATGCCGAATTCGCGCAGCTTACTCTCGAGCGCCTCGATGACGCCCTTGACCGCCTCCTCGTTCTCTGCCTGTGCCTGTGCGTTGTCGTGATCCTTCAAGAGGTCAAGGGGCGGATACACATACTTGCCTCCCCTGTAGCCGAAGAAGGATTCGGGATCGACTTCCTCGGGCGGCTCGGGCCGCTTTTTGGCGGGCGCGTGGGGCGCGCTGCGGCGGGGCTCCTCCTCTTCAGGCTCCGCCTCGGGCGCGGGCGCGGGAGCGGGCTGCGCGGCTCCCCCCGCCGCCTCGGCGACCATGGCGGGCGCCTCCACGGCGGGCGCGCCGAATTCCGCCTCCATCTGCGCAAGGGAATCGCCGAGGGCGCCTCCCCCGCCGATCTCCCGCAGCAGGGTGGCGCGGATCTCGTCCGCACCCGTCGAGGAGAGGGAGGACACGCTGTCCGAGAACGCCTGCCCGTTCTGTTCGAGCAGCTCGCGCAGGGCGCGCGCCGCATCCCCCTGCGCCGTGACCGACTTCTTGAAAATTTTCTGCGACTGCTCGAAATTCACCGAACCGCTCAGCCGCGCAACGTCCTTCATGACGGAATTGAGCGAGCGCACGAACCGCGCGGAGAGCGACTGCATCTCGCGCATATCGCGGGCAGCCATGTAGTTCGTGAGCATGTCCTGCGCCTGCGCAAGCCCCACCATGGCGTTGCGCAGCAGGGCGATCTGCATGTTCGCCTGTGCCTCATCCCCCTTGCGCAGCGCCTCCTTGGCGGCGTTCGTGTACGTCTCCTTGCGCTTGGTCCACGCGGTGACGGCATTCTGCAGCATGGAGACCGTTCTGGCCTCCTCGCGTTTTTTCTTCATTTCCTTTTCAAACTGACGGAATGACATGGTATGGTCTCCTTAAATGGTATCGCGCGGGCCGCCGCCCGTGAGCGCTTCCGCACGGCTGACGAGCGCATCGATCTCGCCGTCGAATTCGGCGTATCTGCCGCTGTCCGCCGCCTCGGTCATGGTGTAGTCCCCCGCCTCGAGCATGCGGTCGAGGTTTTCCTCCTGCTGCTGCGCGGCGTACATGGCGCGCATGTACTCCTTTTCCGCCTTTTTGGTGTCCGTCTTGGCGACGGAACCGGTCAGCTCGCGCGAGACGTCGCCGATGCACTCGATAAAGCTCTTGGTGAGAGAGGCGAGGTCGCGCTCCTGCACGGTGAGCCGCATGGAGAGCAACATGCCGTTGATCTGCTTTTCGGCGGCGAGATAGCGCCGAAGGAGGGCGCGCGCACGGTTTTCGTGCGAGGTAAGCCCCTGGCGGCGCGCCTCGACCAGCCCCGCGAGCGTTTCGTTCTTCTGCTTTTGGATTTTCAAAAGCTGCGTTTTGAGCTGCTTTTCCGTCTGCTCCAGACGCTCTTCGAGCGTCATCTGCGGCTGTGCCGCCTTCTTTTTCTTGCCGAACATATTGTTACCTCCATTGATTTTTGATTTGATTTACCTGTTTCGCCTTTCCCCATTGGGGTGAGCCATGCGTCATGTAGCCTCCCCCCAAGGGGGTGAGTCTTTTCATATCGTTATTCCGGGGAGCGGCGCAGCCGTGCCCCCCTCAACGTCATTCTGAGCGGAACGAAGTGGAGCGTAAGAATCCCCTGGTAGGACGACGCCAAGCATATGACCGCGTTCTCTTGCCTTTAAGACAATGTACTTTGGGATTCTTCGGGGGCTATGCCCCCTCTGAATGACAGTAAACAAGAGAAACGTCATTCTGAGCGGAACGAAGTGGAGCGTAAGAATCCCCTGATAGGACGACGCCGAGCATATGACCGCGTTCTCGCCCTCCCTGTGTAAGGGAGGGTGCCGAGCTTGCGAGGCGAGAGGGTTGTTGCGCCTGTCTGTAGCAAACCTTGACAACCCTTCCGTCACGGCTTGCGCCGCGCCACCTCCCCTTACACAGGGGAGGCTCTCCGCGCCCTACTTATCCCAGATAATTTTGTCCTTCAAATCTTTGTCCCAGCCCTTGGGCCACAGGAGCGGCTTTTTACGATGGCAGTGAATTGTGAGGTAAGGACACTCCTTGAATGTATCACTGCGAATAAATGTCATTACACTTTCGGGAATGGTGACACTCCTAAGACGAAGACAATCGTAGAATGCTAGATTTCCAATGCTTGTTACACCTTCTGGAATAGTGATGCTGGTAAGATCACTGCAACGACGGAAAGCATACGTTCCAATGCTCGTTACACCTTTGGGAATGACAATGCTGGCAAGATAGCAGCAACCCCAGAATGCATGATCTCCGATGCTCGTTACGCCGTTCGGAATCATAATGCTTGTCAATCCCGTGCAACCATAAAATGCTGAATTACCAATGCTCTTTACACCTTTAGGAATCACCACATTTCCGCCCTTGCCCTTGTATTTTTTGAGAACGCCGTTCTCAATTTCAAAATCGCTCAAAGGGCTTTCCGCGGGTGTTTGCGCGGCGGGGGCAGGCGCAACGGGTGTAGGCTGCGGTTGATCCCAGATAATTCTGCCCTTCAAATCTTTGTGCCACCCCTTGGGCCACAGGAGCGGCTTTTTGCGATGGCAGTACACTTTACATCCAAATGGAAACGCATAAGCATCAATGTTCTGAACGTTTTGAGGAATAGTTACGCTTTTAAGAGACTTACAGTTATCAAATGCTCGCCACCCGATTTCTGTTACATCTTTGGGAATGACCACATTGGTCAGAGACGTGCACCCGCAGAAAACGGAATCAGCAATGCTCGTCACGCCATCGGGAATTGTGATACTTGTCAATCTCTCACAGCCGAAGAATGCCGAACCACCAATGTTTGTCACACTGATCGGAATCGTTATGCTTGGCAATCCCGTGCATCCATAGAATGCACCAGCCCCAATACTCATCACGCTCTTGGGAATAGCGATGCTCGTCAATCCCGTGCAACTCGAGAAAGTACTATCTTCAATACTCTTGACGCTATTCGGGATCGTGATACTTGTTAATCCCGTGCATCCCTTAAATGCACCTTCTCCGATGCGCGTCACGCTGTTCGGAATCGTGATGCCCATCAATCCCGCGCATCCTTCGAATGCATGCCACCCAATGCGCTTTACGCCATCGGGAATCACCACATTTCCACCCTTGCCCTTGTATTTTTCGAGAACGCTGTTTTTAATCAAAAATTCGCTCAAAAGGCTTTCCGCGGGTGTTTGCGCGGCGGGGGCAGGCGCAACGGGTGTAGGCTGCGGTTGATCCCATATAATCCTGTCCTTCAGGTCTTTGTCCCACCCCTTGGGCCACAGGAGCGGCTTTTTCCGATGGCAGTAGATTTTGAGGTTAGGGCAACCACTGAATGCCTTCTCGCCAATGCACGTTACGCTTACAGGAATGGTGACGCTTGCAAGTGAGGCACAATTGTTGAATGCATATCCACCAATGCTTGTTAAGCCTTTGGGAAAGGTGATACTTGCAAGAGAGGCGCAACCAGCGAATGCCGACCACCCGATGCTTGTCACGCTGCCGTCCGCAGGAATTACGCTTGTTTTACAACCTGCTATCAGCTTCTTTGTCTTTGTTTCGATCAGACAGTTTCCGCTTACATGATAAGCAGGATTTCCCGCCTCTACTATAATTTCTTTCATTCCCTCACAGCCGGAAAATGTACCCCCCTCCATGCTTGTTACACTTTTGGGAATGATGATGCTTGTCAAAGAGCTACAACCGTAGAATGCCGACCACCCGATGCTTGTTACACCTTCAAGAATCGTGATGCTTGCAAGAGAGCGGCAGCTATAAAATGCTCGCTTTCCAATACTTGTTACGCTCTTCGGAATGGTGACACTTGTAAGTGAGGTGCAGCCGTCGAACGCCTCTACCCCAACACTTGTTACGCCTTCCGGAATAGTGATGCTGACAAGTGAGCTGCAACCGGCAAAATCCCTGTCCCCAATGCGTATTAAACCTTTTGGAATTGCGATACTTGCAATAGAAGCGCAGCCTTGGAATGCACTCTGTTCTATGATTTTTACGCCACTGGGAATTACTACATCGCCGCCCTTGCCCTTGTATTTTTCGAGGACGCCATTTTTAATCACAAAATCGCTCAAAGGGCTTTCCGCGGGTGTTTGCGCGGCGGGGGCAGGCGCAACGGGTGTAGGCTGCGGTTGATCCCAAATAATCCTGTCTTGCAAAGATTTATCCCACCCATCGGGCCACCTGTTAGGTTTTTGTCTGTGACAATATATTTTAGCTTTGTCACAACCCTTGAAAGCATCTGTACCAATTTTAACAGCTTTAGCTGGAATCGTGATACTTTTCAATTCATAGCAACCCTCAAATGCTAAGCCTCCTATGCTTTCTACGCTGTCCGGAATCGTGATACTCGTCAATCCTGTACAGAAAAAGAAAGCATGACTTTCGATTATCGTAACACTATTAGGAATGACGACGCTTGTCAATCCTATATCATCTTTTATTGCTTTCACCCCATTTCTCGCTAAATCACTCATAAGAGAAATAGTCTTAAGCCATAATGGCTCCTCTTTGAATGAAAAACTTCCAATACATGTAACATTATTCGGAATTACTACTTTGCCGCCCTTGCCGTTGTATTTTTTGAGAACACCGTTCTCAATTTCAAAATCGCTCAAAGGGCTTGCCTTGGGTATGTACATGTCGGGGTGTCCGCCCATGCCGCCCGAAACGGGGGCATTTTGCGCGGGTTTGGACTGCTGCGCGGCTGGCGCAGGTTTGGGCGCAGGGGCTGCTGCGGATTTTTCCGCGGGTTTCGGTGCAGCCTGTGGCGCGGATTCGGGCTTTGGCGCATTCCAGATAATACGCCTCTTTTTCAAATCGCTGTGCCAACCCTGCGGCCACTGCGCAGGTTCCGGCGCGGCGCAGTAAATTTTCGCTTTGCCACAATAAAGAAATGCCTCTTCCCAAATAATCGTTACACTCTTGGGAATGGTGATACTTGTAAGTTTTTCGCAACCATAAAATGCCTTTCCCCCGATACTCGTAACCCCTTCGGGAATGGTGACGCTTGCAAGAGATTTGCAGCACCAGAATGCCATTCTCCCAATGCTCGTAACACCTTGGGGAATGGCGACACCCGTAAGCGCTTTGCAGCCCGAGAAGGCTTCCTCGCCAATGCTTGTCACGCTGCCGTCCGCAGGAATCACACTCGTTTTACAGCCTGCGAGCAGCGTTTTTGATTTTGTTTCGATCAGACAGTTTCCGCTGACATGGTATACGGAATTTCCCGCCGCCACATTGAATTTCTCCATTCCCTCGCAGCCGGAAAATACACCCGCGCCGATGCTTGTTACACTTTTGGGGATGGTGACACTTGTAAGCGCTTTGCAATCGATAAATGCCCGTTCGCCGATGCTCGTCACGCCCTCCGGAATTGCAATGCTTGTAAGAGATTTACAATAGGAGAATGCTCTCTTGCCAATGGTTTTTACGCCCTCAGGAATGACAATGCTCGCAAGAGACTCACAATCTTCAAACGCACTCCCGCCAATGTTCGTTACGCTGCCCGGGATCACAACGCTTGCAAGAGACTTGCAGCCTTCAAACGCACTATCACCTATGCTCATGACGCCTTCCGGAATCACAATGCCTGTAAGTGAATTGCAGCGATAGAATGTATGGGCCGCAATTTCCGTTACGCCATTCGGGATCACTACCTCGCCGCCCGCGCCCTTGTATTGGATCAATACGCCGTTTTCGATCACAAAATCACTCGACGGACTTTCCGCGGGCGCTTGCACGGCAGGCGCGGGCTTGGGCTTCGGCGCGGGTTTTGCAGGATCGGGAATCTCTATCTCGCCGAAATCACCGAAATCTTCGGAGGTGCTTTCCGCGGGCATTTGTGTAGGTTCGGACGCGGGCTTGGGAGGCTGCACAGGCGCCGGCGCGGCGGGTTTGGACGCTGCCTCCTGCGCCGCTTTCTTCAGGCGCTCCAGTTCGGCGCGCAGGGCGGCTGCCTCCTCCTCGGCTTTCTTCTGTGCCTCGGCGGCGCGGCGGCGTTCCTCCTCGGCGCGCTTTTTCTCCTCCTCCGCGCGTTGCTTTTCCTCCTCCGCATGGCGGCGATCCTCTTCGGCGCGGCGCACTGCCTCTGCCTCACGGGCTGCCGCCTCCGCTTTGGCGCGCTGCGCCCGCTCCGCCTCCTCGCGCGTGGCGGCAAATTCCCGTCCGCCGCACTCGATGCAGAACTTGGTCTTTTTGGGGTTCTCCGTTCCGCAGGCAAGGCAGTACTTGACGTTGGACGCGGGCGCGCTCGCCACATACTCCAGCACGCGGCGGGCAACTTCCGCCACGTTGTAGCAACGCTCATAGCCCGCAAAAAATTCATTGACGATAGCCTCGGCGGCGTCGCCCCCCTTGTAGGGTTCGATGACGTATTCCACGCGCGGCTTTTTATATTCTGCGGGCAGCTTTTCATAGTAATTACGCAGCTGTGCGGGTGCGCCGTCGATATCCTTCTGGCGGACGTAGGGCAGCTCGACGCTGAGCGCATCGCAGCGGCGGCTGCGCGAACGCGTGGACGACACGAACACCACCGTCTTGCAGTGGTCCATCGCCTCGAACAGCTTTTCCTCGTAGTGCCGCACCGCGCCGTGCTGCAGGTTGCGCGCCGCCACAAAACACTTCAGCCCTTGCCGCTCCAGCTCCTCCACCAGTTCGATGACCTTTTCCATGTCCTCGCTCTTGTAGGCGATGAAGGCGTCGCGCGGGACAAGCACGTCATATACGCCCCTGTCGATCTTCTCCGCCTCGCGGATGAGCTGACGGTTGTACCTGTCGTACTGCTCCATGTCCGTTCCCGCGTTCCCCGCGCGGGCGAGAAAATCGTTGACGGCGAGCAGGTTGCTCTCCTTGAGAAGGTGCAGCATGAGACGCACGACGTCCCACACATACATGCTCTGCGCCGAAACGTCCGCCTCGCCGAGAAAGGCGTTGAGACGGGCGTCGCTGCCGCCGCAGGCAAGGTCGCAGAACGTTGCGAACCAATCGTCGGGCAGATACCCCTTGATCGCCTTGGCAAGGCGGGAGATCTCCGCATCGTTGATGAATTCCTCGTGCGTCTCCCGCCAGAGCTGCCGGCGAAGGTTGGCGAGCGCCTCCTGTTTCTGCTCGCCTAAAAGGCGCGCCATCTCGTCCGCAACGCGGCGGGCGTTTTCCGCCTCATACCGCGCCCCGCACGCGGGACATATGTACATTTCGTCCTCTTTTTTCAAGAACGTTCCGCATTTTTTGCAACGTAATTCCTGCATGATATTCCTCTTTGAATGCTCTTATATATTCTGGGCGGGATAGGGCGTATCGCATATCACGCTGACCTTTCCGTTCGTAAAATTTCCGTTGTTGCCCGCGGCGACCGTGATGTTCTCCCACTGTTCGCGCGTGCCCGCATAGTACACCGTGCACCCCTCGCCCGCATCCCCGAAAAACCTTTCAGGAATGGAAGTGACGGAGACGGGAATGTAAATTTGCGCGGCAAAGGCGAGATATTCCGCCTCATACCCCCACAGGACTTTATCCCGCTGCATGATAAGGGAGCTGCCTTCAAATGTAAAGTCCTCTTCCAGAACCAGCCTGTCCGCATAATGAGAGGCATCTCCGCCATACCCCTGCGACAGGTGCACGGTGGAATCATTCCTTACATATACCGTTCCGATGCTGTCGGAAAACCCGTCGACGCTGCCGTTATCCACCCGAAGATTTGCCAGTTTGATATCCGTGTACCCGAACAGCGAATAGGCATATCTGGCGTTCATTCCGCTCGTGAGTATGGCAGAGCTGACAGTAATGTCCGTCAGGCTGTAACAATCTTCAAATACATAATTTTCTACAACGTAATTTCCATCTGTAAAGGTGACGGAAGAAAGACGGGAACAGGATTTGAATGCTTTGTCATGGATCGTCAGGTCCCCGCCCGTAAAGGTGAGCGTGACGAGCGACTGGTTGTTCTGTGCGACCCCTTTGGCAACGGACGTCACCATCTTGCCGTTGCACGTGCCCTGCACCGTCGCATCGCTGCAACCGTCAAGAAAGCGATAGACTTCATAATCCGCATCGCGCTCGGCATAGACCACGCCGCCCTCTTCATCCGTATAGAGACTTTTGTAGGCGAGCCTGCCCGTGCAGAGCGTCCATACGATCAGGACGCCCAACGCGATTGCTGCCACAATAAAAAACCACATGCGCCCCGGACTCCATTCCTCGTGGCCGTTGTAGACCGCGGCAATGATGCACAAAACCAGCAGCGCCAGCGACACATAGAACGCAACTTTCAGCAAGCTAAGCTGCATCGGATCGGCAAGCCCCACGATGCCTAAAATCATGAAGACGAGCGCCGCAATCGCGGTGAAAAACAGCACTGTCTCCATTGCGATGCGCCTGCAAATACCCTCTACCGTACTTCCGCATTTGCGTAAGAGACTGCCGAACCGGGAAACCACGCCGCCCGACGCATTGCCTGCGCTTTTCGTATACGCCTTGGCATTTCCCGCAGGCGCGCCCTTCCTTGCGCGCTGTTTTTCAGACCTGCGCGCCGCTTTTTTCTCTTTTTTGGATGCCTTCCGCCGTTCCGTCTCCAATTCGCGCTGCGCCCGCGCCGCTGCCTCCTCTGCCCTTCTTTGCGCCTCGGTTGCCTTCTGCAGCGCCTCATCCTGCCGGATGCGCAGGATGCGCTCGCGCTCTTCAGCCGTTGCGGCAAATTCCTGCGCACCGCATTCAATGCAGAACTTGGTCTTTCTGGGATTTCCCGCGCCGCAGGAGATACAATATTTGGTCTCGGCGGCGGGCCGTTCTTCCTGTGCATTGCCGCGCAGCAACTGATAAACTTGTGCGATGACGTCCTTGACGGCCGTGCAGCGCTCGAACCCCGCAAAAAGCTCCTTCGTCAGCTTTTCCACCGCCCTGCCGCAATATGGCTCCGCCACGTACTCTACGCGCGGCTTTTTGCAGGAACGCGGCAGTTTGGCATAGTCACCCGCATACTGCGCGCGCTCCATATCCTCACGGCGGATATACTCCATTTCCACGCTCAGCGCATCGCATTCGTGGCTGCGCGAATGGTTGGTGGAGACAAATAAAGCCACCTTGCAACTGTCCATCGCCTGCTGCAATATGGTGTTGTAGTCGCTCTTCCTCCCGTGCTGGATGTTGCGCGCCGCCACGAAACAGCGCAGCCCCTCCTTCTCCAATTCTTCCACGAGGGAGATGACCATCTTCATGTCCGCGCTCGAATACATGACGAACACGTCTCGCGGCAATAACGGGTTGTAGACTTCCTCCTCCAGTTTCTGCGATTCGCGCGCGAGAATGGGATAGTACTTATTGTAGAAGTCGTTGCCCAGCACCTGCGCGCCGCGCTCCAGCAAGTTATTCATTGCGAGCAGGTAGCGAGGGCGCAAGATCTTGAACATGAATTTTACAATGTCCTCGAGGTCGTTGGCGTGCTCCTTGACGTTCAGATCGACGAGAAAGGCATTGAGTTTTGCGTAGTCCCTTCCGCAGGCGAGTTCGCAGAAGGTGGCGAAGAAGTCCTCGGGCAGATAGCTCCTGATCTCCCGCGCAAGGACGAGCAGCTTTTCATCATCGATATACTGCTCGTTGAATTCTTTCCACAATTGCTGACGAAGGTTGGCGAGCGCCTCCTGTTTCTGCTCGCCTAAAAGGCGCGCCATCTCGTCCGCAACGCGGCGGGCGTTTTCCGCCTCATACCGCGCCCCGCACGCGGGGCATATGTACATTTCGTCCTCTTTTTTCAAGAACGTTCCGCATTTTTTGCAACGTAATTCCTGCATGGTTTTCCTCAATTGCCTTCAATCAATGATTGCCTTATGCCGCCTTCTCGCAGCGATACGCAATCATTTTTTAGCCGCGCAGACGCGCCAACCCCTCTTTCGCCTTCTGGTTGCCCTGTGCCGCTGCCTTTTCATACCATTCGATGGCCTCGGCAATGCTCATTCTGACGCCCCGCCCCGTCTCGTAGCAGCGGCCGAGATTGTACTGCGCCATCGCATACCCGTCGAGCGCCGCCGAGCGGTACCATTTGACCGCCTCTTCATAATCGACCGAAACGCCCAGCCCTGCCTCGTAGCAGTAGCCGATGCTGTTTTGCGATGCGGTATAGCCCTGCACCGCCGCCTTTCTGAACCAACTGAGCGCCTCCGCGTCGTTCTTCGGCACGCCGTTACCGCTCTGATAGCAGCATGCAAGATTGTTCTGGGCGCGCGCACTGCCGTTTTCCGCCGCCTTTTTATACCACTTGACCGCCTCGGTATAACTCTTGGGAGTGCCGATGCCCGCCTCGTAGCAATAGCCTAAGTTGCACTGCGCCACGGCATCGCCCTGCTCCGCCGCTTTTTTGTACCACTTGACCGCCTCCTGCTGATTTTTGGCGACGCCCCTGCCGTTCTCATAGCAGAGGGCAAGGTTGTTCTGCGCGCGGGCAAGCCCCTTCTCCGCC
Source organism: uncultured Clostridia bacterium (assembly GCA_944340905.1). Lineage (GTDB taxonomy): Bacteria > Bacillota > Clostridia > Christensenellales > Borkfalkiaceae > Gallimonas. The sequence goes on from CALVLT010000001.1 coordinate 38,630, forward strand.
GCCTTTTTGTACCAGGACACGGCGTCCGCGTCGCTCTTGGGCACGCCGCGCCCCACCTGATAGCAGTAAGCAAGGTTGCACTGCGCGGCGGCGCTGCCGCCTTCCGCCGCCTTTTTATACCACTTGGTCGCCTCGGCATAGTCCTGCGTGACGCCCCAGCCGTTTTCATAGAACAGCCCGATGCTGCACTGCGCCAGGGTGCTGCCCTGCTGCGCCGCCTTCCTGTAAAGCTCGAGCGCCTTCGCATAGTCGCGGCGGACGCCCCTGCCGTTTTGATAGCAGTCGGCAAGGTTGTTCAGCGCCCGCACATTGTTTTGATCGGCGGATTTTTCGTACCATGACACGGCGTCCTCATAGCTGCGCGGCACGCCGATGCCCGCCTCGTAACAATAGCCGAGGTTGCACTGCGCCACGGGGTCGCCCTGTTCCGCCGCCTTGCGGTACCACTTGGCCGCCTCTGTCTCGCTCTTGGGAACGCCTTCGCCCCGTTCATAGCGCAGCCCGAGACTGCACTGCGCATCGGCATGTCCCAGGTCCGCCGCCGCACGCAGCCATTTGACGCACGTTTCGTAATTTTTCGTCACGCCCAGCCCGTCGCGGTAGCAGATGCCGAGGCGGTACTTTGCATTGGCGTTCGCGTTGCCGCGGCTTGCTGCCTCGAGATAGCATTCAACGGCCTGCTTGTAGTTGCGCGCCTGATAGAACTTATCCCCTGCCTCGCCGACCTGATCGGAAGTCATTTCATCGAAGTTGAGCGCCTGTGCCGCGGGTGCGGCAGACGCGGAAGCCGCCGAAGAGGACGTTGCGGCAGATGCCGACGGCACATCCGTTCCCATATCCGCCAGCGCCTTTTTGGCGTTCTCGTTCCCCTGTGCGGCGCTCTTCTGATACCAGTTGGCCGCCTCCGCCCTGTCCTGTCCGACACCCTTTCCGTGTTCATAGCAATAGCCAAGGCTGTACTGCGCCCCCGCGCTGCCCTGCGCGGCAGCCTTCTGGTAGCACCTGACTGCCTCGGCATAGTCCTGCCCGACGCCGCGGCCGTAGTAGTAGCATTCGCCCAGGGCGTTCTGCGAACTTGCATGCCCCTGTTCGGCGCCCTTTTGGTACCACTTCACTGCCCCGGCCTCGTCCTGCGCAACTCCCTGCCCCTTTTCAAGGCAGTAGCCAAAGTTGTACTGGGCGCCCGCATACCCCTGCTCGGCCGCCTTCTGATAGCAGCTGACCGCCTCGGCATAGTCCTGCCCGACGCCGCGGCCGTAATAATAGCATTCACCGAGCGCGTTCTGTGCCCGCGCCATGCCCTGATCTGCCGCCTTTTGATACCACTTCGCCGCCTCGGCCTCATCCTTGGTAATCCCCTGTCCGTTTTCGAGACAGAACCCGAGACTGTACTGCGAGCTTGCATGGCCCTGATCCGCCGCCTTGCGGTACCATTTGACCGCCTCGGCGTAATTTTTTTCGATGCCCTGTCCGTAGTAATAGCATTCGCCAAGGCTGAACTGCGCGCCCTTGTGCCCCTGCTCCGCCGCCTTCTGATACCATTTGACCGCCTCGGCGTAGTCCCGCCCGACGCCGTCTCCGTAATAGTAGCTCTCGCCCACGGCATACTGCGCCTTGGCGTGGCCCTGCTCCGCCGCCTGTTTGTACCATTTGAACGCTTCCGAGAGGTCTTTCGCGACGCCCTCTCCGTTTTCATAGCTGTAGCCGAGGTTGTACCGGGCGCCCGTATGCCCCTGCTGCGCCGCCTTGAGATACCATTTGACCGCCTCGGCATGATCGACGGCAACGCCCTTTCCGAAATCGTAGCAGACGCCCGTCATGAACTGTGCATACGAATACCCCATCTCGGCGGCCGTGCGGTACAGCTCTGCCGCCTTGGGATATTCTTCCTTTTCATAGAGTTCTTCTGCCTCGGCATAGAGCTGCTTGGCGGATTTTCCAGAGGCGGGCGCGGGCTTGGGTTCGGGGGCGGGGGCGGGGGCGGGAGAGAGCACAGGTTTCTCGGCGGGCGGCGTGTTCTTGATTGCCTTCAGCCGCTCGATCTCCGCGCGCAGCGCCGCGGCCTCCTCCTCCGCCTGCCTTTTGGCGGCGGCAAGGCGCTCCCGTTCCTCTTCGACAAGGCGGAGCGCCTCCATCTCCTCCTCTTCATCGGGAATACCGCGCTCCAGATCGAAGATCTGCGAGACGACATCCTTGACGGACGTGCAGCGCTCGAACCCTGCAAAAAGTTCCTTCGTCAGCTTTTCCACCGCCCTACCGCAGTAGCTCTCCACCACGTACTCCACGCGCGGCTTTTTGTACTTTCTGGGCAGTTTCGCGTAGTCATTGCGGTACTGCGCGGGCGCGCCCGCCGTATCGCGCCGGCGGATATACTCCATCTCCACGCTCAACGCATCGCATTCGTGATTGCGCGAATGCGTCGTCGATACGAACAAGCCCACCTTGCAGCTGTCCATCGCCTGCTGCAGTATGGTGTTATAGTCACTCTTCCTCCCGTGCTGAATGTTGCGCGCCGCCACGAAACAGCGCAGCCCCTCCTTCTCCAATTCCTCCACGAGGGAGATGACCATCTTCATGTCCGCGCTCGAATACATGACGAACACGTCTCGCGGCAGCAGCGGGTTGTAGACTTCCTCCTCCAGTTTCTGCGATTCGCGCGCGAGAATGGGATAGTACTTATTGTAGAAGTCGTTGCCCAGCACCTGCGCGCCGCGCTCCAGCAAGTTATTCATTGCGAGCAGGTAGCGCGGACGCAAGATCTTGAACATGAATCTGACGATGTCCTCGAGATCGTCGGCGTGCTCCTTGACGTCCAGATCGATGAGAAAACTGTTGAGTTTGGTGGCATCTTTGCCGCAGGCAAGTTCGCAGAAGGTGGCGAAAAAGTCATCGGGCAGATAGCTCCTGATCTCCCGCGCAAGGGAGAGCAGTTTTTCGTCGTCGATGTAGTCCTCGTTGAACTCCTTCCACAACTGCTGGCGCAGCGCGGCAAGGCGCTCCTGTTTCTGCGCGTCCAGAACATGGGAGAGCTGCTCGGCGGCATCCTGCGCACGCGCCGCCTCATACTCCGCCCCGCACCCGGGGCAGACATATTTGTTCCCCTTCTGTTCCAGCGTCAGCCCGCACTTTCTGCAACGTAATTCCTGCATAACTTTTACCTCGTTTTATTTTTTTGATAATTTATTCAAAATGTATTGCTTTTGTTTCGGCGTCAGCCCCCCTGAGGAGGAAGGCTTCTGCGTTTTCTTGCCCCTAAGACACGTCGCGGCAAAGCGCCTTTTGCAGGTATTTGGCTGCGCCAAACACCTTGCCTGAAACGCCTGCCGCTCCTTTTCGCAAAAGAGCTTTGCAAGCAAATCTTTTTTGCGAATGCTGCGGATTTGCAACAATATCGCTCTGAATGACGGGAACGAAAATTCTTTGGAAACGCGTCATTCTGAGCGGAACGAAGTGGAGCGTAAGAATCCCCTTGTAGGACGACACCGAGCATATGACCGCGTTCTCGCCCTCCCTGTGTAAGGGAGGGTGCCGAGCTTGCGAGGCGGGAGGGTTGTTGTGCTTGCCTATAACAAACCCTGACAACCCTTTCGTCACGGCTTACGCCGCGCCACCTCCCCTTACACAGGGGAGGCATTCCGCGTCTTTTTGCCCCTAAGACGACGTATAAGGGGATTCTTCGTCGCCTTCGGCTCCTCTGAATGACAGTAAGCGAGGCAGTTCCGCTCTACGCACGCTTTTCAACAACTGTCATTGTTCATTCAGAATTGCAATACACCGATCCCTGACCCGATCGGTAATTCCCGACGCATGTTCAGTTAAAATCAGGCGATCCTGCGGAAATCCGATACATTCAAATGCCTCATCATCCAAGGCAACATAATGTTTGATATGCCGATGCTTTTCCAAATAAGCGAGAATTTCTTCTCCGCGTTCGTCGAGCAAGGAGGTTCCGCCGAGAAAATCTTCACGGGTAATCCCAAACGGACGAAGCTGCTGAAACATGCTTTTCAAGCTGTCGCGAAATAATCTCCAAGAGCTGGACAGCACCAGCTTACAGCCCGTGGCGTCAATGATTTCTTTCAACCGCTGACAACACTCGGGAGAAAAGACATCATCATCTTCTGCGCCCCAATTTCCGTTCTCTGCATGGATACAAAGAACCCCGTCAATATCCAAAAAAATAACTTTTACGTCGGACTGATTTTCAATCATTTTCATTCCTAACAGAAAGATTTCCGTCCTGTTTAGCGAATATATCCCGTATACACAAATTCGCCGCGTTCGCAAACAATTTTTTCCAGTTCCTCATAGGTAATTCGGGCTCCGCCCTGTCGTCCGCCATAGAACATGCGATGCCATTTCCCGAACTCAACGGTAAAATTGTCAAAGAAACAAATCTCGGCTTGCCCATTTGCCGCAGCGGGCCTGCTTTCAAAATGACGCCATATCACCCCGACGCAGCGATCACTTTCATCATACGCAAGAAGATATTCCTGTCCCGCATGCACTTGCATAAACGGAATCCCGCGCTTATCATAGGGAGAGACGCCTCTGCGTATGATAAATTTTCTGTATTCTCCACGTGCATCTGTACAACGCAATTCCTGCATGGTTTTTCCTCAATTGCTTTCCGTGATTGATTTCAAAATAAAAGCGGCTTTTTTTACATATTCTGCGAACGCTATTCACCGCGGCAAGAGTTCACGTAAACCAGACCGCCCGTTCTTCATCGATGTGCCCGATCAGCTCCGCCCCGTCCATTTCCTGCACAAGATAGGTCTGCGCCCCTACATCCCGCTGTGCGGCGATGTCGTTTGCGAGCAGACAGCCGCCCGCATAGGCAAAGAGCGCCATTGCAATCACCGCCGGCAAAAAGAGCGCCTCGGCGCCTTCAACTTCCCCCTCCGCAATGCCTGCGATAAGAAGTCCGATGACGACAACAAACAACACCCCGGTTATCAGCTCAAATAAGATCGTAATCGCCAAACGTAAGAGCCATTCCCCGGACAGGATCAGCCCGATATTTCCGCCGAAGGCGACAAGTCCGAGCGCGATAACGCCCCCCAATAATAACAGCCCCTCGGCATCAAGTTCATCCGTGGCTTTCAGACCATACACCCCGATAGAGATAAATCCCGCAAGAAAAAGTACCGCGGCGGCAATCCAGCCCGCAAGCCAACCCGCATTTTCCGTGAACCCTTTTACTGAAGCGGCGACCACGATCACAAAGATCAGACCAAGTGCGCCGAGAATGGGCAACACCCATTTCCAAATGGCGCTTCTGAACGCCTTCATTCCTGCCGAGGCATGTGCTCTGCGCCGCTCTCTTTCAGAACGCCTTGTCAGGCCGGCGGAAAGAAGTATCTGCTCTTTGATTTCATGCGGCGCGGTGATGCCCTCCCGCTTCAGCCGTCTACAGCCGTCAAACACATTCAACGCCACCTTCGTGATCGTGCGCGGCAGCACGAGCATGCGCAGAGAAGTACAGCCCGCAAAAACCCTCTCGGGCAATTCCCCCATGGTGTTCCCCTGTTCAAACACAACGTCCGTCATTGCGGAACACCCAGAAAACGCCTCTGTGTCCAGCTTTTTTACGCTGCGCGGAATGCCCGCCGCCTTCAGGCTTCTGCAACCAGAAAATGCATATTCCTCGATGCTTATAACGTGGGAACCGTGCCCGAACACAATCGCCGACAACGCAAGACAGTTGCGGAACGCCGCCGCTCCGATATGTTGCAGGGAGGCGGGAAAGACGACCTCTTTCAGCTCCTCGCAGCCCTCGAACGCCTTTTCGCCGATCGCCTTCACGCCGTCGGGAATGCGCACCCTTCCGCCTATGCCGAGATATTTTACCACCGTGTCGCCCTGCATCATAAAATCTGTAAGAGGCGAGGGTACCGCCTCAGGCGCTGCTTGTGCGTCGGAAGGCTGCGCCTTAGGTTTACGCACGCGCTCTTTGCGCACCTGCGCGGACGGCGCGGCGGCCTGTTCGCCAGATTGCGCAACGGACGGCGCGGCAGACCGTTCTTCCTGTGCATTGCCGCGCAGCAACTGATAAACTTGCGCGATGACATCCTTGACGGACGTGCAGCGCTCGAATCCCGCAAAAAGTTCCTTCGTCAGCTTTTCCACCGCCCTGCCGCAATATGGCTCTGCCACATACTCTACGCGCGGCTTTTTGCTAGAACGCGGCAGCTTGGCATAGTCCCCTGCATACTGCGCGCGCTCCATATCCTCACGACGGATATACTCCATTTCCACGCTCAGCGCATCGCATTCGTGGCTGCGCGAATGGTTGGTGGAGACGAACAGCCCCACCTTGCAGCTGTCCATCGCCTGCTGCAGAATGGTGTTATAGTCGCTCTTTCTCCCGTGCTGAATGTTGCGCGCCGCCACGAAACAGCGCAGCCCCTCCTTCTCCAATTCTTCCACGAGGGAGATGACCATCTTCATGTCCGCGCTCGAATACATGACGAACACGTCTCGCGGCAATAACGGGTTGTAGACTTCCTCCTCCAGTTTCTGCGATTCGCGCGCGAGAATGGGATAGTACTTATTGTAGAAGTCGTTGCCCAGCACCTGCGCGCCGCGCTCCAGCAAGTTATTCATTGCGAGCAGGTAGCGAGGGCGCAAGATCTTGAACATGAATTTTACAATGTCCTCGAGGTCGTCGGCGTGCTCTTTGACGTTCAGATCGACGAGAAAGGCATTGAGTTTTGCGTAGTCCCTTCCGCAGGCAAGTTCGCAGAAGGTGGCGAAGAAGTCCTCGGGCAGATAGCTCCTGATCTCCCGCGCAAGGGCAATCAGCTTATCATCGTCGATGTAATCTTCATTGAACTCCTTCCACAGTTGCTGACGCAGGTTGGCAACGCGCTCCTGTTTTTGCTCGTCCAGAAGGCGCGCCATCTCCTCTGCAATGCGGCGGGCATCTTCTGCCTGATACTCCGCCCCGCACCCGAGGCAGACGTATTTATCCCCTCTCTGTTCCAGCGTCAGCCCGCATTTTTTACACCGAAGTTCCTGCACCGTACCTTCTCCTCGCCGTAGATACTTTCATATAACAGTATACCACCTTTACATCGCTCTGTCAAGGAGGAAATACAACTTTTTTTAATTTTTTACTATATGAATTTTTTGAGTCGCATGTGCGCCGCCAAAACGCCAAAACAGCGCAAAGCGGCTCCCGAAAGGAGCCGCTTTCATGAGAAATATGCAATTGCAAACCGCAAAAATCACATGCCCGCGCCGCGGGAGGGTGCCGCCTGCCCGCGGACGAGCGGAATGCTCGCTTGCGCATTGAGGGAGAGGGGCGAAAAATGCCCGAGGCGGTACTGCACCAATCCCTCCGCCGCGATCATGGCGGCGTTGTCCGTGCAGTGCTTTTTAGCGGGGAGCACCAGCTTCAGCCCCTGCTGCGCGCATGCTGCCGCAAGCCGTTCGCGCAGGTAGCCGTTGGCAATGACGCCGCCGCCCGCCGTCACCACCCTGGCGCCCGTCTCGTTTGCGCCCTCGATGGTCTTTTTCACGAGCACGTCGAGCGCCGCATGCTGAAAGGAACAGGCGACGTCCGCGCGGGAGTATTCCTCCCCTTTCTGCTCTTTCGTGTGAACGTAGTTGATGACCGCCGTCTTTAAGCCGCTGTAGGAAAAGTCGTACCCGCCGCCGCCTTTGAGCATTTTCGGCATGGAGATGAGGTTTTTCCCTTCCCGCGCAAGCGCCTCGATATGCGGCCCGCCGGGATAGGGAAGGGACAGGACGCGGGCGACCTTGTCGAACGCCTCGCCCGCCGCGTCATCCAGCGTGCCGCCCAGAACGCGGAACTTGTCCGCCGCCTCGGTGTACAGAATGGCGGTGTGCCCGCCGCTGGCGAGGAGCGTGAGAAAGGGCGGCTCGAGCGTTTCATCCTCGAGATACGCCGCCGCAAGATGCCCGCGGATATGATCGACGCCGATGAGCGGGATACCCAGCCCGTAGGCAAAGCCCTTAGCGAAGGACAGCCCCACGAGCAGCGCGCCCAGCAGCCCCGCGCCGTAGGTGACGGCAACGGCGTCCAACTCCTCTTTGCGCACGTTTGCATTGCGAAGGGCGCGCGAGACCACCTCGTCCACCTCCTGAGCATGGGCGCGCGAGGCGATCTCGGGCACGACGCCGCCGTACTTTGCCTGCGTCGCCGCGGACGATGCGATCTCGTCCGATAAAAGTTGCCTCCCGCGGATGACAGCCGCCGCCGTCTCGTCGCAGGAGGATTCAATGCCTAAAATCAAAGGACTATCTGTTGTTTTTTTCATAGCGATCTGTTTTCCGCCCCCTGCAGCAGCGCGATGTTATGACGGTTAGCGGGCATGTGGTACACGTCATTCTGAGGAGCCGAAGGCGACGAAGAATCCCCTCGCAGAATGTAGAGAGCATGATCCCCCCTGTCCTTCGGACATCCCCCCTTAAAACGCTATTGCGTGTTAAGGGGGGAATCCGCGTTTTCTTGTCCCTAATCCCTAAGACAATGTACGATGGGATTCCTCCCTGCGGTTCGGAATGACAGTTGGCGGGTATTCCCCCTCATTGCCGAGTTTACTTTGACGTAAATGCCCGAGGCTTGCCGCAGCGCGACATGGTATTGCGACGCATATGCGCTCCAAATCACGACTTTTTCAGATAATCAATGATAAATCCCTGAATATCGCCGTCCATGACCGCCTGCACGTCGCCCACTTCGTAGCCCGTGCGGTGGTCCTTGACGAGCGTATAGGGACAGAACACATAGGAGCGGATCTGTGAACCCCACTCGATCTTTTTGGTCTCGCCCTTGAGCGCCGCCTCCTCCTGCATGCGCTGTTCGAGCTGCTTTTCCAGCAATCGGCTGCGCAGATATTTGAACGCCATCTCCTTGTTCTGCAGCTGGCTGCGCTCGTTCTGACAGGTGACAACGATGCCCGTGGGGAAGTGCGTGATGCGGATGGCGGTCTCCGTCTTGTTGACCTTCTGTCCGCCCGCGCCCGACGAACGGTACACGTCGATGCGGATATCTTCGTCCTTGATCTCGATCTCGCCGTCGTCCTCGACCTCGGGCATGACCTCGACGGAGGCAAAGGAGGTCTGGCGGCGTTTATTCGCATCGAAGGGAGAGATGCGCACCAGGCGGTGCACGCCGATCTCCGCCTTCAGATAGCCGTAGGCGTTCTCCCCTTCCACCTTGAAGTCCACCGACTTCAGCCCCGCGGAATCGCCCGGAAGGCGGTCGATCTCGGTGACTTTGTAGCCGTTCTTTTCGGCATAGCGGCAGTACATGCGGTAGAGCATCTGGCACCAGTCGCACGCCTCCGTGCCGCCCGCGCCCGCGTGCAGGGACATGAGCGCGTTGGAGGAATCGTACTTGCCGCGCAGGAGCGCGCGGATACGCATCTCCTCGATGTCCTTTTCCGCCGTTGCCATCATCTTATCCAGTTCGGGAACAAGTTCCTCTTCCCCCGATTCCTCGATGAGGTCGATCACTTCGCCCGCGTCGTCGAGCGCCTTCCTGCCCTTTTCGTAGGATGCGATCTTACTCTCGATGGAAGAAATTTCCCGTCCGATCTTGGCAGAGCGCTCGAGGTCCTGCCAGACTTCCGGCTTTTCCTGTTCCGCCTTCAACCCCTTGAGCTGCTGCGAGATATTGTCGATATCCAGCGCATACTTCGCCTCGCCGAGGGTATCCTCAAGCGATTTGATGCGCAATCTGTAATCGTCTGCTTTAAACATAAGTTTCCTTGATTGATGATACTTGAATTTACGCCGCCCCGTTCTGCATGTGCCAAATTGAGGAATTTATGAGGGGACTCTTCGCTGCGCTCTTAGTGACGGTTACAAACAATCAGTGCCCTTGCTAAAATATGTGGCAAAAGGCGTCACTGCGTTATGCCTTTTGCGCCCCTGCTTGCTGCTCACGCTGCTTTCGCGGAAAGGTGTAGCGGCGCGCGCTATCATTGTTGCCAATTGCGCGCCGCAGGGTGAGGGTGTGCGTCATGCCGACAAGCCCTGTGGGCTTTCGGCGCACGCCCGAACTGAGGTTTTTGCCATCCGTTGGGCAAAAACCGCGACCGAACGCGGGGTCTACCCGTGTGAGACAAACCGAACGCAGAGCGTAGCGTACGTTGGCTCCCCTCACGACTTTTTTCCGCGTCAGTTCGCGGAAAAAAGTGTGAATAGATTAGTAGGGTTTCCCGTGGCACTTTTTATACTTCAGGCCGCTCCCGCACGGGCAGGGATCATTGGGCCCCACCTTCTTATCCTTCTTCATGGTTGCGGGATTGAACCGCGTCTCGCCCGAGGTGCGCAGGGAGTTGACGTCCACTTCCCGCGGCATTGCCTCCGGCCCGACGGGCGCGGCATTCTGTGTACCCAAGGCGGGCGCGGGCGATGCACTGTGCGGCTGTCCCTGCGCGGGCTGTGCGGCAGGTGCGGCGGGTTGCTGCGTCTGTTGCACGGCGGGCACTCCCTCAGGCGTGGGCGCAGGCTGTGCGGGCCTGTTCGCCGTGGGGAAGATGCGCTGCACGGGGCGCGGCTGCGCCTTGATCTGGCACTTCAGAAGGAAACGGATGGTGCGCTCCTGAATGCGTTCCACCATTTCGTCGAACATTGCGAACCCTTCCTGCTTATAGGCAATGACGGGGTCGGTCTGTCCGTAGGCGCGCAGCGTGATGCCCTTGCGCAGCTGATCCATCGCGTCGATATGGTCGATCCAGTTGCTGTTGACGAAGGAGAGCAGCACGTCGCGCTCGATCTTGCCGAAGTCCACGCCCGGCATCTCTTCCTTGATGCGCGCGATCTTTTCTTCATAGCACTTCGCCGTCTTTTCGGAAATCTTTTTGAGGGCGACGGGGAAGTCCCATTTCTCCAGTTTCTCGCGCGTGACGAAATTGCTGCCCTCGGGAATGAGGTAGCGCTCGAGCGCGGCATTCAGATCCGTCTCACTCCACTTTTCGGGCATATCGTCGGCGTTGATCGCCTCGCGCACGACGCCCTCCACATAGCCGGGGATATATTTGAGCACCTGCTCGTGCACATTTTCGCCGCGGATGACGCGCATGCGCTCCGCATACATGATCGTGCGCTGCTTGTTCATGACGTCGTCATACTGCAGAACGTTCTTGCGGATGGCGAAGTTCCTGCCCTCGATCTGTTTCTGGGCATACTCGATGAGATTGGTGAGCAGCTTGGATTCCAGGCTCTCATCCTCCTGCATCTTGCTCATCTCATAGATGCGCTTCATGCGCTCGCCGCCGAAACGCACCATCAGATCGTCTTCGAGGGAGATGAAGAAGATGGAGACGCCGACGTCGCCCTGTCTGCCCGAGCGCCCGCGCAGCTGGTTGTCGATACGGCGGGATTCGTGCCGCTCGGTGCCGATGATGCAAAGGCCGCCCGCCTCGATGACCTTCTTCTTTTCCTCGTCCGTCTTTTCCTTGAAGGACTTGTACAGTTCGTTGTAGCGCTCGCGCACCTTCAGCGCCTCTTCGTCGCCGCTCAGGTCGATGAAGGAGGTGGCGCGCTCGATCATCTCGTGCTCGACGCCCTCCTCTCTCAGACGCTTTTTGGCAAGGTATTCCGGATTGCCGCCCAGCAGGATATCCGTGCCGCGCCCCGCCATGTTGGTGGCGATGGTGACGGCGCCGTACCTGCCCGCCTGCGCGACGATCTCCGCCTCGCGCTCGTGGTTCTTGGCGTTCAGAATGTTGTGCTTGACGCCGTTGCGGATCAGAAGGCGGGAAATTTCCTCCGACCGCTCGACGGAGACGGTACCCACGAGGATGGGCTGCCCCTTGGCGTGCCGCTCCACGATCTCGCGGACGATCGCCTTTTTCTTGCCCTCCACGGTGGAGAAGATGCGGTCGTGCATATCCACGCGGCGTACGGGCTTGTTCGTGGGGATCTCGATGACGTCCAGCGAATAGATGGTGCGGAATTCCCCTTCCTCCGTCTTTGCCGTACCCGTCATGCCCGAGAGCTTTTTGTACAGGCGGAAGTAGTTCTGGAAGGTGATGGTGGCGTAGGTCTTGTTTTCCTCGCGCACCTTGACGCCCTCTTTCGCCTCGATGGCCTGGTGCAGACCGTCCGAATAGCGCCGTCCGATCATGAGACGGCCCGTGAACTCATCGACGATGACGATCTCGCCGTTGTTGATGATGTACTGCTCGTTGAGGTGGAACAGGTGATGCGCCTTGAGCGCCTGCTGGATGTGATGGTTGAGCGTGGCGTTGGTGACATCGGCGATGTTCTCCACGCCGAAGAACTTTTCCGCCTTCTCCGCGCCGTATTCGGTGAGCCGCACCTGACGGTCCTTGCGCTCCACGACGAAATCCCATTCGAGCGCCTCTGCCGCCGCGATCTTCTGGGCGGAGGAAACCCCCTTCTTCTTGCGCGAAACCTCTTCCGCATCCTTGAGGTCGTCGTCGAACCCGCCCGAGAGGGTGCGCACGAACCTGTCCACGCGCTCATAGAGATCGGAGGACTTGTCGCCCTTGCCCGAAATGATGAGCGGGGTGCGCGCCTCGTCGATGAGGATGGAGTCCACCTCGTCCACGATGGCAAAGTTCAGCTCTCGCTGCACCATGAGCTTGAGATCGTTTTTCAGGTTGTCCCGAAGGTAGTCGAACCCGAATTCGTTGTTGGTGCCGTAGGTGATGTCGCAGGCATAGGCGGCGCGCTTCTGATCGTCTGTCATGCCGGGGACGACGACGCCCACCGTAAGCCCCATGAATTTGTGGACCTTGCCCATCCACTCCGCGTCGCGGCGGGCGAGGTAATCATTGACGGTAACGATGTGCACGCCCTTTCCCGCGAGCGCCTCCAGATAGGCGGGGAGGGTCGCCACGAGCGTCTTGCCCTCGCCCGTCTTCATCTCGGCAACGCGCCCCTGGAAGAGACAGATGCCGCCCACGATCTGCACATGGAAATGGCGCATGCCCAGCACCCTGCCGCTCGCCTCCCTGAGCGCCGCAAACGCATCGGGGAGAATGTCCTCGAGCGTCTCACCCTGTTTGAGCCGTTCCTTCAGGATCCCCGTCTGGGACTGCAGTTCGGCATCGGACATCTTTTCGTACTTGGGCGCGAGCGCCTCCACTTCCAGTGCCGCCCTGTTGAGCTTTTTCAGGCTTCTGCGGCTGTCGCCGCTCATGAGATAGCGAATCAAACCCATTGTCATTGCTCCGTTTGCGCGCTCCGGACAAAATTCCAAAGTACGCCATTGTTTTCTAACTTTTCCATTTTACTATTATTTTGATAAAATGTCAAAGCGATTTTTGCCGTTTTTCAGGAAAATCTGCCCCTGTCACGTGCTTTTCACACAATCGGGACGGTTGTGCTCCGGACGCGGGCGCGCCGTTCTTCCTGTTTTCCCGAAAATCCGTGAAAATATGCGCCCGAACGCGCTTTTGTGACAAACGTTTTATGCTATCATCATGGCATGCTGCTCTCCGTCATGGGACTTGGCGCGCTGTACGCCTTTGTCGTCCTGCTCATCTGCATCATCCTCGTGTTCGGGCTGCGCCTCGCGCGCATCGGCTGGCGCACGCTGCACAAAAAACTGCCGCCCGATCCCCCGCCAAAGGAGGAAAAAAAGCCGGAGCCCGTCTACTTCCTGGTCGAGCGCAAGAAAAAACGCTCCCGCGCGGAATATTCCACGCCCAAGCGCATTGACTTCAAATAAAGAATGTTCCCTCCTCCAATCTCCGAGCCGTCTGCAATGCAGTGCGGAAATACCGGGGATAGAATTTGCAGTCCTCTTTCCCGAACCGGTTGCCAATATAGACCCATTCGCAGGATTCGGCAAAAACAAAAAGAGCGATCGCCCGGTCAAATTGCGCCCGCCCGATCCCGTGGCGCGCGGCGACCCGATCATAATATCGCCCGACGGCAAAAGCTCTCTGCTTTGGGGTCATGCGAAACAAATCCCCGTGCGTTCTGCCGTGCGCGACCAGTCGGGCGAAAGAGACCGGGTACGGCAGGATCCCTCCAACCTCCCAGTCGATCATCACCGCGCGGTTTTTTGCGACCAAAATATTGAAAGGCAGCAGATCATCGTGGCAGAGTGTACGCGGCAGACGTTCATACAGGAACAGATATTCGTCATAATATTTTTCCAGCAGCGCGGAACAAAGATAGTCCCTGCGCTTTTTTATTTGCGCAAAACTCTCTTCAAACGAAAGGCCCTTGTGCGACAGCCGCTGATTTTCCCAGAATTCATTCTGCATGAGCGACAGGGATTCCACCGCAGCCGCCAGTCCCGACAGGGTAGCGCGCTGCAAATTGTCCCCCGCAATGTACTCGAGCAGCAGATATTCGCCGTCCTCGCCCGCCGCACTGCCGAGAAGTTTGGGCGCATACGGACGGTCCTGCGTAAAAAAGGTACGGTATATTTCCGCCTCGTACTCCTTTGCGCGTTTCAGAAAATACCTGTCCCCGCCCACGGTCACCTGCCAGACACCTTCGTAGAACGTTCCGTCCTCCTCCCGACGGACGGGATGAAAGGCGGGCGTGCCGCCGGCGGGCGCAAACGTCTTCCAGAGCGCGGCAAGTGCGGCGTCCGTCATGGTTCGTCCTGATAGTGCTCGATATTTCTGCCCGAATCCCACAGGCGCTCGAGATAGTAATACAGGCGGGATTCCTCGTTGAACACGTGGACGATGACGTCGCCGTAGTCGAGCACGCCCCATCTGCCCTCGCGCATCCCCTCCTTGCGCACGGGCAGAATGCCCGCCTCTTTTTCCAGCTGTTCCTCGACGGCATCGCCGAGCGCGCGCACCTGCGTGGTGCTGCGCCCGCTGGCAATAACAAAGTAACTGCACACGATGGTCTGTTCGCGCACGTCGAGAATGACAATGTCCTGTGCCTTTTTCGCCGAAAGCGCCTTTGCGCAGGCGAGAGCAAGTTCGTGTCCTTCCATGAAAGCCTCCGATTTTTGATACGTTTTGAATGGTGATATTGAGTATTATGTCTGACATAATACTTTGCATTAGTTCAATTTTCAGCGTCTGAACGCGCCTGATACCACGCATACGCCTGCTGTGTGAGCGGATAGACGGGCTTTCCCGTCCCCGCAAGATAGGCGAGCTGATCTTTGAGCGCACGCAGAAGGCACGCCTCGAGATCGGTCTGAAACAGCGCGCGCAGATCCCCGATCCCCGCAAAGTCCCGCCCCTCTTCCAGGAGGTCGGCAAGGTAGATGAGCATGCCCAGCGGCGACATTCCCGCCTTCGCGCTCGTGTGATAGCGGATGGCGTCGAGAACTTCTTCATCTTCGATGCCGAAGGAATGCCGCGCAAGATAGGCGCCCGTGTACTGGTGTATGACGGGCGCGGGCACGTTCTCGGGAAGCGTGAAACCCTCCAGCAACGGCGAGGAAAGCGGTACGTATTTTCCGCAGTCGTGCAGCGCCGCGGCCAGCAGCGCCCGCTCCTCCGAGACCCCCGCAGAGGCCGCACGTTCCACCGCCATGCGCGCCACCCGATAGCTATGTTCGCGCCGCACCTGTTTTTCCAACGCAAGCGCGGGGGCGATGGCAAGATGGGTATACAGCCTGTTCGCGCGGATATATTCGTATACGCCCTCGGCAAGTTCTTCGGGCTTTTTACCGAATGCGAGATCGACGCGCAGCAGGCGGGAGGAGACCCCCTTCCCCATGAAGGGAATGTTCAAGAAATCTTTGGAAAAGCGCTCACGAAAGCGCGCATGCACTGAGGCAGGGGAGCGATCCCCCCTTCCGCACGCCGCCAGCGTGGCGTGCACCAGAATATCGTCGGGATTTTTCCAGGTAAAGAAGTCCTCCAGCATGTCCTCCCCGACCAGAAAGTACAGCTGTGCATCGGGATATTGCTGCGAAAAATGGCAGCAGGTGAGATAGGTGTAGCTCTTTCCCTGCTGCAGCACCTCGAAGTCGCTCACTTCTGCCCAGGGAAATGCAGAAAAGGCAATGCGGCACATCTGAAGGCGCTGCTCCCCCGAGGCGAACGCGCCGCGCGCCTTGTGCGGGGCGACGCCCGCAGGCAGGACGATCAGCCTGTCCAGCCCGAGCGCATCCTTCGCCGCCTGCGCATAGCGCACGTGTTCCATGTGTACGGGATCGAACGACCCCCCGAAAAGCGCGATCTTCATGGGGATATTATACAATAGTTTTTCGCCCTTTGCAAGTTTAATCGCCAGGAAAAGCGGCAAAAATCAAATCATGAAAAAATTTGACTTTCCGCTGATCGCGGATTCCCTGTTCTATTCCGCCTGCGCATGGCTCGTGCTCGTGGGCGTATTCCGCTGGCTGCAACTGCCCGCGGGCGTCTGCTTTTCCGCCGCCACCCTGTTGGCGCTCGCCCTCGCCCTCACCCTCTTTTTTCTTCTCGGAGCGCGGCACAAACGGCGCGCGCTCAGCAAACAGGAACAACGCACGCGGGAAAAACTCATGCTGCACCTCGCCCTCGAGCGAGACGAGCGCGTGCGCGCCGCCCTGCTCGAGGCGCTGCTGGCGGACGGGCGGGAGGCGCACTGCGAGGGGGACGCGCTCGCCGTTGACGGCATGCCGCTCATTCCCATCTTTACCATGCAGCCCGTCTCGGCAGACGCCGTTGCGCAGCTGCTGAAAACTTACTCGGCGCAGCCCTTTGCCGTCGCCTGCAACGCGCTCACGCCGGAGGCGGAACAACTGCTTACCTCCTTCTCCCGCACGGCGATGACGGGAACACAGATCTACGATCTGTTCGCCCGCACGGGCAAACTGCCCGAGACCTATATCTGCGGGGAGATCCCGCGCAAGACGGTGCGCGGCAAGCTGCGCCGCACCTTCTCCAAGCGCAATGCCTATCCCTTTTTTGTGAGCGGAGCGGCACTGCTTGTCATGAGCCTGTTCGTGCTCTTTCCCGTCTACTATCTGATCTCCGGCAGCGTCCTGCTTGCGACCGCAATTTTCGTCCGCGCATTTGGCTATACGGGCTGAAAACAGACTATTATGTCACGCATAGTACTATTAAAATACAAAAAATCCCTCTTTTATGAGGGATTTTTTCAATAAGCGCATTAAAGCGAACACATGGCGTCGGGAAGAAATCCGATGATGTCGGAGGCGTCGGGGGCATATTCCCCCATCCGCTCGCCCGCAATTTCCCCTGCGCGGCCTAAAAGCCAGCTCGCCGCACACGCCGCATCAAAGGGCGCCACGCCGCGCGCGCACGTTCCCGCAAGCAGACCGGAGAGCACGTCGCCGCTCCCTCCTTTGGCAAGGGCGGGCGAACCCGTCGGGTTGATGGCAACACGCTCGCCGTCGGTGATGACGGAGCGGTTGTTCTTGAGCACCACCACGACGCCGCGGCGCTGCGCGAAAGCCTTTGCCTCGTTCACCGCATCGGCGAGCACCTCCGAAACCCCCTTGTCCACGAGGCGCGCAAACTCCTTGGGGTGCGGCGTGACGATGACCTTGCAGGACTTTTTGTCGAGCACCTCCGCCCCGTATGCGGCGATCGTATTGAGCGCGTCCGCATCGAGCACGAGCGTGCCCGTATAGGCGCCGAGCAGCTCGGCAATGTGCACATACAGCCGTTCGCTCACCCCCGTTCCCATGCCTGCCGCAATGCAGTCCGCCGCGAGGATGTCCCCGTCGATCGCCTTGAACTCCTTCAGGACGACGGCGGGCAGCTTTCCGACGGCATAGGGAAAGAGCCGCTCCGTGACGCAGAGCTTGGTATAGCCCGCGCCCGACTTCAGGCACGCGCCCGCGGCAAGGAACGCAGCGCCGCTGTAGGCGCCGCCCGCCAGAATGCACGCCGCGCCGTAACTGCCCTTGTGCGAATTGGAGCGCCGCACGGGAAACAGCTTTTTCACGTCCGCCGCCTCCCAGACCTCCGCGCCGCGCTCTAAGGCGGGAATGCCGATGTCGGCGGCCGTGACGCTGCCCGCAACGTCCGCGCCGTCCGCAAGCAGCAGCGCCTGTTTGAGCTGCCCCATGCTGAGCGTCTCATCGGCGTGCACGCACACGGCGGGCGCGATGCCGCTCTCCGAAAGCCCGCTCGGCAGATCGCACGCGATGACATACGCGCCGCAGCCGTTGATAAATTCGACGAGCGCCGCGTTCTCCCCCTCGATGGGACGGGACAGCCCAGTTCCGAACAGGCAGTCCACGACGACGCCGTACCGCCTGCGCGGAATGCGCCCCAGCACCTCCCCCCGATACCGTTCGCGCACGGCGGCACAGTCGGGGGAGAAATGTCCGGCAAGGCACAGAACGCTCACGTCCTCGCCCGCCTCGTGCAGGATGCGCGCCGCCACAAACCCGTCGCCGCCGTTGTTGCCGCCTCCGCACACAAAGAGCGCGTCCGCCGCACCCTTTTTCTGCATAGCGGTGGACACGGCGCGCGCCAGCGCCTGCCCCGCCCGCTCCATCAGTTCAAGGGCGGGCGTTCCCGCCGCAATCGCCGCCGCATCCGCGCGGCGCATCTGTTCATTGGAAAATGCATATTTCATGTGTCCCAATCCTCCTCGTCGCTGCCCTCGCGCAGCCGTGCAAGCGCGGCGCGCGCCGTATCGTAATCAAACCCCTTGGAGAGCAGATGGGCATACGCCTTGCGCAGCGTCTTTTCGTCCAGCGACTTTCCCCGCAGGTACTTGGCGAGCACCGCCTCCGCCGCGCCGCTCTCGTCCTGCCCGCCGGACAGTGCGGCGTCGATCGCCGCATCGGGGACCCCCTTGCGGCGCAGCTCCATGCGGATGAGACGGCTCCCCTTTTTCTCCCCCGCGTGCTCGGCATAGGCGCGCGCATACGCCTCGTCGTCGAGATAGCCGTACCCCTTCATCTTCTCCACGACGTAGTCCGCAACGTCCTGCAGGTACCCCTTGCGGCGCAAAAAGTCGCGGATATCGCGCTCCGTCTTCATGGAGGCGGAGATGTGCGTGAGCGCTTTGTCGAGCGCCGTCTGCTTTTCGCCCGCGAGCTGCAGCGCGGAGAGCTGCTCTTCGGTGACGATGCTCCCCACCTTCAGGCGGTGCTCGAGAACGGTGACGAGCTGCATGCCGCAGAAGAACCTGCCGTCCACCTCGAGATTGCAGCGGGCGGCATCATGCTTTTGCGGGGTGATCGCGGTGATCTGCATGCTATACCCCTTTCCAGGTGCGGTTTTCGCGGAACCAGTCGGTGTCCTTGAGCTTGGTGGTGTTGTTGGAGCACCACAATTTCAGGGCATATGTATCCGCCTCTTGGACGGTGTACACGACGATGTTGCCGTTCATGGACGTGTACTCCCAGCTCTTTACCTCTCTATTCGTCTCCGATTCCTCCTTGGGGATCGCAACGACGTCGGTAGCGAGCGAGGTAACATATATCTGATCGGTGTACTGTCCCACGCGGTCGATAAACGCCTGTGCGGGGAACATGTTGTCATAATTTATCGTATACTCGGGCGAACCGGCGCAGCAACACACGCATACGATCTCGGGCTGAATGACGGAGAGCAGCGCATCGGTCGATGCGGTGTAGGAGCCGTGGTGCCCGCCCTTGAAGAGCTTACAGCGGGGCAGCTCGTTGCTTTCCACAAGCGATTGCTCGCCGTCCCCCTCCAGATCGCCCGTAAAGAGGTAATTGTTTTCCCCCTGCGTGAGGAGCATGCAGACGGAATAGTCGTTCTCGTCACCCGTTGTCTCCTCATAAAAGCGCTGATAGAGAATGTTCATCGTCACGCTCTCCGAAAGGGCGTAGGAACGCTGCGCGCCGCCTTCGTTGTTCCAGCATTCGAGCGCGGTATAGTGCTCGGCACCCCGCTCTACGGCATTTTCGCGCTCCTCCAAGTACTCCTCATAGATGTTCGTCTTTGCGTTGGTCAGCGGGAAATCGATGATCGTGCCGATGGAAAAGCTTTCCAGCACCCCGGGCACGCTTGCAGAACCCACAAATCCCGCAATGTGATCCTGATGGGCATGAGTGGCAATGACATATTCGAGCGTATTGTCCGTGCAATAGCGGCTGACATATTCCACGATCGCCCCCGCGGAGTCCTTCCGCGAGCCGGCGTCGATGAGCACTTCGGTGTCGCCCACCTTGATGAGCGTGCAGTCCCCCGTATATTTGTTGCCCAGTTCCAGAAAGTGAACGGACAGCTCCGCCGAAGAAATTTCGGTGAGCGCGCCCTCGCCGACCTGCGTTCCGCCGCCGTCCTGCGAACCGCCTTCATGCCCCGTTCCGCCCTCCGACGCCTGATCGCCGAAATGGCTGTTGAGGAAATCGTCCACTTCCTCCTTAAACACAAAGAAATACAGGCACGCGCACACCGCGATGACGATGACGAGCAGAACAAGCACCGCCAGAAAGAACTTTTCATGCCGTCTGGTCCCTCTTCTTGCCATACGTATCCTCCTTTTTGTGACTCGTCAGACCAGGCCGAGCGTGGCGGCAATGTTGACGACCGCCTCGTCGATGTTGTGCAAAAATTTGTTGAGCGCCTTCTGTGCCGCCGTATCGATGACGCCGTCCTCCGTCGTACGCAGCAGCTTTACGATCATGTCGAAATTGCCGTAAATGACGACGCACTCGGGGTCGATCGCCTGCAGTACTTTGTCGCTGCTGCCGTGCTGCAGATCGTGCATCTTTTTGACTTCTTCGTTCATTTGCGTGAAGAGCGCGACGTTCCCCGAGGAAAACAGCTCGCTCATCGTCTTGTTCAGTCGCGCGAGCTGCGCAATAAATTCCGCCGTCTCCTTGCTCAGTTCGTTGTCCATTACAGTTTCACTCCGTTTTGCCCGAGCAGGGCGCGCGCCGTCTCCACGCTGTCCTTGCCCGTTCTGTTCTTGATGGGGGCAAACTCCCTCTCCCGCTCCACCTCGAAGGGCAGACAGCTTCCCGCACAGCGGACCATGTCGAGGATGAGCGTTTCAAACTTGCAGCCGTTTTCCGTATCGGGATCGACAAGCACGCCGTTTTCGTCGAGACAGGGCACCTTTTTGTGTACGACGTGCACGGGAAGGCGGGCATGCGCGATCGCGCGCAGAACGTCCGCACGGAAGAGATAGTTGAGCGTCACGCCGCAGGCATAGACCAGCCGTCCCGCGCCGTCGCGCAGGTTCGCCATGCGCTCGTCAAGCTCGTAGTATTCGATGACGTTCGGCCGCCCGTCCTCGAGGCACAGCACGCCGACGCGCTCTTCAGGATATGCCTTGCGCACGAACTTTGCCCCCGTTGTCCTGCCGCTCGCAATGGTCGCCCCGACAAACACGGGATCCGCCATGCGCTGCAGAACGTTGTCCACCGCAAATACGTTGAACCACTCCACGCCCCGCGCCTGCGCCCGTTTTGCCAGCCCCGCGCGCACGAGCGAGGAATACCAGCCGCCGTTACCGTTGGGGGAGAGCGCGAGACTGTCCTTGGCGGAGAGCAGCAGTTTTCCCTCGGGCGAGACGGCGGGCGCCATCTCCTGGCAGAAGAACGCCACCTCCTCCTGCGGATACCCGAAGAAGGCATGTTCCGCAAAGAAGGCGCGCGTTGCCGCGTCGTTTGCCTCGCTCGTCATGATATACAGCGGCACATATGCCCCGCATTGGCGCACGACGTCCTGAAGATTGCAGATGAGCTGCTCAAAAATATACAGATGGCGCGTAACGCCGATATCGAACGTCCCCTTGGGGGCGTCGCTGCCCAGGCGGGTGCCCTGTCCGCCCGCGAGCAGCACGCAGGCGACCTTACCCGCCCGCACGGCGCCCCTGCCCGATGCAAAGAATTCCTCCCGCCTTGGGGCGATCTCCTCGAGGGAAAGCGCGTCGATGGGCGCGATCTCCCCGCGCGCCGTCTGCGCCTGCGCATGCACCTGTCCGAGCATATCCCAGTCGATCTGCGCGATCTGACGGGCGAGCCGACCGCGGCCCGCATCGCTAAGTTCCTGCCACCATCTGAGCACATGTTCCTGCCCGTGTGCCTTCAGCGTCTCATACAGTTGTTCGTACATCCTTTTTCCCCGTTTCCGTTGAATTTTTATAAAAACCAGACCTGCATGTCGTTTTCGCCCCTGTTCGCCCACAGATAGTAGGGAATCAGAGTGAGGGTGAAACTCCTGCGCTCGGGCGGCAGATAGGAATAGAGCGCGCCGTCCGTGCACAGCCGCTTTGCGGGAACGCGCACGCAGATGCCCTGCTGTGTTTGCTCAACGGATGCATGTTCGAGCGAGGAAATTTCCACGCCGAACAGCTCGCCGCCGTTGTCCCGCTCTTCCGCGCACAGCACGAACGGGCCGTATTCCACCGCCTTTCTGCCGCTGTCCGCGCGAACGTGCTCATTGGCATACACAAAGCGGGGCGCCATTGCAAAGAGCACCTCGATCTGTATTTCGCCGTCCACGTCGAAATACAAGTAGTCCTCCTTCGCCTCGGGCTGCACGAAGGCGCCGTCCACCTGGCAGGAAATCTGCGTCTGCCAGACGGGAATGCGCAGCGCCAGTCTCCCGCGCCCCTTCGCCGTGATGTGCACATTCCCCGCATAGGGCATTCCTGTGCGCAGCGATAAGCCGATCCCGCAGGCGGATATATCCGAATTCATGTACTGATTCACGAACAGCGTGCCGCCCTCCTCGCTGTAGGCAAAGCCCCCCACCTGCGCAAAGAACCGCACGAGGTTGGGCGGGCAGCACGAGCAGGAAAACACCTCCGCGCGCTCCAGCAGCGGCTTGAAGGGAAGACCGGGAACGGTGCATGCATAGGCGGCATACTCCGCATCCGCCTCCAGCGGATTGACGTAGTAAAAACCCTTCCCGTCGGCGGATTCGCCCGCCAGAATGTTGTTGTAGAGGGCGCGTTCGAGTGTGGCATGGTACTGCGCGCGATTGCCCGTTTTGGCAAGCCGTTCGCAGAAGAAGGCGAGCGCGATCGCGGCGCACGTCTCAGCGTATGCCTCGGAATTGGGCAGATCGTAGGGGATCGTGAACCGCTCGCCGTACCAGCCAGAACCCGCGCCGCCCGTGATATAGAGCTTGCTGCGCACGATGTCGGCAAAGAGCGCGCGGCACGCCCCGAGCAGCGCCTCGTCCCCCGTCAGTCGCCCGACGTCTGCCATCGCAATGTACAGATAGAGCGCGCGCACGCTGTGTCCCACCGCCTCACGCTGTTCGCGCACGGGCATGTGCGACTGATCGTAGGCCCTGTCCATGACGGGATAGACCGCCTCCGCGCGCGTTCCGCGCTCATCGAGGAAGAATCCGGCAAGCTCGAGATACTTCCCCTCCCCCGTGTGCTCATACAGACGGACGAGGGCAAGCTCGATCTCGGGGTGTCCGCACGTGGTGAACCCCGTATCCCGACGGACGAAGAAACGCTCGTAGATATAGTCCGCATACTTCTTCATGGCGGGCAGCAGCCGCGCGTTCACGCCGCACTTGTCGAGTGCAACCGCCGCCTCGATGAGATGCCCCGCGCAGTACAGTTCGTGCTCGGTGCGCTCCATAAAAATTTTATCGGGCTTGTAGACCTGATAGTAGCTGTTGAAATAGCCGCATGGGAGCTGATTGCGGACGATGGTGTCCACCGTCTCGTCGATGATGGCGCGCACCTCTTCATCGGGGAACTCCGCCTGCAGATATGCCGCCGCCTCCAGCCATTTGGCGACGTCCGAATCAAAGAAGATATGGGGCGGGTTCTCCTGTTTTTCGCACCTGAGCGCCGCAAAGCGCCCCGTCTCCGCAAAGCGGCGGTAGACATTTTTCAGTGATACGTGTGCGTTTTTTTCGCGCACGGACTGCCAGAATCCCGCCTGCAGCGTGACGCGCTCATACCCGATATTCATGTGTTTCCTCCGCATGCGCCCCATGGCGCATTTCTTCTATTATTATATAGAATATGGGCGGGAATGTCAATCCCCGCCCGCAAGATTTATTGCTTTTCCAGAAGGAAGGCGCCCGCGCGCAGGTTCATGTCCTCGCCTGCGAGCGGATACACCCCTTCCGCAAAGGCATGCCCGTGCGGCGCGCTGCCGTGTGCGGCAAGGCGGAGGACACCGCCCTCTGCGGAGTACGCCTGATCGGTGAACGCGCGCACGAGGCGCCAGCCCTTGCATGCCACCTCCACCGCCTCGGGCGAGGCAATGGCATGAACGACAACGAGCCGCCTGTCCCCGAGCTGTTTTTCGTAGACCTGCCGCCCGAACGGCGCGCGGTAGTAGGCGATGTTGCAGTCGATGTTCACGATGTCGCCCTCCGCCACGATGTCTTTGACCGCCCTGTAGAAGGCAAGCCCTTGCTGAATGAGCGCCGTCTTTTCCTGCGGCATGTTCACGACGTCGCCCGAGAGACAGATGCGCCCGAGCATGGCGGCGCACAGCGAATAGACGGTGCGCGAGGGCGTATCCCCTTCGCGCAGCACCGCCCACACCTGCATCTGCCGCGCGGGAATGACGCGGGAGACGTTCGCCGCCACAAATGGAATTTCCGCACACTCGTGCGCATCCGAAAAGGAGCACATGGAGACCATGCTCATGCGCCTCGGTTCGATGCGGCTCCCGCCCGAGGCACAGTTCTCGATGACCATATCGGGCACCGCCGCTTTGATCTTATCCAGCCAGGCAAGGCTCTCCTCGGCGACCTGCCGCCCGCCCTCGCCGAGGCTCTCCGCCCCGTCGCAGCCAAGGCCGTAGGTATCGTTGTAGTCGATCTTGATATAGCCGAATGCGTTTTCCACCAAAAAGTCGGTCATGCGCTCGGAGATATAGGCGTTGACTTCCGGCTTGCGCAGATCGAAAAAGCGGCGGTTTTTGCTGGTGATAAGCATGCCGTCCCGCGTCAGCAGCAGGTCCTCGCGGGAGAATGCCTGCGAATCCCGCCCCGCCGCCTCAAACTCGAACCAGATGCCCGGCACCATGCCCTCGGCGCGGATGGCGTCGGCAACCGCTTTGATGCCATGCGGAAAGAGCGTTCTGTTCTGCCGCCAGTCGCCGATGGCATTCAGCCACGCCCTGTCGTCCGGCTTGTACCAGCCGCAGTCAATGACGAAATACTTCACGCCGAACGGACGGATGGCGGCGAGAATTTTGCGGATGTTCTCCTCGGAGGGACACCCCCATGTGGTGCAGTATTCGTTGAACAGCACGGGCAGTTCCTTTTCGCGCTCGGGTACTTTCAGGCGGCAGTCCTGTTCGTGCACGAGGGCATTGCACGCGGCGAGAACGCTCCCTTCTCCGACGTACAAAAACGCCCTGTCCGTTTCAAAAGTCGCGCCTGCGGGAATATTTTTACGCCAATGCCCGAATTCATAGTCCGCCCTACCGCAGCTGAGAGAGCAGCTCTCCTTCTCCTTGTACAGCTCCATCTGCCAGGAATAGGGCGCCTCGCACTGCACTGCCCATACGATGCCCGCCTCCTCGTCCTCAATGGCGGCAAAGGGGTACCAACCGCGATCGGGCATGCTGCCGAGCTGCCCCCACTTTTCCACCTTTACGCCATAGCGCGCCCAGCTCATGTCCATGCCGAGCGCGGAAAAGGTATCCGTCCTCATGCGGCATTCGCGGCTCCATGCGCTCGTCATGCGGTAAAGTTTCAGCCCGCAGGTATCGTTGCCGCCGATGCCGACGGCGAGAATGCCGGAAAGAGACAGGCTTGCAAGATATTCGAGCGTGCGCTGCGTGCCCGTCCGGTTTTCATAGCGCACCCATACGGTGAACACGCCCGTATGCTCATTGTATTCGAGGTGGTGCGTGTACACGTTCCCCTTCCCGTCCGAGAGGCGGGTGACGACGCCCGCGTCGTCTGCCGTCTGTTCCTCCACGTGAAGAAGGGTGCCCGCGCGGTTGCGCATGGTCTGCCCGAAGGTGTAGTCGATAAGTCCCTCGTCCCCCGTGAAGGCGACCTGCACCAGGCTGTCGCAGTGCATTACCTGTTCATTCACCCAAAGTTCGGCGGGATACACGGCAAGCCCCACCTGCGTCTTTCCCTCGTGCCCTTCGACGGGCGTCTCCACATAGTACACGGCGGCATCGCCGAAGATATACTTTTTGAAAAACATATCGATAAAATACGGGGCGGCGCTCACCGCACCGCCCCGCTCCTTTCCACAACTTATTTGCGCTTCCAGATGATGTCCGACCACATGAGCTGCTTTTTGAATTCTTCGATCTTGGTGTTTTCGTCGATGACGACCACCTCGATGCCCCACATGTTGCCCAGGTCCACCATCTCCTGCACGGAGATCTGCGAGGAGACCACCGTGTGGTGTGCGCCGCCCGCGTAGATCCAAGCTGCAACTCCATCCTTAAAGTTGGGCTGATACTTCCACATCAGCCCCCCGACGGGAAGGTTGGGCATCTTGTGCGGATACTTGACGAGTTCGATCTTCTGCACAATGAGGCGTAGCCTGTCGCCCATGTCGATCATGGAGACGGCGACCGCCTCGGGCGCGGAAATTCCCTCGAACACGAGGCGAGCGGGATCGGACTTGCCGCCGATGCCCAGGGGATGCACCTGGATCTGCGGCTTGGTGGCAGCGAACTGGGGCGAGACCTCCAGCATGTGCGCGCCCAGGCACAGCCCGTCCGCGAGGTCATAGGTGTAGTCCTCCATAAGGCCGGTGCCCGTCTCACCCGCCATGTACTGCATGACGGCGCCCAGCGCGGCGATCTTCCAGTCGCCCTCCGCGCCGAATCCGTAGCCCTTGCTCTGCAGGTCCTGAATGGCGAGTCCGGGCAGCTGGTTGAGCCCGTGCAGCGCGCCGAAGTGATCGACGATGCCGATATAGCCGCCCTTCTCCTCGCAGAACCTGTCGATGGCGATCTCATATTTCGCCTGCTCTCTCACGACGTCGATGCGCTTGGTGCCCATCGTGTACTTCTTGTCGTACTCCGCCATGAGCGCGTCCACTTCCGAATCTGTGACCTTTTCGATATATTCCACAAGGTCGCCGATGGGATAATAATCCACCTGCCAGCCGAGGTCGATGTGCGCCTCCACCTTGTCGCCCTCGGTGACGGCGACGTCGCGCATGTTGTCGGAGAACCGGCAGACCTTGACGTTCTTGGAGAACGCATAACCCGCCGCCACCTTGCACCACGAGGCGAGCTGTTTCAGAGCAGCCTCATCTTTATAATAACCCACGATCACCTTGTTGTCCATGCGCAGACGGGTGACGATATAGCCGAATTCGCGATCGCCGTGCGCCGCCTGGTTCTCGTTCATGAAGTCCATGTCGATGGTGTCATAGGGCAGTTTTTCGTTGTACTGCGTGGCAAAGTGGCACATGGGCTTTTGCAGGAGCTTTAATCCCTTGATCCACATTTTGGCGGGCGAGAAGGTGTGACACCAGGTGATGATGCCGATGCAGTTGTCGTCCGCATTGACCTTTTTGACCGCCTCGACCACTTCGTCCGAGGACTTGCAGGTGGTCAGATACTTCACCGTGACGGGCATGTGCTCGTTCACGTAGTCCGCCATCTCCTGCGAGTGCTGCGCAACGTGCGCGAGCACGTCGTCGCCGTACAGCGTCTGAGAGCCTGTGAGCCAGTACACCACGTAATCCTTCATGTTCTTGAGCTGTTTCATACGATACCTCATTCCTTTTAATACGTTTTATTTTTTCTCCGGAGCCGCCGGAGTGCGGAATACCAGAATTGCCCCGCAGTTGGGCGTAGAGAGAACGGAGATGAGCGCATCCCCCTTGCTCTCACGTTCGTTGGCAAGCGCGGCAATGCGCGCCGCACGCTGATTGGGATTTGGCGTGTAGCCGATGACTTCCGTCTCGATCATATTACTTTTTCGTCTGGCCGTAGTAGGCGTTCTTGCCGTGCTTGCGCATGTAGTGCTTGTCCATCATGAACTGGTCGGCGCGGGTGACGTCTGGGTTGATGTGCTCGGTGAGGAACGCCATCTTGGCGACCTCCTCGATGACCGTCGCATTGTAGACGGAATTCGCGCCGTCCCTGCCGAACGCGAACACGCCGTGGCTCTTGATGAGCACGCCGGGCACTTCGAGCGGCTTGATATTGCCCTTTTTGAACGTCTCGATGATGGCAAGCCCCGTGTTCTTCTCGTACTCCCCCTCGATCTCCTCTTTGGTGAGCGACCGCGCGCAGGGAATGTCGCCGTAGAAATAGTCGGCATGCGTCGTTCCGTAGAAGGGAATGGCGCGCCCCGCCTGCGCCCACGCCGTGGCGAACGTGGAGTGCGTGTGCGTCACGCCGCCGATGTCGGGGAACGCCTTGTAAAATTCGATGTGCGTGGGCGTATCGGAGGAGGGACGAAGGTCCCCCTCCACGACCTTGCCGTTGAGATCGACGACCACCATGTCCTCCGCCTTCATCCCGTCGTACTCCACGCCCGAGGGCTTGATGACGACAAGGCCGGTCGCCCTGTCGATCTCCGAAACGTTCCCCCACGTGAACAGAACGAGCTTGTTCTTCACAAGGTCGAGATTGGCCCTGAGTACCCTCTCTTTCATTGCTTCCAACATATCTTCCTTCCTCCCGATTCAATATTTGAGCGAGCGCGTTGCCTCGCGCACGATGGGCAGCCCCGCGACATAGCGCTTTTTGAATTCCTCGAACCCCGCGACGTCGGCGGGATCGGGCGCGATCGTCACGCCCTCCTGTCCCGCGAACACGCGCTCGTCGAGATATGCCTCCAGCGATTCGCCCTCGCGCTTTGTGATGAGATAATTCGCGAGGATCGCCATGCCCCATGCGCCGCCTTCGCCCGCCGTTTTCATGACGGTGACGGGCGCGTTGATGGCAGCCGCAAGGTAGCTCTGGCCGACGCGCTCCGTCTTGAACAGGCCGCCGTGACCCGTGATGCGGTCAAGCTTTACGCCCTCTTCCTTGAGCATGATGTCGCACCCCACCTTGAGCGCGCCGAACGCGGAGAACAGATGCGTGCGCATGAAGTTGGCGAGGTTGAACTTACCCTCCGCCGTGCGCACGAACAACGGCCTGCCCTTTTCCACCTTGGTGACGTGTTCGTTGGAGACGTAGTTGTAGGCGAGCAGCCCGCCGCAGTCCTTGTCGCCCTCCTCCGATTTGAAGTAGAGCATGTCGTAGAGTTTCCACTTGGGGATATCCACCCCCGCGAGCTGTGCGAATTCGCCGAACAGATTGACCCAGCCGTTGATGTCAGACGTGCAGTTGTTGCAGTGCACCATGCCGACGAGGTCACCCACGGGCGTGGTGACGAGGTCGATCTCGGGATAGGGCTTGGAGAGCTCCTTCTCGAGCACGATCATCGCAAAGACGGACGTGCCCGCCGAGACGTTGCCCGTGCGCTTTTTGACGGCGTTTGTGGCAACCATGCCCGTGCCCGCGTCCCCTTCGGGCGGGCAGAGCGGCACGCCGGGGCGCAGGGTGCCCGTGGGATCGAGGAACTTTGCCCCCTCGGGCGTGAGTGTGCCCGCATCCTCGCCCGCAAGCAGAATTTCGGGCAGGATGTCCTCCACTTTGAAGGGCACCCTTCCCGCAACAAGGTTGTTGAATTTGGCGAGCATGCCGCTGTCGTAGCGCTTGGTGGCGGGATCGACGGGGAACATGCCCGACGCCTCGCCGATGCCGATGACCTTTCTGCCCGTCAGCATCCAGTGCACATACCCTTCGAGCGTCGTCTGGAAGGCAATGTCCTTCACGTGCGTCTCGCCGTTGAGAATGGCCTGATACAGGTGCGCGATGGACCAGCGCGCGGGAATGTGATAGTTGAACAGCTCGGTGAGCTTGTCTCCCGCCTCTGCCGCCGTGTTGTTGCGCCAGGTGCGGAAGGGAACGAGCAGCCTGTCCTGTTTGTCAAACACCATATAGCCGTGCATCATGGCGGAGATGCCGAGCGCGCCGATGGTGGTGAGCGGAATACCGTACTGCTTTTTCACGTCCGCTGCGAGCTGCGCATAGCAATCCTGCAGCCCGAGGCGGATATCCTCGAGCGTATACGTCCAGATGCCGTTGTCGTGACGGTTCTCCCATTCGTGGCTGCCCGACGCGATGGGCGCGTTGTTTTCATCCACAAGGATCGCCTTGATGCGCGTCGAACCGAATTCGATGCCGAGCGCAGTCCTGCCGCTCCCGATGCATGCTGCTGCATTGTTTTGCATAATAACCCCCCCTGACAGTTTTACATACTTCTATTATAGAATACTTCGGGAAAAAATTCAATAGCAAATCGGAAAATTTATCCGCATTTGTCAGAATTTTCCGCCCCTTGCAACGCGCGCCCGTAAAGAACGCCCGCAAACCTGTGCGGGCGTTCCTGCCTGCATGGCAGGCGTTACTTCTGATCGGGCGTATGCCATCTCCAGTTCTGGATCTCCGGCAGGTCCTCGCCGTATTCCGCGATATAGTTGCGGTGCTCGACAAGCTTGTCGTTCATCATCTGCACAAGGAAAGTACCCTTGTTGCCCAGCTGGGGCAGGCTCATCATTGCCTCGCGCACGAGGTGGAACCGGTCGATGTGGTTCTGTACGCGCATATCAAAGCCCGTAGTAATGGTCCCCTCCTCCATATAGCCGAACACCTTGATGTTGCGGTTGTGACGGGTATATGTGAGTTCGTGAATGAGCTTGGGATAGCCGTGATAGACGAAGAGGACGGGCTTATCCTTGGTAAAGATGGCGTCGAACGCGTCGTCCCTGAGACCGTGCGGGTGATTTTCATGCGAGTCGAGCTTCATCAGGTCAACGACGTTGACAAACCTGATCTTGAGTTCGGGCATGTAGTCGCGCAGGATGGTGGTTGCCGCAAGCGCCTCGATGGTGGGCGTATCGCCGCAGCACGCCATGACGAGATCGGGCTCCTCGCCCGCATCGTTGGACGCCCACGGCCACACGCCGATGCCCTGCGTGCAGTGCTTGACCGCCTGGTCCATCGTCAACCACTGATAGGTCGGGTGCTTGCTTGCCACGATGACGTTGATATAGCCCTTGCTCTTGACGCAGTGGTCGAAGCAGGACAGCAGGCAGTTGGCATCCGGCGGAAGGTAGCAGCGCACGACGTCCGATTTCTTGGTGGAGACGTGATCGAGGAACCCGGGGTCCTGATGGGTAAACCCGTTGTGGTCCTGCTGCCAGACGTTGGAGGTGAGAATGAGGTTGAGCGAGGAAATATCCTGCCGCCAAGGCAATTCGTTGGTGACCTTCAGCCACTTTGCGTGCTGGGAGACCATGGAGTCCACCACGCGGATGAAGGATTCATAGGACGCGAAAAATCCGTGACGTCCCGTTAAAATGTAGCCCTCCAGCCAGCCCTCGC
Source organism: uncultured Clostridia bacterium (assembly GCA_944340905.1). Classification (GTDB taxonomy): domain Bacteria; phylum Bacillota; class Clostridia; order Christensenellales; family Borkfalkiaceae; genus Gallimonas. The sequence continues at coordinate 69,810 of CALVLT010000001.1, forward strand.
ACATGTGCTCGGAGAGGTAGGCGTCCATGATCCTGCCCTGCGGCGCCACGTTGTCGTCCTCGACGTACACGCAGTCCTCGGGCGCGGGCTTATCGTAAATTATCCCCTCGAAGGGACGCGAGGACGCCTCGAACGCCGCATACATGCGGTTGGACATCGTCTCATCCGGACCGAACATGCGGAAGTTGCGGCTCTCCTCGTTCAGTCTGAGTACGTCGCGGATATATGCGCCGAGTTCGAGCATGTCCTGCGCCTTGACCGTGCCGGGCGCATCCATCTTCACGCCGTACTTGGTGAAGTCAGGCAGGCGCAGATCTTTCAAGAGCTTGCCGCCGTTGGCGTGCGGGTTGGCGGAGATGCGCCTGTCCCCCTTGGGCGCAAGCGCCCTGAGTTCGGGCTTTAACTTATAGTCCTCGGTAAAGAGTTCTTCGGGATGATAGGAGAGCAGCCACTCCTTCAGAAGATCGAGGTGCTCGGGCTTGTCCATCGTGATGGGCACCTGATGGGCGCGGTAGCTCCCCTCGATGTGCTTGCCGTCCACGACCTTGGGGCCCGTCCAGCCCTTGGGCGTGCGCAGGACGATCATCGGCCAGAACGGGCGCTCCGTCACGCCCTCCTCGCGCGCCTTTCTCTGAATTTCCTTGATCTCCTTGATGCACTTGTCCAGCGTCTCCGCCATCTTCTTGTGCATGGGCATGGGGTCGTCCCCCTCCACGAAGTAGGGCTTGTAGCCGCAGCCGTGGAAGAAACTTCTGACTTCATCCTTGGAAATGCGCGCAAAGACGGTGGGATTGTTGATCTTGAACCCGTTCAGATGCAGGATGGGCAGCACTGCGCCGTCCGTGACGGGGTTGAGGAACTTGTTGGAGTGCCATGCGGTGGCAAGCGGCCCCGTCTCCGCCTCGCCGTCGCCGACGATGACCGCCGCGACGAGGTCAGGATTGTCGAATACCGCGCCGTAGGCATGCGCGATGGAATAGCCCAGTTCGCCGCCCTCGTTGATGGAGCCGGGCGTCTCGGGCGCAACGTGCGACGAGATGCCGCCCGGGAAGGAGAACTGCTTGCACAGCCTCGTCATGCCCGCCTCGTCCTCGGAGACGTTGGGATAGACTTCGGAATACGTTCCCTCGAGATAGGAATTGGCGACGAAGAAGTTGCCGCCGTGCCCGGGGCCGGACAGCAAGATCATGTCGAGGTCAAACTTCTTGATGACGCGGTTGAGGTGGACGTAGACGAAGTTCTGCCCGGGAACGGTGCCCCAGTGGCCGACGATCTTCTTTTTCACCTGGTCGCGCGTGAGCGGCTCGCGAAGGAGCGGATTTTTCAGCATGTACAGCTGCGCCGCCGCAAGGTAGTTTGCCGCACGCCAGTATGCGTCCATCTTCTTCAGGTACTCTTCCGTCAAAGGTTTCTTTTCGGGAATGATTTCGTTGCTCATGAATTCCTCCTGCAATATCGTTTCTTACATCGTTTTCATTATATCCGATTGCAGAGGGGTTGTCAATAATTCCCGTAAATTTCTTAAAAAAATTTTTGCAAGGAGGGTTTTTCCGCCATTTTTCGCGCCCCCCTTCCGAAAAAATGCGAAAAAAAGGGACGGCGTCCGCCGTCCCATGCCGAAAATAACGAAAATTTTTGCGGTCAGCTCAAAAATCCCTTGATGATCTGCTCTTCCGCCTGCTGCTCGGTCAGCCCGAGCGTCATGAGTTTGAGGAGCTGTTCGCCCGCAATTTTGCCGATCGCCGCCTCGTGGACCAGCTCGGCGTCCACACTGTTCGCCGCGAGTGCGGGAATGGCGACCACCTGCGCGTCGTCCATGATGATGGCGTCGCATTCGCTGTGCCCGTGGCAGACGCCGTTTCCGTCGATGCGCAGGTAAAATTCCTGCCGCGAGGACTGCGCCGCGACCGAACGGGACACGACGTCCGCCCCCGCGCCGTCGCCGTCGAGCGTGACAGAGAAATCCGTCTTGGCGTACTGCCTGCCGTGCGTATAGATCTTTTCGCGGATGACCAGTTCGGCTTGCGCGGCAAGCTGCGCGCGCGTCGTGCGCACGGTAGAATCGACGCCCTTGATCTGCGTCGTCTCCATCTCCAGCCGCGCCCCCTCTTCAAGGCGGATGTCCGTCGTCGGGTTCATGATGTTTTCGCCGTTGCCGTCCCCCGAGGCGTAGTGCTTTTCGACATACTTCACCTTGGCGCCCTTTCCGACGTGGAAGGTGTGGATGCCGCTGTGCTCGCTGAGCGCCTGCCCGCAGTTGTGGATGCCGCAGCCCGCGATGATCAGAACGTCCGCCCCCTCCTCCACATAGAAGTCGTTGTACACCGTCTCGCGGTAGTCCGTCTTGGTAATCACGACGGGAATGTGCACGCTCTCGCCCTGCGTCTGTTTCGAGATAAAGATGTCGATGCCCGCTTTCCCGTCCTTGCGCGCCTCGATGCGGATGTGGGGGGTGCTGCGCCGCCCGTCCGCCTCGCCGTTTTTCCTGATATTGTAGGCGCCGTCCGGCACCTTGTGCAGATCGGCGATCTGCATCAATAACATTTTTTCAAGTTCGTCCATATCAACTCCTGTCCTGTCCGAATGGCGCGCCTGCGCGCCCCGCTCAATTTTCCAGCGCGGGGCAGATCCTGCCCGCAAGCAGCCCGGGCAGCACCTCTTCCCGCGTGCCCTGTTTCGTCACCCTGCCGTTCGCGATGACGATGATCTTGTCCGCAATGTTGAGGATGCGTTCCTGATGGGAGATGATGAGAATGCTCCCGTTGGTGCGCGCGTGCATCTTTTCAAACACCGAAATGAGGTTCTGGAAACTCCACAGATCGATGCCCGCCTCCGGCTCGTCGAATACCGAGAGCTTGGTTCCGCGCGCGAGCACGGTGGCGATCTCGATGCGCTTGAGCTCCCCGCCCGAAAGAGAGGCGTTCACCTCTCTTCCGACATAGTCGCGCGCGCAAAGCCCCACCTCGGACAGGTACCCGCACGCCTCGCTGACCGTAAGGCTCTTGCCCGCGGCAAGGGAAATGAGGTCCTTGACCGTCAGCCCCTTGAAACGGACGGGCTGCTGGAAGGCATAGGAGATACCGCGGTGTGCACGCTCGGTGACGGAGAGCTGCGTGATGTCCTCCCCGTCCAGCATGATCTTGCCCTGCGTGGGGCGGATGATGCCCGCAATGAGCTTGGCGAGCGTGGATTTCCCACTGCCGTTAGGGCCTGTGATGGCGACAAACCGTTCGCTTACCGTGAGGGAAACGTCGTCCAGGATCTCTTTTTCGCTGTCGCCGTCGTCGGCGGCAAAACTGACATGTTGTAATTCAAGCATTCTGAGTACTCCGTGTTTCGCGCGCCATTATACCACATCCGGCGCAAAAAGTCCACCAAAACATACCCCCGAAATTTGCTCAACAAAAAAGGGAGGTCGCCCTCCCGTCTTTAAGCGGTCCCGTCATGGTCCCCTTTGTTCCGATCTTCTGGCAGGTCGATGTGCCCTTCCTGCACCCTGCCGCGGTCGAGCTGCTCGATGAGCATCCTGCGGTTGCGCCGCTGCACGTGGACCGCCACGACGGCGATCACGACCGCGATGACGACCACCGCGCCGAGCAGAATGAGCGCCGTGACGATGGTCGGCGCAATGTTGTCGTAAGGATTAAAGGGAACAATCGTGTCCGCACTCTCACGGATGGTGAAAGAAAGATCGCACATGGGCAGCGAACTTTTCGTGTAGACGTACCCGTCCTCCTGCTGCGTAAACTGCAGCGTGCTGCCCGTGAGATAATAGGGCGTCTCTACACGGATGGTGATGGCGCCGAAATCCGCCCAGTAGAGCGCAGGCGAGAGCATATATTCGTAGGTATAGTCCGGTGTAGAACCTTCGATGCCCGGATAGAGCGGCGATGTGACGGCGTTCAGAACGGTCTCCCCCGCGGAAATGGTCAGCGTATACTCACACCACAGCATGAGGTAATCCATAATGGGCAGGTCGTCCGACAGGAAGAGCGTACCGCTCTCTTCATTCGAAAGCATGGCGACCACGGCATTGTACCAGTCCATCTCGCTCACACCGCCGTATTCCGTCTGTTCATCGGGACGGAAACTTTCCACGAATTCCGCAAAGCTCTGCGTGCTCTCCGTCAGAACGGACACCGAACCTCCTTCCGCCCGTTCGGAGTAGTTCCCGACGCCGACACACAGTTTGGTCTCGATGTTCGCCTGCGGGATCTGTTCCCCCACGGCATAAAAGGTAATTTCACGCGTCTCGCCCGCAGAGAGAAAGGCATATGCGATGCCTCTGCCATCCCCCGTGGCGCCCGTCTTGCCGTCTTCGCAGAACACACGCGTCCTGAGCCGATCGCAGTCATAGATGAAACAGAACGTATAATAACCGGAATCCGCGGGTGCCGTGACCGTATAGGAATAGCGCGTCACGCGCATGTCCCGCTGAAAGAACGCATCCGCGGCATAGCTGTCCGAGGGAAGCTGCTGTGCCAGCTGCGTCATCTGTATCTTGCCGAAATCATAGCTGCGGCTGCCCGAATAGGTATGGCGGAAGGTGACGTCCGCCGCTTGCGTCTCGCCGCCCGCCGTCCGGCTGACCGAATATGCCTCCGCACCGGGCAGCAGCGTGCCGTTCTCGCGGTAGACGTCGTAGTATTCGGGACGGAACCCGATGGGGAAAAGGAGGGTGAGTTCCACATCATGCTCCGTCGGATTGTACAGCTCGTATTCCGCCGTGACGGTGGATGCATAGCCTTCCATCGTCTGCAGCGGCAGGTCGGGAATGCGGAACGTGAGTGTTTCGTTTTTTACTTCGATGGGACATTCGCCCCCCTCGTAGACGGCGACGACTCCCGAACCGTCCGACCCCGTCCAGTATGCGGGCGCGGAATTTGCGGACGCCTGCGTCCGCCCCGTAAACAGGGACAGACCGCCCGCAGTCACGGGCAACGCGAGCAGCATTGCCCCTATCCTGTTTTTCATGCCTCCTCCTTGCTGCGGCGCATGCCGCGGCGTTCTTCGCCGTCAGGCTCTCCGGGCGGCGGAAACTCCGCCCAAAAACAGCTCCCCTTGCCCGGTTCGGAGATGACCCCGAACGGACAGTCGTACCGCAAAAGAATGTTCTTGACGATGGAAAGCCCCAGCCCCGTGCCGCTCACGGGCCGCTTGTGCGACGCCCCCGAGCGATAGTATCTGTCCCAAATGGTATCCAGCTCGTCCGCAGGGATACCCTTGCCCGAATCGATGACTTCAAAGCGCGCGTTTTCGCCCTTCCTGTACAGCCTGACGCGCACCCGCTTGTCCTCGCCCGTATAGTTCACCGCATTGCCGATGAGATTGTAGAACACCTGCGCAATGCGTTCTTTGTTCGCCTCGGTGTAGAGTTCGTCCTCCACGTCCGTCTCAATAACGTATCCCTCCGTCTCGCTCAGATAGGAAAACCGCTCGGCAACGGCGCACACTTCCTCCGACAGGTTGAACACGGAACGCTTTTCCTCGCCGTCCACCCCCGCGCGCAGCTTGGACAGATCGAGCAGGTCGCTCACGAGCATGGTGAGCCTGTCGCACTCGTCGATGATGACCTTTGCGTGGGCGTCGCGCTTTTGCTTGTTCTCGCCCGAGATCTCGCGGATCATGGAGGCATACGCCTTGATCATGGTCAGCGGCGTCTTGAAGTCGTGCGAGACGTTGGCGATCAGCTCCTTCTGCATGGTGTCCGCCTTGGCGATCTCCGAACGGGCGTGGTCGAGCGCGTCCGAAAGTTCGCGGATCTCCGCGCAGAAGTAGTCCTTGCGGAATGCAATGTCGTAATTGCCCCGTGCCAGTTCCTGTGCACGCGTCGTCACCTCGGTGACGGGACGGGTGATGAAGTTCGCCACGAATGCGCTCACGACAAACGCAAGCACGACGGCAACGAGCGCCGTGATGACGGACATCCAGCGCAACCCGCTCTCCAGATCGAGATACCCCTGCATGGAAGCGGAAAGACAGAGAAACGCGGGCTGCGTATCCACCGTGACCGCCTGCGCCAGCACGAGCGCGCCCTCCTGTTCGGAGACATAAAAGGAGGACATCGCGCCCGAATCGCGCATTTCGCGCAAAAATTCCGCGAACGCGCTGTAATCGGACTGATCGGTCAGGTTGAATATCGGCTGCCCGTTCTGATAAAAGAGGGTAACGGTCAGCCCATAGTCGTTGGCGATATTGATCAGGCGGCGCTCCAGCCTTGTGGAGCTTGAACCGAGCGCGGCGATCTCTTCCGACATGGCCTCGCCCGCTTCTTCGAGCATATCGAGCGTGCTCTCGCGGTATTGCCGCACGACGAGCGCGTTCTGCACGAGCACAAACACAACGACGACCAGCAGCGCAAACAGGGAAAAGGCAAACCACAAAATCAGGCTCAGGCTCTTGCCCGTCCTCTCCCGCTTGTTTTTGCCCGCACGCACCATACCGCCGTCCGGCTCCTCTCAAAATTTACGCCTCGAACTTATAGCCAAGTCCCCGCAGCGTCACGATGAATTTGCGGTATTCCTTCAGGTTGCCCCGCAGCATCTTGACATGGGTATCTACCGTCCTGTCGTCGCCGTAGAAGTCATATCCCCACACCTTGTTCAGAAGGCGCTCGCGCGTGAGCGCCACGCCGTTGTTCTGCACAAAGTAAAAGAGCAGCTCGTATTCCTTGGGAGTGAGGTCAGCCTTTTCACCGTCCACCGTGACACTGCGCCCCGCCATGTCGATGTGCAGCCCCTCGAAGTCGTACATCTGCCCCGCGCCCTCCCGTGCGGGCTTGCCCCGCTTCATCACGGCGTGGATACGCGCCATGACCTCCTTGGGGGAGAAGGGCTTGGTCACATAGTCGTCCGAGCCGATCTCAAAGCCGAAGAGCTTGTCGTACTCCTCTCCGCGTGCCGAGAGCATGATGACGGGCGTCTGCTTGAACTTTCTGATCTCCTTGACCGCAGAAAAGCCGTCCAGCCGCGGCATCATCACGTCCATCAGGATGACGTCATAGTCGTTGTCGCGGCACATCTTCACCGCTTCCATGCCGTCGCACGCCTCGTCCGCCTCGCCGCCCTCGAACTCGATATATTCGCGCAGCACAGCACGGATCATCTCCTCGTCGTCTACGATAAGTATCTTCATGACTTCCTCCTGTATGTGTGCATCAAGTATAATGCCTTTCCTTTAATATCGCTTTATCAACTTGTGAAATTCACGTGAAAACGATATCAGGCTCTGCACTCATTCAGTATACCACATTTTTCCTCGCTTTGCAATCTGATTTTTTTGCAAAATATGCGAACGAATGTTTGACTTCCTGGACATACCGTGATATACTATGCATATGATCGCGGAAGAGAAACTGAAGATCCTCACAAACAGTGCAAAATACGATGTCTCGTGCTCCTCGTCGGGGAGCGGCAGGCGCAATGCGGGCGGCATCGGCAACGGCATGCCGGACGGCTGCTGCCACTCCTTCACGCCGGACGGGCGGTGCGTCTCCCTGCTCAAACTGCTGATGAGCAACGACTGCGTGTTCGACTGCAAATACTGCATGAGCCGCCGCAGCTGCGACGTGCCGCGCGCCACGGCGACGCCGGAAGAGATCTGCGAGCTGACCGTCGATTTTTACAAGCGCAACTACATCGAGGGACTGTTCCTCTCCTCGGCGGTGCACATCTCCCCCGACCACACGATGGAACTGCTTGTGCGCACCGTGCGCCTGCTGCGCACGAAGTACCGTTTTTTCGGATACGTCCACGTAAAAGGCATCCCAAAAGCCGACCCGCTGCTCGTTACCGAGGCGGCAAAATATGCCGACAGGATGAGCTACAACCTGGAACTCCCCAGCGAAAAAAGCCTGAAACTGCTCGCCCCGCAAAAGAGCAGGGAGAGCCTTCTTCTGCCCATGAAACAGCTGCAGCGCGAGCGCGCCGTGTTCCGTGCGGAAAAGCGCAAGGGCAGTTTTCTGCCCGCCGGACAGACGACGCAGATGATCGTTGGCGCATCCCCCGAACGGGACGGACAGATCCTGCGCCTGACGCAGAGCCTGTACCGCGCGAACGGTCTCAGGCGCGTTTACTATTCCTCCTATTCGCCCGTCGTGGAGGATTCCCTTCTGCCCGCCGTGCAAAGCCCCGCCCTGCGCGAACACCGTCTCTATCAGGCGGACTGGCTGCTGCGCTTTTACGGGTTCGACGTGGAAGAGCTTGTCCCCGAGGACGAAAATCTCCCCCTCGACGTCGATCCGAAATGCGCCTGGGCGCTCAGGAACCTTCACCTCTTCCCCGTCGAGGTCAACCGCGCGCCCCTCGAAATGCTGCTGCGCGTGCCCGGCATCGGTGGCAGGAGCGCACAGAAGATCATTGCCGCGCGCAGATACACGGCACTCACCTTCGAGCACCTGAAAAAAATGCGCGTCGTGCTGCGGCGGGCGCGCCACTTCATCACGGCAAGCGGGAAATTTTACGGTGAAAAAAACGAACTGGCGGTGCGCGGGTTGCTCACGGCGGGCGAGCACGCCGAACGCGCACAGCAGCTCTCTCTGTTTGACACGGCGGCCCTGTCCGCACGCACGGGGGAACTATGATCTACTTTTTTGACGGCAGCAAAGACGCCTTTCTGACGGCGTTTCTATGCGCCTTCCGCGATGAAGACGCCTACCTCACGACGGGCAGCCGCCAGCTCTCCCTCGGGCAACAGAGCGTCTTTGTGCCCGCCGACAGGAAACGGGCAAGGCGCTGCGCGCAGCGGCTCACATCCTTCGACGGGCGCTGCATGCACGACCTCGACATGCTTCTGCGCAGCGGGGAGGCGGAGCGCGGGCAGACCGCCTTTTGCTACTTCCGCCTGCTTGCCGACCGCAAACGCCCCGTGCGGGGCGAATTCGCCGAGGACGCCGTCCGGCAGGCATCGGAATGCATCCGCCGCGTCGGGCTGGAGGTGCACCGCCTGAAGGGATTCGTCCGCTTTATGGAGTGCGAGAGCGGGGCGCTCTATGCGCCCATCGCCCCCGACCACGACGTGAGCGACCTGCTCCTGCCCCACTTCCGCGCCAGGCTGCCGAACATCCCCTTCGTCATTCACGACGTGCGCCGCTCCAAGGCGGCAGTCTGGGACGGCGAACACACCTTCACCGCGCCCCTTGCGCGCGCGGAGATCGCCCTGTCCGCCGACGAGGCGGGCTGGCAGACGCTCTGGCGGCAGTACTATGCAAGCGTCAACATCCCCTCGCGCGAGCGGCTGAAACAGATGAAGGGCTACATGCCCGTGCGCTATTGGAAATTCATGCCCGAAAATCCCTCAGCGGTCGTGGACGCCTTTACAGCGCCGCCTGCATCTCGCGCAGGATCGCAAGATGGCGCTCCTCGTCCGCACGGATCGGCGCAATGACTGCGCGCACCTCCTCGTTCTGTACGGCATCCAGAATGCGCGTGTAGCAGGCGATCGCCTCCTGTTCGGCGCGGATGTCCGCCGCCAGCATCTGCGCAATGGGACGGGAATAGTCCACATTGGACGCCGAATAATATGCCACCGGATAGGGCGGGCATGCCGTAAAGACGGGCGGCACACCCAATTTTACAAGCAGTCCCCCGATTTTTTCGAGGTGGTGCATCTCCTCGACCGAAATGCGGATGAGCTGTTTTGCCTCCTTCTCCTTGCCGCAGCCGCTGAGCAGGATCCCCTGATAGACGTATTGCAGGATCGCCGTCAGCTCCCCGTTCCTGCCCGCATAGGCGGGCGACAGCGCACGCAGCGCCTGCAGATCGCACCCTCTCTCCCCCATACTTTCCCCCTATGGATATATCCTGTCTATCGTATGCCATCAGGCGCGCCGCAGGTGCGCACAATCGCTTGCTTTTTTTCGCGCGCTGTGGTACAATACACTGAGTACGGAAGGTTGGCGGAGCGGTCGAACGCGGCGGTCTTGAAAACCGTTGATGTGAAAGCATCCGGGGGTTCGAATCCCTCACCTTCCGCCACACAAAAAACAGGGCTGTGCGTCCTGTTTTTTTGTGTCTGAAAAATTACGAGAAAAACGGAACCGCAAGGGTCCCGTTTTTGTGTCTTTTAACAGCAAAGTTATGGCGTTGTACCTAGATGCTCGCCCACCGTCATTCAGAACGAAGTGAAGAATCCCCTACTACGTTGTCTTACGGGCAAAAGAATGCGGTTTTGCGCTCTCTATCCTTTGCGAGGGCACGTCGCGGCTGCGCCGCTCCTCGGAATGACGGAAACGGACGTGTTCCGCTCCGCGGCGAGCGGAATTCGTTACGCTGCGGCGGCGGTGCTGTCGTCCGGTTCGGGGTCAGCCACGGAGCCGGAATCGGTGCCGTCGCCCGTTTCGGTGCCGGCGATCGCGGAAATCGAATCCATATAGTCCGACCAACCCTCGGCCGCCTGATAGGCGTCAACAGCCGCAGACGGCACATACACCTTCAATTCGGTGCGGTTTGCAAAGGCGTCCGCGCCAAGCGTGGGAGCGCCTGTCGCCGCGATGGTCAGGGAGAATGCCACAGCCGTGCCGCCCTCCACAATGGTGAATGCGCCCTCGCCGATGGTAGTAAGGGAAGTTCCGAACGAGGCGCTTGCCAGCGCGTAGCAGTAAGCAAAGGCATAGTCGCCGACCGTCTGAACGCTGTCGCCCGTGAAGGAAGTCAGTGCCGTGGCGGCAAAGGCATAAGCACCGATCGTGATGACGCTGCCGCCCGTGACGGATGTCAGCGCGGTGCAGTTTGCAAAGGCATAAGCGCCGATCGTGGTAACGTCGTTCAGGTCAACGCTCGTGATGTCCGTGCGGCCCATGAACACGCCGTCGGCAATCGAAGTAACAGCCTCAGGGATCGTGACCGCGCCGCCGTTGCCCTGATAGCCGACCAAAACATTCTCATACACGATATACGGCTCCGTATAGCGCTCAAAGGTGCGATCTGTGCCCGTGCCGGAAATCTTGAGATACAGGCTCACAGACGAACTGTACAGGTACAGAATGTCGCCATACATGGCATAATTGCCGCTGTACACGACGCCATAGTAGTCGACATACGTTGCGTTCATATAGCCGTCGACGGTGAGATAAGACCAGTCGTCCTGAACGATCTCGTAATCGTTCTTCTCATCGTAGATGACAAAGGTGTTAACGGTTGTGTTTCCAGCCGACACCTGCGTAAGGATGAAACGGAACGTAAGCGGCGAATCGGAATCGGACTGTGTAAAGATATACTCAACATGTGCATCCGTCGTACTTGTGTCAGCAAGGACAACCGTACCCGTGACGGCGCTGCCGTCCGCAGGGGTATACGTGGCGCCCCCGAACCCGTTGAGCACAAGCGAGCCGTTTGTCACACTGCCGTTCTCGAACAAGCCATATGTACCCACGATGTCCTGCGTGACCGCCGTAAGCTTGTTGTCCGCATCGATGCGGTAGACACCCTGCCTCTGAAGCTGCTGCGTCCCCTCCTCGTCTGTCACATACAGGTAGAAGGTGAGATAACGAGCGCCGCCGACCTCCTGAACGGAATATGCCGCATCCTGCGTCAAGCCGCCCGCGGTGTAGAGCACGCGGTCATACGCATCGTGCACAAGGGTAGAGCCGTCCGCAAACGTATACGTTTCCTCTTCTGCATTGACATACATGTAGAAGTAGCCTTCGTCATCGACGACAAACCGCACGAAGGATGCATCGGCCCAATCAGACCAAGTAACGAGGTAATAGTCCCCTTCCGTCACATGCTCATACGTGCCCGTTGCGACGGCCGACAATTCGCCCGTTCCCGTATTGTAGGAATAAAGCGTTGCTGCGCCGTAGCCGTCCAAGTCAAGCTCATAGATGGTCGTCTCATCCACATATGTGGCATAGGTTCCTGCCTCGTCGCCCAACGGCTCGATCGTCCATGTTGTATCGCCTGGATTCCAGTCTTCCGCAAGGCGGGCTGTGATCATGGAAGAGGAATTACCTTCAAAGATCGTGATCCACCATCTTCCACTCTCGTCTTGCGAAACCGAGTAGAAATATTTGGTGCCGTTCTGCGCAACGCCATACCCCGTCAGCGTGAATGTTTCGGTGCCGATCGTCACCGTCTTATTTGCATAATCACGCGTGTAAGCAAGGAAATAGCCGAGTACATTGTATGAAGAATCAACCCCGTACAGGTAGCAGAACGAAAAATTCTGATAGTCCGTATCATATCCCGTTCCGCCCTCGGATACAGTGAATGTGAGCAGCTTTCTGCCGTAGACGTCGTCTATACCGGAAGTGGTGATTGTGCCCTCCGCAATGATCTTCAGAGCGCCGTCCGCTTCTGCCTGAATGATCGCGTGACCGTCGGGGAAGATCCGCAGCTGTTCGCCCACCGTGGCAAAACCGCCCTCCAGCCCCGATGCATCGAACATATCGTAATAGACATACTCCGTTGCATAGTCGAAAGAGACTGACAGATTTACATAGTCCGATGTGCTGTCGAAGATGTCCGTATCGGCGACCTGTATCGTTGGACCTGCCATATTATTTCGATCGATGCGCAGAGCATAAGTAACATCGCCGATCTCAAACAGCAGGAAGTCATAGTCGTGCGTTCCGTCCGAATAACCCTCCATGACGATATAGTTTACATCAGAAGTGCCTGCCGAACCGGACTGCTGCACCAATTCCGCCGTCCACATGCCGTCGGGCGACAGGGAATACTCTATACGGGTTTCGCCCTCACCGATGGTAAAGTCAAAGGTCTTTCCGTTGAGTCCATCGGAAATGATATAGACCGCCGTTTCGTTGATCGTGCCGATCCATGCATTGAACGAGCCGTATGCCTCTTCGAGCAGAGTCCGAACATCCTCCAGCGTATCGCCGCCGACATACGAATCCAATGCGAACCGATAGTAACGGTTATCCGCATCGATCGCTGTATACGTCCCCTTGAGGGCAGGCAGGTAGGTCCCGTCCGTCAGCATGACGGAGAGCACCGCGCCGCCCTTGCCGTTCAAAAGCAGCTGTGTATACAGCCCGCTTGTGGAATTGTATTCCGTGTAAGTACCGATCTCATCGTTGACAAACTTCGCCGTATCCGCCGTCAGATCACAGAGTACAAAGTGATAGATGGGATTTACAGACGTTCCCGTTGCAAACACAAACCCGGCATAGTCGACGCCGTCATCCGTGTAGGAGGCAAGGTAGGAATATGCCACGGTGCCGCTGTCTGTAGCCGTCTCCGATCTGGTTGCGGCGAACGTGTACTTGAGACGTCCGGAGCCAATCGTGCTGAATCCGTCGAGTTCCAGCGTCCAGGTCCCCTCGTCCGTGGTGATGGTGTAATCGCCGCGCAGCCCGTCATCGACCTCGTAAACCATATAGCTGGTTCCCGTAGACGTGTCGCTTACCGACCTGGGGCACACGATCAGTTCCTGCTCCCCGAAGGTCAGGATAAAATACACATAGGTCTCATCGATTCCGAGAACGATTTCGTATGTGCCGTATATCGGGTTCGACGACATATCCTGAACATACGTTACGCTGCCATAGCCGTCCAGAATGAGAGCGGGGAAAGAAAGATTCCCGTTCAGGTAATAATAGTAAGTTCCGCCCGCGCCGTCGCTTATCAGGAACACGTCCTGCGCCTCGCCCACGTCCGGCGTGTAGGTGCCAAGCTGGAAATGGAAGGTACGAACGGGGTCTCCATCCGCATCTACCGCCTCGGACGTAAACAGATAGTCGCTGCCTGCGGAAACATAGGTGCCCGGAGTTCCCTCCGTATCGTCGCTGTTCGCATAATAGGTGGCGCCGTCCACGCCGTCGAGCACAAGGCACTCGCCCGTCGTGACAGGCGCTTCGTCCCCTTCCCAATCGTAGCGCGTATAACCGATCTGAGATTCCACATCGCTGTAGAAATAGGTGAACGTTGTGCCGTCCGCCGAGACGCGCCCGCGGGGAAGATCGTTATCTTCGTAGCTATTGCCGAACCAGAAAGTGCGCTGGGTGGCGTCGTAGTAGCCCGTCTTATCCTCAAGCCCCTGCCGCTCCAGAAGAATGGTGTTCGGCTCTTCCTGCAGCACATACAGCAAGTCGGATCCGCCGTTATAGTCGGCAATGCTGCGGTTCCACACCGCATACAGAATGACGTAATCGGCATTTGTGTTGAACTTGGCCGATTTCCCGTTGGTATATTCGACCGCACCGCCCTGACTGAGCGCCCAGCCCGCGAAACGGTAACTTGCATCTTCGGAAGTCAGCGAATAGGCGTTGGGCGAAAGCGTACCCTCCATGCCGTAATAGAAGGTGCTGTTTGCCATTTCGCCGTTGACGGTTGCGCCGTCCGGCTCCGCCGAAATGTAATAGACCGTGATGGACTGAATGTCAAAATATGCCTTGTAGACATTCTGCGCGCTGTCGGCGCCCAACGTGATGGCCTCCGAGCGCGTTTCGTTCAGGCGATACCCCGTAACGGCACTGCCGAGCGAATCGGCAAGATCGACCACCGATCCGACAAGGCCGCTCCCGCCCTCGATAGCCGCATCCTGCGAGAGCGAATACTCCTCCCCGCCGGGTTCGGTCTGCAGGTACACTTCCACCGTATAGGGCACGGTGTAACGGGCGTTGAGCGTAAGCCCTGCGGCGGGCATCGTAAGCGCAGCGCCGAGAATGGTGTTGCCCACATACCAGCCGGCAAAAGTCAGGCCGCTCGCGGGCGTGGGAGCGATGTCCGACACAAAATCCAGCACGCTCTCGCCGACGGAAAGTTCATAGGTCGTCTGGCCGAGCGTGCCGTATTCCCCCGCGTCGAGCGTGAGCGTCGCCGTTGCGGTCTCGGCAAATTTTGCGTAATAGGTGATATTTTCCGCGGGCATTGTAGAAGGGATCTCCACCGCCTCGCCCGAGAAATCGGCACTCGTGTACCAGCCTTCAAATGCCGCACCGTCATCGCGCACGGGATCTTCGGGCGGCGTGATCTCCGCCCCCGCCTCCGCCGTGATGGGTGCAATTTCCGCCGCACCGTTCGTGACAAACGTCAGCGTATACGTGGCGGGCGCACATGCCGCTGCCGCAAGGGAAATCAGCAGCAACAGCAGCATACCCAGAGCGGCAAACCATGTTTTGCGAGCAGGATTCTTCATCATACTCTTCTTTCTCTCCTTGGTATCTCAAAAATACCTTGCCCGCACCATTCCATGCGCCGCCAGCCTTGCAGCGGCTTATGCACAGAATACTGCGAGCTTAAAATCTGATTGAACTCTATTAGTATACCAAATATACCCCCCGTCCTGTCAAGCGAATGAATGTGATAATATGCGATTTACAAAAATCAAATTTCGTGATAACGATTATAAATATAACAAATATTTCTGTTTTATCGCATATTTATGTCATTTTTATGCTTTGCTTTCCCCCTCGTCTGCGCGCGCCCCCTCATCCCCTTGTCCGCCGACCGTCATTCAGAACGAAGTGAAGAATCCCCTGCTACGTTGTCTTACGGGCATGCGAACGCGGTTTTGTGCTTTCTGCCCTTTGCGAGGGGATTCTTACTGCGGCTACGCCTTGTGCGCTGCTTCGTCAAAATACTTCCGCAAGCGGGTATCTTTCCTTGCATCGGGCGCTCCACTTCCTTCCGCTCGGAATGACGTTGAGCCACAACCCTCCCGCCTCGCAAGCCCGGCACCGTCTCACGCAAGTAGACCTTGCGCTTGGTCAGCAATTTTGCTTACATATGCAAAATTGCCAGCTCATGCGTGCGCGCACACCACACCGTGGTGCTGCGCATGACGCACGCATTCGCCCCTTGCACAGGGAGGGTATCCGCTCCGCTCAGGAAAGATCGACGATGTTTTCCATCTCTATCACGCAGCCGTCCGCCATAACGATGCGGCGGAACACGCCGTCCACCCGCCTGATTTTCCCTGTGACGGTGTGGTAGCTCCCGCCCTGTTTGCGCGCATCCTCCACGAAATACACGATGCTCACTTCCCCGCCGTGTTCCATGACTTCGCGCAGCCGCTCGTCCAGCTCGGCAAGGCGGGATTCGTCCGCCTCCGCCCGTACGTCGGTCAGGCGGCCCGCCTCATCGATGACCTCCTCATATCCCGTGAGCGCGGCAAAGGGCGCGAACTGCGCCGCACGGTCGGAGACCGACATGTGCGGGTGCACGCTCGAAACATGGTGCGGCATATGCAGGATATCGTCATATTTGCTCATGCCTTGTGCCCTCCGATGGTCTCGTTGCGCTCCTTCGCCGTTGCCCCCTCTTCAAAGTTCAGTCCCTTGAGAATGGCGTTTTTCCCGTACTTGCCCTTGATGGCGAGCACGGCCTGCTGGCGCCGTTTTTCCCGCTCCAGCGCCTCGTCCTCGGCCTGCCTTTGCGCCTCGAGCGCTCTCTGATCGGTAAACAGGTCCAACTGCTCGGGCGCCGCCTTTGCCCCCTCCCCCTCCGCGACGACGCGGGCGGCAGTGAGATAGATGCGCCGCACAAGCAGTTTGCTATCCACAATGCGCGCAAAGAGCGTATCCGCCGCGTGCGAAATATACTTTTCGGAGGACGTATACCGCTCCAGGTTCTGCGTTCCGTGCGCATGTTTGGGCATTCTGCGCCCGTAGCGGTCGGTGGTATATTCCCCGTCATAGTCCTTGTTCTCCACGTCATAGCCCACCGTCATCACGATCTGATCGGTGACAAGGCGCTTTGCAACGAGTTCGAGCGCAAGCCCCTGCGCCATCTCCTGCACGACGAGCCTTGCCTTGTCGAAGGAATAGGGACATTGCAGCACCTGCCCCGCGCCGATGCTGTTGGAACGCGGCCGGTACGCCTTGATATCCGCGATCGTACACGGTTCCCAGCCCCATGCGTGGTCGATCAGAAGTTCCGCGTTCACCCCGAAGAGGCGGTAGAGCAGATCCTCGTTGTAGTACTCCCCCGCCTTTCCCAGCGAACAGCGGGCAATATCCCCCATCGTATACAGGCCGACCGCCGCCAGCTTGTCCGCATACCCCTTGCCGACCCGCCAGAAATCGGTGATGGGACGGTGCTCCCAGAGCGTTTTGCGGTAGCCGATCTCGTCGAGTTCGGCAATGCGCGCGCCGTTTTCGTCGGGCGGGCTGTGCTTGGCGCCGATGTCCATTGCCACCTTGCACAGGTACAGGTTGGTTCCGATGCCCGCCGTTGCCGTGATGCCCGTCTGCGCGTAGATGTCCCCCATGATCGTCCCGGCGAATTCGCGCGCCGTCATTCCCGCCGTCTGAAGATATGCCGTCGCATCGATGAATACCTCGTCGATGGAATAGACGTGGATATCCTCGGGTGCGACATACTTCAGATAAATTTCATAAATTTTTGCGCTGTAGCGCATGTAATATGCCATGCGCGGCGGCGCGACGATATATCCGAGCGCCAGGGAAGGATCGCTTTTCAATTCGGTATCGCTGTAGGAACTTCCCGAAAACACGTGCCCCGGAGCGCTGCGCCTGCGCTCGCGGTTGACCTGCTGCGTTCGTTGGATGACCTCGAACAGCCTTGCCCTGCCCGGAATGCCGTATGCCTTCAGCGACGGCGATACGGCGAGACAGATAGTCTTTTCCGTGCGCCGCGCATCTGCCACGACGAGATTGGTGGTCAGAGCATCCAGCCCCCGCGCAACGCACTCCACGGAGGCATAGAATGATTTGAGATCGATCGCAATGTACTGTTTCATTCCGCCCTCCTGCACGCATTATATCATATTTTGCGCGAAAGCACAAGTCATATTCCAAACTTTTGTTTGCAATTTATGCGTCATCGCTTGACTTGGGCGCGAAAAGTTTATATAATGTTGAAAAATCAGGCGCAACGGGAGAACCATCATGCCGGAACAGGGAACATTGTTTGAAACGCCCGCCTCGCAGCCGCTGGCGGCGCGGCTGCGCCCGCGCACGCTGGAGGAATACTGCGGCCAGAAGCACCTTCTGGGCGAGGGCAAGGTGCTGCGGCGGCTCATCGAAAGCGATCAGATCGGCTCCATGATCTTCTGGGGGCCGCCCGGCGTGGGAAAGACGACGCTCGCGCGCATCATCGCACACCGCACAAAGGCGACCTTCATCGACTTCTCCGCCGTAACGAGCGGCATCAAGGAGATCAAACAGGTGATGGAACAGGCGGAAAAGAACCGCAGGTTCGGCGGAAAGACCATTTTGTTCGTGGACGAGATCCACCGCTTCAACAAGGCGCAGCAGGACGCCTTTCTCCCCTTTGTGGAAAAGGGCAGCATCATTCTGATCGGCGCCACGACGGAAAACCCCTCCTTCGAGATCAACGGGGCGCTCCTGTCGCGCTGCAAGGTGTTCGTGCTGCATGCGCTCTCGGCGGACGAGCTGTGCGAACTTCTGCACCATGCCCTGAAGGACGAGCGCGGATTCGGCAATCAGCAGGTGGAAATTTCCGAAGAACTGCTCCGCGCCATTGCAAATTTCGCCAACGGCGACGCGCGCAGCGCGCTCTCCACCCTGGAAATGGCGGTGCTCAACGGCACGCCAGAGGGAGACAAGACGCTCGTCACCGCCGAAACCATCGAACAGATCACCTCGAAAAAGTCCCTTTTGTACGATAAGAAGGGAGAGGAGCACTATAACCTCATTTCGGCGCTGCACAAATCCATGCGCAACTCCGACCCCGACGCCGCCGTCTACTGGCTGGCGCGCATGCTGGAGGCGGGCGAGGACCCCATCTACATTGCGCGGCGCGTCACGCGGTTCGCGAGCGAGGACGTGGGGCTTGCCGACCCGCGCGCCCTCGAGTTGTGCGTGGCGGCATTCGAGGCGTGCCGCCTGATCGGCATGCCCGAGTGCAGCGTACACCTGACGCAGGCGGTCGTATATCTGTCGCTGACGCCCAAGTCGAACGCCCTTTACGTCGCCTATGAGCGCGCGAAGAAGGACGCACTCACCATGCTTGCCGAGCCTGTCCCCCTCGTCATCCGCAACGCTCCCACGCGGCTCATGAAGGAACTGGAGTACGGCAAGGGATACCAGTACGCGCACGACAGCGCCGACAAACTGACCGATATGCAGTGCCTGCCCGACAGCCTGGAGGGCAGAACGTACTATTCCCCCACCGAGGAGGGCCTGGAGGGACGGTTCAAGGCGCGCCTTGAGGAGATCAAGGCATGGAAAAAGGCGCACAGGCGGAACGGCCCTTCCCCCAAATCTTAAATCAAAAACAGGCGGCTCTCACGGAACAGGAGCCGCCTGTTTTTATTTCGTCCGATCACTTGAGGAATTTGCCGTATACTTCGGAAACGGGCGCAAAAGATGCAAACGTATCGGGATATTTGTGCAAAATGCGCTGCACCTCCCCCACCTGACGCTTGCGGATGACGCACACCAGCACCGACTTGTTGTGATGGGAATACATGCCCGTGGCGTTGAGTTCCGTCACGCCGTGGTGCAGACGCTGCATGATCTCCTCCGCGATCTCGTCGGGGTGATCGGTGATGATCTCAAAGCGGAACGCCGTCTTGAATCCGCGCAGGATCGCATCGCTCGTTTCGCTCGTCACGAACAGGGAGACGAGCGCGAGCAGGACGGGATCGAGCTTTTCTGCAAACGGTGCGCCCTGATGGTAGACAAAGAAGGAGGCAAGCACCACGCAGGCATCGAATGCGGACGTCATGGCGCTCACGCTGAGATTGCGGTACTTTTTGTTGACGAGCGAGGCGAGCACGGTAGTCCCCCCGCTCGTTCCGCAGGACTTGATGGTGACGGCGAGCGCAATCCCCAGGAACACGCCGCCCGCGATCGCCGCAAGAATGGCGTTGTGCTCGGGCGCATAGCGCAGTTGCTCCATACCGGGGATATAGTCGAACACGATGAGCAGCCCCGACGAAAAGAGCATGGACAGGGTGGAGACGACCGCCCCGAATTTCCCGATCAGGAAAAAGGAGACAAAGAAGAGCGGCACATTGAGCATGATCAGGAAATACCCCGAGTTCCACCCGATGAGCGCTTCCAGAAGGACCGCGATGCCGTTGATGCCGCCCGGCGCAAACTCGTTGGGCGTGGTGAACATGTAGATGGCGAGCGCGCGGACGATTCCGGACAGCAAAACCGAAACGAATGCAGACAATGCGACGCGAAGTTTCAGCCGCGCCTTTTCATTGGTCTTGACGCACATAAAATTTCCTCAGATTCTCCAAGAGACACAGATGTGCCCATGCAATATCCTATCACAAATCGCCGCATTTTGCAATACTCCCTGGCAAAAAAGTACAAAAAAAGACCTGCCGCACGGGCAGGCCTTTTGGCTTTTCGTTCAGGACGGGATCAACCCGATAAGATAATCGCTGACCTCAGGGAAGAACATCATAATAACGCACACTGCAATAACAACCAAGAAAAGCAGGAAGAAAATGATATTGCGCTTGACCATTGCCTCCAGGCCTACAACCGCAACAAGCAACAGCGTGCCGTAGCCGCGAATTCCTTCCAACACATATTTGAATGTTTCTGCATTTGCAAGAAAATCCAATTTAGCGTCAAGCAGCAAAATTGCAAATACCAAGACAAGTATCACCGCAAGAATCTCGCCGATGATGTCGAACACCTTTTCCATTGCCTGTTTCCAGCCGGAATTCTTACCCATTTTTTCACCTCCGATAATGTATCTCTATTATACCCTGTCGCAGCGCAGTTGTCAAGCATAGAATGAATATTTTTCGGTGCCTATTGATCTTCGGAAGAATCCTTGGCCGAAGGCATTGCGGGGCAGAAGTTCAGCGTCTCCTCCAGCCAGAATCCGCCGCGAAGAAGAAAGATCAGCTCGTCGGCGCAGAACACGAGCAGAACCGCCCCCGCCGTGACGAGCGCGGCGTTCACCGAGGGAAAAACGGCTGTAAAATTGTTGACGAACAGCAAAATTCCGCTCACCGCATACCCCGCCGCAAGCACAAAGCGAACGGCGGCGAGCGCCCTTCTGTCCCGCAGGGCGATGCCTTCAAACACCTCCGAGACCGCCGCGAGCACGAGGCAGACCCCCAGCCCCAGCGCAAGGACGCTGCGGGAAAAGTTCGTGCACGTGATGAGCGCCCACAGCCCCACCGACACCTGCACGACGCCCGTGAGCATGCGCGCGGCATGGATGGGCTGTCCGACAAAGAAAGCGACGGCACACACAAGCCCCGCACAGAGCAGGAGCGCCCCCTCCGCCGCGGCAAATGCCGTGCGCGGCATTGCCGATTGCACAAAGAGAAGGATGCATGCGACCGCCGTCAGCGCCATGGAGCTGACGGCGCCCCAACGGAATGTTCTTTTCGTTTCCTGTTTCATAAGTCACCTTATCCCCGCACTTTTCCGCATGTTCAGAGGCTGAATGCCTCCAACTCGCGGATGCGGTGGGAATCGATCGCATAGATCAGGTTGACAAGCTCGTCGTCGCCGAACGAACTGTTGCGCCCCTCCTCATACTCCGCATCGATATGTTCTTTCATCTTCACGACAAGCGGATCGTGCTTGTCCACTTTATGCTCTTCGGGAAGTTTATAATAATCGTTGATCCAGAACGCGATGCCCGCAAGCCCGCTCGTCTTGTTGACGCTGACGCGGGCGGGGCGGTTGAGGATCTTCGCCGTATTGAAGATATTGTAGATCTCCTCGTCCTTCAAAAGGCCGTCCGCGTGGATGCCCGCGCGCGTGGAGTTGAAGGCGCGCCCGACGAAGGGCGTCTTGGGCGGAATGTTGTAGTTGATCTCCCGCTCGAAATAATCGGCGATCTCGGTGATGGCGGTGAAGTCCATGCCGTCCATCGTGCCGCGGAAGGAGGCGTACTCCATCGCCATCGCCTCCAGCGGGCAGTTGCCCGTGCGCTCGCCGATGCCCAGCAGTGAACAGTTGACCGCGGACGCCCCGTACAGCCACGCCGTGGACGCATTGGAGACCGCCTTGTAGAAGTCGTTGTGCCCGTGCCATTCGAGCAGTTCGTGCGGCACGCCCGCGTAGTGGTACAGGCCGTACACGATTCCCTGCACGCTGCGCGGCAGAGAGGTGCCCGGGAAGGAGACGCCGAACCCCATCGTATCGCACATTCTGATCTTGACGGGGATGCCGCTCTCGTGCGAGAGGCGCATGAGTTCGGTGGCAAACGGCACGACGAATCCGTAAAAGCTCGCGCGGGTGATGTCCTCGAAGTGGCAGCGCGGACGGATGCCGTGCGAGAGCGCGCTCTTGACAATGCCCAGATACTGATCGAGCGCCTGGCGGCGGGTCAGGTGCATCTTTTTGAAGATGTGATAATCCGAACAGCTCACAAGGATGCCCGTCTCGGCGACGCCCGCCTCCTTGACCAGCTCGAAGTCCTTTTCGTTGGCGCGGATCCACGTCGTGATCTCGGGAAACTTCAGCCCCGTATCCTGACAGGCGTGCAGCGCCTCCTTGTCCTTTTTGGAATAGATGAAAAATTCCGACTGCCGCACCAGCCCCTTCGGCCCGCCCAGGCGCGCCATCAGCTTGTAAAGATCGACGATCTGTTTTACCGTGAAGGGCGACGTGGACTGCTGCCCGTCGCGGAAGGTCGTGTCCGTCATCCAGATCTCGTCGGGCATGTTGATGGGAACGTGGCGGTTGTTGAACGCGATCTTGGGAACGGACTCATAGTCGAACATCTCGCGGAAGAGTTCCGGCTCCGAAACATCCTGCAATTCGTAGTGGTAGATCGTGTCCTCCAGCAGGTTGGACTTGTTGTTGTAATAGATCATGGGAGCCTCCTTTGCATAATTATACGTCTGATCGCGTTTATTTTATCAATTTTATGCCTGTTTGTCAAGTGAGGAAACCCCCGCGCGGTACATTCCGCACAGAAACGGCAATGGCAAAAACGCATTGCGGCGATAAACGTTTTGCGTGCAGCGCGCAACGCGAAAAAGAGGAACCGCGAACGGCTCCCCTTTTCCGAAGATTTATGGAGATTGTTGTGTGTGCTGTTTGGTCTCTTTGTCCGCCGCGCTCCTGCATGCGGAGCAGCCTGCACAGCCCGGGCAGCCGCCGCAATCGCACCCGCAGCCCGTCTTGCCATGTTTTTTGCGGAGGATCGAGGCGGCGATGACGCCGATCACGATCGCACAGGCGGCGATGATGATGAGAATTTCATACCACGTCATTTTCGTTCCTCTTGCGATGCGGCGGCCTCTGCCTGCACCGCGCTCTCCCGTGACCCGAGCGATGCGTCGACGGATGCTTTCGCGAGCGGATGCCGCTTGTTCCAGAGCACGATGGCGGCGATCGAAGCGGCGATGAGCACCGCGAAGATAAAGCAGGTCCACCACCACGAGCCGATGAGATAGATCATCATCGATACAATATATGAGGTCGCCAGCCAGAACAGAAGAGTCCACTTGAATTTTCCCTTGGGAAGTTCCGCCCGCGCCGTGGCGCATGCGGCAAAGCAGGGAATGGTGAGCATGTTGAATGCGATGAAGGCGATGAGCGCAGGCGTTCCGATGCCCGTTGCGCCGATCATGGCGGTGACTTCCTCGACGCCCTCCTCCGTGGAGATATAGGCGCCCGCGACCGCCGAGGCGAGCGTGCCGAACGTGGCAATGACGTTCTCCTTGGCAACAAGTCCCGTGATGGCCGCCACCGCGAATACCCAGCCCGCCGTGCTCCCGAGCTGGGAGCCGAACCCGAGCGGCGTGAAGAGCGGCTGAATGAGCATGCCGACGGAGCCGAGAATGCTCTCGTTCATGCGCATGTTGACAAGCCCTTCCACCCCCTCGAGGGAGGCATATACGGCGTACGCCTCGTTGGTCGGATCGCCCTGATACAGACTGTACAGCTCCTGCGCATCCTCGAGGATGAACTGCCAGCTCCAGTTGAAACTGGACAGGAACCAGATGATGATGGTCGAGGCGAGGATGATGGTGAACGCCTTCTTCACATAGTGCTTGGTCTTATCCCACAGGTGGATCATCAGCGAAGAAAACCGCGGCGCATGGTATGCAGGCAGCTCCATGATGAAGGGCGGAACTTCGCCGCGCATCGTCGTCGAGCGCATGAGGATGACGGTGACGATCGCCGTGCAGATGCCGAGCAGGTACATGCACATGGTGATGACGTCCGCATTTCCCACTCCCGCCGCTGCGACGATCGCCCCCGCGACTGCCGTCAGAATGGGCAGCTTTGCCCCGCAAGAGAAGAAGGGAATGACGCGGATGGTGGAGGTGCGCTCCTTCTCGTCCGCAAGGGTGCGCGTGTTGATCATGGCGGGCAGCGAGCAGCCGAAACCCATGACCATGGGCATGAACGCCCTGCCAGAAAGCCCGAATCTGCGGAAGATCCTGTCCAGAATGAACGCGATACGCGCCATGTAGCCCGAATCTTCGAGGATGGAGAAGAACAGGAAGAGCGTGAGGATCTGCGGAATGAACCCGAGCACGGCGAACACGCCGCCGAGAACCCCGTCCACCACAAAACTGCCCACCCAGCCGGGAGCGTTTGCGCACGCCATTTCGGCGAGCACGTTGATCCAATCGAGCACCCAGTTGAGCAAATTCGTTAAAATCACGCCCGGGGAGAACACCGCACCGTCATAGAAACACGCGAGCAGCGACACCGCGCCGTTCTCCGTATCCATGCCCAGGTCTTCAAGCGTGGGCAGGTTCCCGCCCGAGATCGCGCTGATATAGAACAGGTCCTCCGCGAAGGTCAGGTGGAAGATGGCGAACAGAATGACGATAAAGATGGGAATGCCCCACACCCTGTGCGTGAGCACCTTGTCCGCCCTGTCGCTCCGGGTGAGCTTTTCCCCTTTCGCGTTCTTCTTTTTGTAGGCGGTGGAGTAGTTCGCCGAGATATACTTGTATCTTGCGTCCGCAACGACCGCCTCGAGGTCGGTGCCGAACACGTCGTCCTTGAAGGTCGCCTTGAACTCATCCACCATCTTCACGAGCTCGGGATGCATTTTTGTCTCGATCTCGTCCATTTCGGAGAGTTTCACCGCATGGAAGAGGGGCGCCTCGACGCCCTGCGCCCTGAGCGCAATGTTGACGTCTTGCACGAGGTGGGCGATGGGCGAATCCCTGAGGACGGTCACGCCCTCGCGCGGCTGTTTGGAAACGGCGATCGCCCTGTCCATCAGCTCCTTGATGCCCGTGCCCTTGAGCGCCGAGATGGCGACGACGGGAATGCCGATCTTCTCCTCGAGCAGCTTTGCGTCGATGCTGTCGCCCGCCTTTGCCACCTCGTCCATCATGTTGAGGGCGATGACCATGGGGACGTCGATCTCCATGATCTGCGTGGTCAGATAGAGGTTGCGCTCGAGGTTGGTCGCGTCCACGATGTTGATGACGCATGCCGGCTTTTCCTCGAGGATGAAATTGCGCGAGATGACCTCTTCAGGCGTATAGGGCGAGAGCGAATAGATGCCGGGCAGATCGACGATCTGCACGGGTTCCGCGCCCTTCTTGTAGGTGCCCACCTTCTTATCGACGGTAACGCCCGGCCAGTTGCCAACATACGCCGTGGAGCCGGTGAGCAGGTTGAAGAGCGTGGTCTTTCCGCAGTTGGGATTGCCCGCCAATGCAAATTGTTTCACTTCTTCACCTCCATCATCACGCAAGCCGCCTCCGACTTTCTGAGCGTCAGCTCATAGCCGCGCAGCGTCACCTCGATGGGGTCGCCCAGCGGCGCCTTCTTGCGCATGACGACCTCCGCCCCGGGCGTGACGCCCATGTCGAACAGGCGGCGCCTTACGCGTCCCTCACCGGCAACGGCGGTGATCACGCCCTTTTCCCCGGGGACAAAGTCTTCCAGAGTCTTTGTCATAGCTTTTTTATGTACCTCCACAAAAGATAAATTTATCAGGCGACGTAGATGTGCGCCGCAACGTTCCTGTCGAGGGCGAGACGCCCCTCCTTGACGCGGCACACCGTGCTGCCCCCCGCACTCGAGAGAACCGTCACCGTTGCATCGACCAGCAGCCCGAGATTTGCAAGGTGCTTTTTGGTCTTGTCGTCTGCAACGATCTTCACGATCCTCATTTCCTGCCCGACGGGCGCCAGAATCAACGGCATAACAACCTCCTTTGCGCCGCCTCCCGCGGCGTTGTTCGCACTCGCGAACCAATCTTCCGAAAAACAGTTCGCATTGACGAACCATCGGTCTTAAAAAATAGTTCGCATCAACGAACTACCCATATTTTATCACGGAAGATATGCCTTGTCAAACGTTTGAAGGGCATTTTACAAAAAAAAGTTCACCGAAGCGAACTTTTTTTACAAACGCGTCAAGTCCGAGAGAAGAGAGGTCATACACTTCCACCAGTTTGTAGCAGCTCATGAATGCATATTCACCGATGCTTGTTACGCCGCTGCCCAAAACAAGCTGAACAAGGTTTGTGCAGCCCGAAAAAGCACTGTAGCCGATTTTCTCTGTTCCATTGCCGATGATAACGCGCGCAAGCCAATGGCAACCGTTGAACGCATAATCGCCAATGCTCGCAACGCTGTCCGGGATGACAACGCTCTCCAACTGCGCACATGATGAAAACGCATGATCGCCAATGCTCGTTACGGGAAGCCCGTTATAGACGGAGGGAATGGTGAGTTCCGCTACGCCACAGTGACCGACGCCCGTTACGGAATAGCTATCGCCACTGCTGTTCAACGTATATTCCAGCGCCTCTACACCTCCCACATACTTGCATACTGTACACACGCCGTCGTCCCAGCTGTGCTCTCCGTACCCGCTCACTTCGTCCGTGTGCCCGCACGTCGCCGCATGCCAGTGGTATGTTCCGTCGCCCGACCACGCCTGCGTAAAGGTATGCCCCGTTGCGGGAATCCTCTCCGTCTTGGTACGCTCACACACCGTGCAGGTATACGTCTTTACGCCCTCCGACGTGCAGCCTGCTGGCGTTGTCTCCACGCCGTCGTCCCAGCTATGCTCTCCGTACCCGCTCACTTCGTCCGTGTGCCCGCACGTCGCCGCATGCCAGTGGTATGTTCCGTCGCCCGACCACGCCTGCGTAAAGGTATGTTCATGCGGTGGCGCGCTCTCCGTCCCGCCGCAAGCGGCAAAAGCGAGAGCGCAGCAGAGCACACATATGACCGAAAACACAAGCATCAATCGTTTCTTCATAATACCTCCCCCCCCGCATTATGGGAGGAACACAAATGATTACGCCACGGGGTGCGCCTTGACTCTCCCGCCTACACGCCGTCTATCCTATTGTAACACTGCACACGGAAAAATGCAACCCTTTCTTTGTTCCCATATTTGCTACGTCAAAATTCTGCATGTTTTCTTGACAATTATTAAAATTGGTCTTATAATAACAATTGTTGCTTTTCCGCAAAGGAGGCATCATGACGTTATGATCAGAATTGCAGAAGTCGCCACGCGCGCGCAACGCAAAGCATTTATCGAATTCCCGCTCAAGCTGTACAAAGGGAACGATTGTTTTGTTCCCCCGCTCTACGGCGACGAACAAAAACTGTTCCGCCCCGACTATCATTATTACGATACGTCTGAGGCGGTGTACTACCTTGCCGTGTGCGAAGGCGAGGTCGTCGGGCGCATCTCCGGCATTCTGCAAAGGGCAAGCAACGAAAAGTGGGGACAAAAGCGCGTGCGCTTTACGCGCTTTGACTGCATCGATGACAAAGACGTGGCGGCTGCGCTCTTCTTGGCTGTGGAGAACTGGGCGCGCGGCAAGGGCATGGAGGAGGTTGTGGGTCCCCTCGGCTTTTCCGACCTCGAGCGGGAGGGGCTGCTGATCGAGGGATTCGACGAACTTTCCACCTTTGAAGAGCAGTACAACTTCCCCTACTACCAGGCGCTCATCGAAGAGCTGGGCTATGAAAAGGAAGCGGACTGGGTGGAACATAAGCTCTACCTGCCCGAGCAGCCCGATCCCCGCCTGCACGAGATGCGCGAAAAACTGCTCGAGCGCTACGGCCTGCACATGAGCACCGCAAAGAATGCAGATGAGTTTATCCGCCTGTATAAGGACGCCTTCTTTGAATTGCTCGACACCACATATGCCGACATCTACGGCACCGTCCCCTTTACGGACAAGATGAAGAAGGAACTTGTCAAATCTTTCCGCCTGATCATCGACGTGCGCTTTGTCACCATGATCCTCGACAAGGACGAAAAGCCCGTCTGTTTCGGGCTGTGCTTTCCCTCCATCGCGCGGGCGGTGCAAAAATCGGGCGGCAGGCTGACCCTGCCCGCCATCGCGCGCATTCTGAAATCGGTGAAAGACCCCGAGATCATCGACCTTGCGCTCGTGGGCGTGCTCCCCGCCTACCGCGGCGCGAGCATCATTCTCATCGACGAGCTCACCCGCATGCTGCGCGAGGGCAACGTGAAGTACTGCGAGACCAACCTCAACCTCGAGGACAACTACGCCATCCTCAACCTGTGGAAGAACTTCAAAAACGTTCTGCACAAGCGCAGACGGTGCTATGTCAAAAAAATATGATACGTATATAAAAATATGAGCCGCGCGGCGCCCTTTCGGGCACCGCGCGGCATCTTGTTTTTCAGTTCCTTTTGTAGATACACGCCGTGTGCGGGGGCAGGTAGATGTCGTTGAGGTTGCGTACCTGTCCGTCCAGAAGGTTGACCCCCTCCGCCTCCTCTACGCGGACGGTGCAGTCCCCGTCGCCGATGTTGACGGCGACGATGATCTTTTCGCCGTGATATTCGCGCACGAAGGAGAAGTTGGTGTTCATGCAAGTCGCCTTGGCATAGCTGCCGTAGGAGAGCGCGGGATGTTCGCTGCGGATGCGCGCGAGCTTTGTCAGGTGCGCGACGAGTTCGGGGTGCGCCGTCTTGTCGATGTCCCCGATAAAGGGGCGCAGCTTGTAATCAAAATCGGACTTGTCCCCCTCGATGCCGAATTCCGAACCGTAGTACAGGCAGGGAATGCCCGGCATCGTGTAGAGCAGCGTATAGAGGTTGCCAAGGTTCGCCTTGTTCCTGAGCGCCGTGCAGGCACGCTCGACGTCGTGATTGTCCACAAAGTTCAGAAGATGCTTGCCCCTGAAGAGCGCCCACGGCGTATCGGCAAACAGGCGGGACATGGAGTGTTCGATCTCGAAGAGATTGCCCGAATTGAACGCCGAGATCATGGAGCGGAACCCCTCGTAATTGGTGATGGAGTCGAGGCGCTCGGGGCAGACGTTCTGCTGAAAGTTGTTGTTGTGAATGACCTCGCCGACGAGGAAGAAGTCCTCCCGCTTTTCTCTGACCGTGCGGCGGAGCATCTCCATGAACCAGGGGGGCAGCAGATAGCTCACGTCCAGGCGCAGCCCGTCGATACCGAATTCGTCCATCCAGAACCGCACTGCGTCCATGAGGTAGCGCTGCAGATCCTGATTTTCCAGGCGCAGTTTGACCAGTTCGGGGTGCCCCTCCCAGTTCTCATAGTCCAGCCCGTCGTTGTAACGGGAATTTCCGTGAAAATTGATGTTGAACCAGAACCGGTAGTCGGTGCCCTCGCGCTTTTGGAGCACTTCGCGGAAGGGCGGAAACGCCCTGCCGACGTGGTTGAACACGCCGTCCAGCACCACGCGGATATCGGCGGCCTGCAGCTTTTTGACAAGCGCGGCAAATTCTTCGTTCGTGCCCAGCCGCCTGTCCACCTTGAAGAAGTCTACCGTATCGTAGCCGTGCCGCTCGCTCTCAAAGAGCGGGTTGAAGAGCACCGCGCCGACGCCCAGTTCTTTTAAGCGGGGGATCTCCGCCTCAATGAGCGAAAGGCGGTGGCGCACCTCGCCGAAATCGTTCTCGCGCTCCGCACCGCAGAACCCGAGCGGATAGATCTGATAAAATACACGTTCGTCAAACCACATTTTGTATCTTCTCCTTATCGTTCACCGACATATTGTAACACACCGATACGATTTTGACAAGGGGATTTTCAATTTTTCTTGCGGTATTCATAAGCCGGCACACGATTTACTTGCAATTTTACCTGCCGCGATTTATAATAAGAAAAAAACGGAAGAATGTTATGAACGGACTCATGCAATTTCTGTCTGCCGCCTACACAGCCTACCAGGCAGTGGACATTGCGCGCGGCATGCTGCTCTCAAACGGCTTTTGCGAGCTGCACGAGGGCGACGCCTGGCAGCTTATGCCGGACGGGAAGTACTTCGTGGTGCGCGGCGGCAGCGCGCTGATTGCCTTTACGATGGGCGACGCGGCGCAGGGATTCAAGATCGTTGCCAGCCACACCGATTCCCCCGCGCTCAAGCTGAAGGAGGACCCTGCCCTCTCGGACGAGCACTACACGCGGCTGAACGCCGAACCTTACGGCGGCGGGCTGTGGTACACCTTCTTTGACCGCCCCCTGCGCCTTGCGGGACGGGTGGTGCGCGAGAGGGAGGGTCCCCTCCTTTCCGAAAACTTTGTGAGCGGGTTCTGCGTCACCCTCCCCTCCCTCGCCATTCACCTCAACCGCGGAGCGAACGAGGGATTTGCCCCGCAGATGCAAAAGGACTTACCCGTCCTCTCGCTGGGCAAGACGGATTTTTCCGCGCTGATCGGCGCGCCGCTGACCTACGACCTGTTCGCCGCCTGCGCGCAGCCCCCCTATCTCTGGGGCGCGGAGAACGAGCTGATCGCCTCTCCCCGCCTGGACAACCTTGCAAGCGTGTACGCCTCCCTCACGACGTTGATGGGAGGCAGCGAGGGCGTGTGCGTGGCGGCATGCCTTGACAGCGAGGAGGTGGGCAGCCGCACGCGGCAGGGTGCGGGGGGCGACTTTTTGTCCGCCGTGCTGCGCCGCATTGCCCTTGCGCAGAATATGGGCGAAGAGGAGCTGCTGCGCGCCTACGCCAAGTCCTTCTGCATCTCGCTGGACAATGCGCAGGGATTCCACCCCAACCACGGCGAAAAGTTCGACCCGAAGGAGCGCGCGATGCTGGGCAAGGGTGTTGCTATCAAGGGGCATGCGGGCGGGGCGTACACGACGGACGCCCTCTCCTCCGCCGTCATCAAGCGGGTGTTTGCGAACGCAAATGCGCCCCTGCAGGTGTTCTACAACCGCTCGGACGCGAGGAGCGGCTCCACGCTGGGCGCCATCAGCCTGGGACAGGTGTGCATCCTCACCGCAGACATCGGCCTGCCGCAGCTTGCCATGCACTCCGCCGTGGAGAGCATCGCCTGCGCCGACTATCGGGCGCTGGAGGCGGGCCTTGCCTGCTTCTGGAAGAGCAGCATCCGGATAGAGAACAATCGCATCGACATAGAGACGAACATGGAGTGAGAAATGGAACTGCGGGTCCTGCGCTATTTTCTTGCGGTGACTATGTTGGTTTGCAAATTGTTTCTTGCAGACAGTGCAGAAATGCCCGGGCGGAGCGCGAAAAGCTCTGTCCTTTTTTCCATGCAACGACCCGTCCCAGCCACCCTGAAAGCTCATTTCGGCCAAGGGATTGGCGCGAGCAAAGCAGGGGAACGCCGCGCACATCCTCGGGCGTGATTGCCTCTTTTGCCGCGAGAGGGTGATCCTCGCGGATCAGCAGTCCCCACGTGCGCACAGGGATCGTGTTCCATCCCTTCTTTCCCCGCATGACCGCAGAACGGATATAGTCGTATTTGTTCAGGTCGGTATCGCCCACAAACAGCCCGAAGTCGACCAGCCCCTTGTCAAGTCGTTCGGCAACGTCCTCGTCATCGAAATCAAAATGCGGCGCGCCTTCCGGCATGGAAGGCGCGCCGCTTATGTTTATGCATCTGATTTTTTATCGGGATCGACGGGCATGCTCGATTGCGCAACGATCTCCTGATAATAAGAGTCGTTTGAAAAGTCGCGCGGCGTGTTGTATTCGCCGCCCAGCGCCTCGATGGCGTACTTGAGTTCGCGGAACTCGAGAAAGTCAATGTCGTCGCGGTCGATGTACTCGAGCAGGACGGGCAGGGCACGCTCGTCGCCGTAGGCGGCGAGGTAGCTCGCGTGCATGGGCACGTCGTCGCCCGTGCGGAAGGCGTTCAGCAGCAGGCCGTACACCCGTTCGTCACGCTGCCTGCAGCGGGAGAGGATCTCCAGCATCATCTCCTGCTCCTGCCCCGCCGCGTAACAGGCAAGCGCGCGTTCCTTGGCGTCGTCCGCGCCCCCCTTGAGTTGTTCGCACACCGCCTCCTTGATGTCCGCGTTCACATCCGAAGTGAGAATGCCGAAGTAGGCGGGATACGCCTTCTTGTTGCTGCCCGCAAGGTTGACGGCGAGCGTCAGGAGTTCCTCCTCCCTGCGGCCGAGCAACCCAACGAGGGCGTCGGGACAGCTCCGCCCCTCCAGTTCGCGGCAGAGAAAATCGGAGACGGGAACCCCCTCTTCGATGTGCCGCGCGAGCGTGGCGCACAGTTCCTCGTCCGACATGGCGGCATAGTACTGTCTGGGCGTGGCGCCCGCTTTTGCGACATAGGTATCGCCGAACTGCTTATACAGTTTCGGGATGACGTTCTCCCACTGTTTTTCCGTGTACTTCCCCGGATTGCTGCGGATATATTCCGCAAGCTTTTCGTCAAAGAGACCGTCAAAATCAATGAGCTTTTTCATATCCTTCCTCACATCATAAAGTCGAGAATACACTGCGTCGTGTATTTGTTGGCATTGAAGAGCGAGACGATCTCCGAGAGGGAGCGTTCGCCGCCCTTGAGGCGGGACTCGCGGTAGATGGCTGCGGCAAGCGCGGCGCGCTCATCGCAGTAATCGAGCGCCTCCGCCTCGCTCAGCGTGGCGTAGACGTCCTCCGCCGCGGCGCATATCTTGCCCTCGTTCTCCTCGGCGAGCAGGGCGAACCGCGAGTAGACGTCCGCAAACGCCTTCAGAAATGCCTCCGCCTTTTTGCCGCCCAGCTCAAGCTTGTGCGTGAAAAATTCCCTGTAGACGTTGCACACCACCACGCCGAAGGAGTCCTCCTCGTTGCGCATGGTCAGTGCGTGCAAAATGTTGAGCTTGGAAAATTCTTCCAGGCTGCAGTCGAGCAGCACCTCCCGCAAAAACGCATCCGAGCGGATGCGCACGGCGACGCGCACGGCGAGCGCCTGCAGCTTTTCGTCCCTGCCCTCCATCTCGTCGAAGGCGATGCGGTAGAAGTCATTCAGTTGGGAAAGCCCCGAAATGCGGCGCACGTCCCTGTCCTCGACCGACGCCGCCGCCAGCAAAAAGCCCGCGATCGTCTCATATTCGTTTTCGGGCACGCGGTAGTAATAGGTCATGGGAAAGCGCTCTTCGCTGCCGTCGCGCAGGACGCGCATGCGCTCGAGATAGTAGTCCGCGACCGCCTTGCGCGGATAGACGGTGGTGAGCGTCTCCAGCGAGGCGATCGCCTCCTCCAGCCTGCCCGTGCGGTAGGCGGCGACGGCGCGGAACCAGAGAATGTTCTCGTCATAGGGAAGGCGCTCCGCGAGCCGCGTGAGCTTTTCATAGGCAGGCTCGTCCAGTCCCGTCTCGCACAGCGCCGTGGCGATGCGGTACAGATCGTCCGTCGAATCGGCGGGAAGCTGCGCGAGCTTGCTTGCCACCTCTTTCGCGCCCTCTTTATCGTTGCGCGCGCCGAGCACGGCGCAATAGGTCGTGAGCGCCTGCACGTTGTCGGGGTATTTTGCAAGCAGCGCCTCGCATGTCTTCTGCGCGCCCTCCTCGTCGCCGAGCATGAGCGTGCACATGGCGCACAGCCCCGCCGCCGAGGGATAGTCGGAACTCTCCTCGGGCACCTCCCCGAGCTTTTCGCGCGCCTTTTCGAGCTCGCCCGCCTTCAGAAGGGTCAGCCCCTCGGCAAGCAGTTCGGGTTCGGGCGCGCCATCGTCCGAGACGATGCGCAGGCGCGGCGCCGTTGCGCGGCGGAACAGCCCGCCCATGCCCGCCAGGCCTTCGGGCGAGAGCTGCCCATCCTCGGCAAAGGCGCGGTGATAGTAGAGCGCAGACTGCACGTCGTCGCCCATGTTCATGAACGCGACCGCAAGCCCCTCATACCCCTCGGCGAAATCCGCCTCGTTGCAGGTATCGAGAAAGCGGAACCAGGCGTCCGCCGCCATCTCCCAGATCTCCAGCCCCTCATAGATGTCCGCGGCGAGCGCCTGCGCGTCCGCGCTCGGTTCGTACATTTTGTTGCGCTTGTTGAGCAGCGTCAGCGCGCCGAGGTAGTTGCCCTCCTGCACGCGGTTCTCCACGCTCTCCAACAGAAATTCATCGCTCAGATCGAGTTTTTGTACGTTGTCGTCCTTCATGCATTCTCCCCGAAAAGCTTGCGCAAATCGTCTTCATCAAATGTATAATCGGTGTTGCAATCGTGGCAATGGACGCAAATTCCCCCCTGTTCGCGCAGGAGTGCGCGCGCCTCGCGCGCGCCCAGCGCCTGAACAGCGGCCGCCGCCCGTTCCCGCGAGCAGCGGCAGGCAAAGCGCACGCAGCGCTCCTCGGCGTCCTGCACGCCGAAATCGGCGAGTATGCGCCCCGCCCCCTCGCGGGCGATCAGGCGAGAGAGCTGCGCATAGTCCGCGATGCGCTTCTCGGCAAACCCGAACGCATCCTCGCCCGCACCCGGCAGCGGCTGCAAAAACACGCCGCCCGCGCCCAGGCATTCGCCCGTCGGCGCGACCTGCACGCCCAGCGCGACCGCCGTGGGGCGCTGTTCGCTCGTCAGAAAGTAATTGGAAACGTCCTCGGCGATCTCGCCCGATATGAGCGGGCTTGTCCCCACGAAGGGAATGCCCTCGCCGTCGTCGCGGATGACGGTAAACGTGCCGCGGCTGCCCACACAGCCGCCGACGTCGAGTTTGCCGTCCGCGCGCAGCGGAAGGCGGACATCGGGATGTTCGATATAGCCGCGCACGCGCAGCGCGCCGTCCGCCGAAACGGCGATCTTTCCGCCCGCTCCGCCGCCGTCCACTGAAAGGGAGAGGGTGCTCGCCTCCTCCTTGAGCCAGCCCGCGAGATAGGCGGCCGCCGTCAGGGTGCGCCCGAGCGCCGCCGCCGCAACGGGCGAGAGCGCATGGCGCACGATCGCCTCGTTCACCACGGCGGTGGTATCGAGCACGGCAAGCGAAACGCGCCCGTCCAGAACAAGCGCGCGATACAGTTTACTCACGGTCTCCGGCATATGAAATTCACCCTGTCGCTCCCCTCCGTCCGCTCCCCGAGGTGCCCCTCGACGCTAAGAACGTCAAAGCCGGCGCCCTCGAGCGCGCTGCGCACGGCGTCCGTCTCGTGAATGTACTGCACATGCGTCTCGTCAAAGCGGTCGAACGCGCCGTCCGCCCGCCTGACAAAGAGCGTGACGTCCATCCGCACGCGGTCGGAGAGGAGATGATTGAACACAAGATATGTAACCTCTTCCCTGTCATCCGCAAACACATTGTCCGCAATTTTTTCGCGGAGCTTGCAGGCAGAGGAGATGTCGAACCAGAAGATGCCGCCCTTTTTCAGCGAGGAGAATGCCGCGCGGAAGGCGGCGGGCAGCCGTTCGGGCGGGATATAATTGTAGCAGTCGTTGGGGGAGAGCAGAAAATCGTACCTGCCGACGCCGAGCTTTGCGGCGTCCGCCTGCACGAACGTGACGGACAGTCCCTCCTCCCGCGCGAGGCGCATGCCCTCCGAGAGCATGGGTGCGGACAGGTCGGCGCCCGTCATGTCATAGCCCGCCCTTGCCAGGGCGCGCGAAAATGCGCCGCTGCCGCAGCCCACTTCCAGCCCCCTTCTGCCTGCGCCGAGCGCCTTCAGCCCTGTAAGAAAATACTGCGACCATTGTTCATAGCCGCAGTCGTCGTTGAGTCGTTCAAACCAATGGGAAAGGTATTCGTAAGCCTGCGCCATGCTCCCCTCTCAGCGTTTGTTGAGCATCTTGGGGGGCTTGGGCGCTTTCTTCTTCTTTTTCTTGCCCGTTCCCTCGTCCTCTTCGCGCAGCGCGCGCTCGCGCTCTTCAAACTGGCGGTTGTATTCGACATACCGCTCGTCGTCCTTGTGCTCCTCTTCGTAGGCGCGCGTATCCTCTTCGATCGCCTCCTTGCTCTGCCGCAGCCTGGCAAGGTCCTCGCGCGAGAAGGATTCGGGCAGCTGATACACTTCCAGATCGTCGTCGATGGGCTTGATGGGGCGGCAGACGAGCTTGCTCTTGCCCTGCGCCACGATCATACGGCGGTATTCGCGCATCGCCGCGCTGTCCGGTTCGGGGGATGTGCCCGGCCCGTTCTTGGGCTTGTCCTTGCTGTACAGTCCCCTGCCCGTCGCCACGCCGATGTTGGGGTTGATGAACTTATCGAACGCCCACTGCGAGTAGTCCAGCCAGACGAGCAGCATGTAGGAGATGCCAAACAGAATAAGGATGAGAACGCCGATCACGGCGAAAAATCCGCTCGTAAAGATCGCAAGAAAGACGGGCCATGTGGCGAGCGCGGCAAAGAACACCGTCTGCGGGAAGGTGCCCACCGTCATGACCACGGCATTGCGGAAGAGCGCCCACGGCCCCTGTTTATAGCTGATGCCCAGCGAGATCATCCAGAAAAAGAGCAAAATCCCGAAGGCGACGAAGATGTAGCCGACCACCTTGGAGGCGATGAGCCAGCCCGCGCCATCCGCGCCCATGGCGACCAGCCAGTCCGCCAGGTTGCCCATCGTGCGCGCAACAAACAGGAGCACGGTCAGAACGAGCACCGCCTCTAAAACGTTCCAGTAGTTGCGGCGGATGCCGCGCAGAAAGTCGTTCGCGACGAAGATGCCCTCCGTCCAGATGAGGTTGCGGATGATGTAGCCGCCGCCCGAAATGCCGAGCGCGGCGATCGCCCCCGCGGGAATGAACAGCGCAAAGAACAGAAGGTCCGCCTGCAACGCGCTCATTTCGGCATAGCCGACCAGCTCGGGCAGAATGGGATAGCCCACGCCCAGCCCTGCGCCGTAAGGCCCCACCGTACCCTGCACGCCGAGGGCGAGCACGCGCCAGACGATGACGGCCGCAAGCGGCAGGATGGTGACGACCATCAGCAGATTGACGAGCACGAGCTTGCCGAACCTCCCCTTGAGAATATCCCAGAAGAGCGCCCACCGGCTGGTGGGAAGCGTGCTGCGCGCATAGTCCTCGCTGCGTTCCTTCCCCTCGAGCCAACGGGCAACAAGCCCTTTTCTTTCCCTGTCTGCCATATTTTTCTCCGTTTTATCCGTGTTTGGCGGGCGGCAAAACCACCCATGGGGTTATTGTACTACAAATTGCAAAATATTTCAATTGAATTCAGCCAAATTCCTTGATTTTTCTGTGAGCATATGATAAAATTGTCTCGCTAAAAAGAGGAGCGGAAGAACATCAGTACCGCGTGCACAGAGAAAAAGGGGTTTCTTGCAGGACGTGCGCGGGAAAGGGTATCTCCGCCGAAGCGCAGCCTTTCCCCTGCGGCTGTGCTGGGTCTGCGGGAGAATACCCGCTTTCCTGTCACCGCCCGCGGTGAAGCGCTTTTTCGGCAGGATATTTCTGTAAAAAGGCGAAGAAGGCGGACGGACGCCTTCTTTTTCTTTGACCCAAACCCTTCAAGGAGACCAATCATGAAAAAAACGTACTCAGTCGGCATCATCGGCGCAACCGGAATGGTGGGGCAGCGCTTTGTCACCCTTCTCGAAAAGCATCCCCTCTTCACCCCCGTCGTCCTTGCGGCGAGCGCGCGTTCGGCGGGAAAGCTCTACCGCGAGGCGGTGGACGGCAAGTGGGCGATGAACTCCCCCATCCCCGCATATGCGCGGGAGATGAAGGTGCTCGACGCCGAGGCGGACGCAAAGGCGATCGCACAGCAGGTGGATTTTATCTTCTGCGCCGTCAACATGAAGAAGGACGCCATCCGCGCGCTCGAAGAAAAGTACGCCAGACTCGAGGTGCCCGTCGTCTCCAACAACTCGGCGCACCGCGCGACGGACGACGTTCCGATGGTCATTCCCGAGATCAATGCGGACCACCTCGCCGTGATCGGCGCACAGCGCGCGCGGCTGGGTACCAAGCGCGGCTTTATCGCCGTCAAGAGCAACTGTTCACTCCAGTCCTACGTCCCCCTGCTGCACCCGCTGCGCGCATTCGGCATCCGCTGCGCCGCCGTGACGACCTATCAGGCGATCTCGGGTGCGGGAAAGACGTTTGAGACCATGCCCGAGATCGTGGACAATGTCATCCCCTATATCGGCGGCGAGGAACAGAAGAGCGAAGAGGAACCGCTCAAGATCTGGGGACACGTCGAAAACGGGTGCATCGTCAATGCAAGCGGTCCGGTCATCACCGCGCAGTGCCTGCGGGTGCCCGTTTCGGACGGCCACACTGCCGCGGTGTTCGTCTCCTTCGAGAAAAAGCCTGCCAAAGAGGACATCCTCACGGCATGGGCGAATTATGCGGGGGAACCGCAGACCCTTCACCTGCCCTCCGCGCCCGAACAGTTCATCCACTATTTTGACGAGGACGACAGGCCGCAGGCAAAGCTCGACCGCATGACGGAGCACGGCATGGCGGTCTGCGCGGGCAGACTGCGCGAAGATACGCTGTTCGACTACAAGTTCATCGGCCTTTCGCACAACACGCTGCGCGGCGCCGCGGGCGGCGCGGTGCTGCTTGCGGAACTGCTGGCGGCAAAAGGATTTTTCGACTGACACGCACACATAAGCACAGCCTGCGGCATATAATACCGCACGGGAAGGAGATCGTATGACGGGATTTTTGCAGGGCAGCGCCACTGCCATGATCACGCCGTTCACTGCGGACGGCATCAATTTTGAAAGTTTCGGCAAGATGATCGAGTACCAGATCGAGGGCGGAACGGATGCCATCGTCGTGCTCGGCACAACGGGCGAGCCTGCCACCATGACCGAGGCGGAGAAGGAGGCGCTCATGCGCTTTGCCGTCGAACGGGCAAAGGGGCGCATCAAGATCATCTTCGGCACGGGCGGCAACAATACGGCAAAAGCCGTCGCCATGACCAGACTTGCCACCGACCTCGGCGCGGACGGCATTCTCGCCGTGACCCCCTACTATAACAAGTGCACCCAGAACGGGCTCGTCGAATACTACAAGGCGATCTGCGGCGCCACGCCGCTGCCCGTCATCTGTTACAACGTGCCCTCCCGCACGGGCGTAAACATCCTTCCCGCGACCATGGAACGCATTGCCGATATCCCCAACATGGCGGGCATCAAGGAGGCGAGCGGGAACATGCAGCAGGTCATGGAGACGGCGCGGCGCATCCGCTGTAAATGCGACCTCTATTCGGGCGAGGACGCCCTCAACCTGCCCATCCTCTGCGTGGGCGGGAAGGCGGTCATCTCCGTTGTCTCCAACGTTGTTCCCAAACAGATCAAGGGGCTTGTGGAGTATGCCCTTGCGGGCAAACTCGACATTGCCAACGGCATGAACGACGTGCTCCTCCCCCTCATCGACGCATGCTTTGTCGAGGTCAACCCCATTCCCGTCAAGGCGGCGATGAATGTGCTCGGCTTTGACGCGGGCGTCCCCCGCGCGCCGCTCACCCCCATCGAGCCGGAGCACCTGGAACAGCTGAAAGCGGCGCTGAACGAAAATTTCATCGAGGTACACGCATGAAGATCGTTCTGTGCGGCGCCTGCGGGCGCATGGGTAAAAATGTAGCGGAAGCCGCCGCCGAGCGCGGCGTTGAGATCGCGGCGGGCGTGGACGTTTTGAGCGCCTCCGCCGCCTTCCCGATGTACCAAAAAATTGCAGACGTAACGGAAAAAGCGGACGTCGTCATCGATTTTTCGTCCGCCTCGGCACTCGGCGGTGTGCTTGCGTTCTGCGAAGAGCGCTCCCTTCCCGTCGTGCTGGCGGCGACGGGCTATTCGGACGGCGACCTTGCGCGCATCCGCACGGCCGCGCAGACGATCGCCGTGTTCAAGACGGGAAATCTCTCCATCGGCATCAACCTTCTGCAGCTGCTCGCAAAGAAGGCGGCGCAGATTTTGGGCGATGCGTTCGACGCGGAGATCCTGGAGCGGCACCATCATTTCAAAAAAGACGCCCCCTCCGGCACCGCCCTCATGCTTGCCGAAAGCGTGAATGAAGGGTTCGGCGGCGGGAAGGAGAACCTCTACGGCCGCCATGGCATAGTCGGCGAGCGCCAAAAAAAGGAGATCGGCATCCACGCCGTGCGCGGCGGCACCATCGTCGGCGAGCACGAGGTCATGTTCGCAGGCGAGGACGAGATCGTCACCCTCTCCCATTCGGCGCGCAGCCGCAAGGTATTTGCCTCGGGCGCACTGCAGGCGGCGCAGTGGCTGCAGGGCCGCGCCGCAGGGCTGTACGATATGAACGATCTGCTTGCGGAATACACAAAGGATTGGTAACTCCCCTTCGCTGAAAATTTGCGGCAGACATTTTTTGAAATAACGCCGAAAACGATTGCTTTTTCCGCCGTTTTATTGTAAAATAGGCGGGTAATTGCAGAGATGGCGGAGCGGTCGAACGCGCACGATTCGAAATCGTGTGATGCAGGGATGTATCCGTGGGTTCAAATCCCACTCTCTGCGCCAGCAAAAGGCGAGGTCTTCGGGTCTCGCTTTTTTGCTTTATTGTGCCCGAAAATCGGGAAAAAGCGTGAATTTTGCCGCCTCTTTGCGTTTGTATTCGTCCATGACGTGCGTGTAGACGTCCAACGTCATCGCCGCCGTTGCGTGCCCTACGAGCTGCTGACACACCCGCACGTTCACTCCACTTTCTGCGCACAGCGTGATATAGGTGTGCCGCAAATCGTGCAGATGATGGGCGGGGCAAAGCTGCTTGAACGCATGGCTTATATACTCCGCGGAGAACGGGAACACCCGTTCCGCGCTGCATACATGGAACACGCCGCGCCCGCGCTTTTGCCTGTCTGCTTCGTTCTGCTTGCGCTGCCCATCGAGGATTAGCTTGACGTCCTCGGTCAAGAGTATGGTACGGTAGCTCCCTTCCGTCTTTGTCCCGCGTATCAGGATGAGACCTTCTTGCTCGTCTATGTCCGACCATTCGAGCGCAAGAGCCTCCGCTCGCCGCACGCCTGTCATCAGGTAAAAGCACATGAGCCATTCCAGGCGCGTACCTTCGATGGCTTGCAGGAAATCCCACCGCTCTTTTGCCGTCAACGCCTTGCCGCGCTGCTTCCTGTAACGTATCGGGTCAGTGAGCTCTACCACGTTCCGCTCCACCATGCCGAGCTTGCTTGCCTTGCCGAACGCCGCGTGCCACGTTTGGCGGGCGTACTGCCGTGTCCTGCCATTGGGCAGCTCCGACAGGGCTCTGTCCAGGTCAAGCACGCCGATATCCGCAAGCCGCATTTCTTTGAGCCATGCGGGCGTATGCAAGCGTATCATCTGCTCTATGTTCCGCAAACTGTATGGGCGTAAATACGGCTTCTTGTAAGTGGCATACCACAGGTCGAGCCACTCCCCCAGCTTCATATCCTTATACCGTGCTTTCGCTTCCATGAGCTTTTTCTCCTCTATTAACACGCGACAGGTCTTGCCATAGGCGAGGGAACGCGCCGCGCGTCGGGCTAACTTCTAACATGCCACTTTCTTTCCACTATTACAGGGGCACGCCCCTGTACCCCGTGTTTGCTCCTGATTGGCTGCTCCTGCGCGCTTTCCTGTTCCCTGCGGCAAATGATTTGCGTGTACTGCACAATGCCGTAATGCTCGCTCTCATACGTCGAGGTCTGCACGCGCTGCACGTTTTCAAGGCTCTCCAACTCCGCCTCTATCTGCTTTTCGTCCGTGTACACCTGCGGCGCGTTGAGCCCGCGGGACATAGAGTAGCTTCTCCGACCGATGAGCCGCTCATCCATGTTATCCTTCGTCATGTACTTGGTCACATAAGCTCCGACATTGTCGACGTTGTCTATGCGGTTGAGCTTGATAAAGCCGTGCCCCCACAGCTTGGCAAGCGCGTTCACGTCAACGAAAGGCAGATTGCAAAGCAGATGGAAGTGTATCGCACCGCGCTTTTGGAACTCTATCACGCAGACATATTGAAAGCCCGGGTATCGCCTGTTTAAGCACTTGATGAAGCTGCCCAGTGACATATAGGCAAAGTCTATATCCGTCACGTTCTCCGCAAAGGTCAGCGTAAGGAACTTGTTGAGCTGCGGATTGGCATTGATGATACGGCGTACTTTCGTTCGCGCTCTGTTTGCCGTCTTGCTTCGGTTTTCCTGCTTTACTTCCATTGAGGTAAATGCTTGATTGGCTCGTCCTCTGCGTGCTCCGCCGCTGCCTCTTATCACGGGCTTTTCGTAATCGTACAGCTCAACGACGTTTCCCGAACGAATGAGCCGTCTTTGGTATGGCTGTAATGTATGTAGTTTTGGCATTGTTAAGCAACTTTTCATCGGTGAATTAAATACCTTTAATCGAGTTAAGATACGCGCCGCTCCACGGGCGCCCGCAAGCGGGCTCCCCCGTCAAGCGGCGCTCGCCGAAGCACGCTTCCAGCCTCACCCACTCCCCTTTCCTGATTGCAAAGTAAAAGCCCCCGCAGGTGTGAGGGTGCGAGGGCTAAACAGATTTTTGCAGCCATGAGCTGCTATTCAATTGGCAATGAAAGCGCTCACACCCACCACAATCGTAGTGCAATCATATATTATCACAACTATTGTGGTGTGTCAAGTATATTTCACCACTTTTGTGGTAAAATATTTGTATGAGAACTTATACGATTGAGCGGGGTCAAATCCTAATTGCGAATGATGAAGCGGTCGAAGTAGTCAATGAGCAGGAACTTATGCAGGCGTTCGCGAATAGCCTGAAAGCATTGCGGCAAGTCTGCAATTTATCTATAACGGGCTTGGGCGAAAAGCTCGACATTTCACAGCAGACATTATCCACCTATGAGAACTGCACACGCGTTCCATCCCTTTTGCAAGCAATTTATATTGCCGCATACTTTGGCTTTACAGTCGAAGATATGATTTTGAGCGGACTTGACATGCGTACATTGAGTGTCGAAGAAGAGTATGAGAAAACTCATTTTTCTGAATAAATATAAACTATTCGAAATCGTGTGATGCAGGAATGTATCCAAGGGTTCAAATCCCTTTCTCTGCGCCAAAGGTGATTGCGTTTGAACACTGTTAAAAAGGTGTTCAAGCGCTTTTTTCACTTCTTTGAGCCTTATGTCCGCGACCTCGGTTGCATTGCCTAATTTGATATGCACAGTTGCATAGCCGTCGTCTACGAATACTTTGACAACGAGGTTGTCTATCAATTCTTTTGATAGTCCTTGTCGGCGGGGTTGCCTTTCAATAAGTCGGCTATAAATTAAAGTGTGCGCCGCGTGCGTTGAGTGCGGCGGCAATGTCCTGCTTTTCAACGCCTTTGTCGTATTCCGCGAAAATATAGCGGATAATTTCGGCTTGTTCTTCGTCCACCTCGACAAACTTTATATTTTTGTTCCGTCTGCCAACGCTCGCGGTCGGCTCTTGGCGCAGTTTATAGCCGTACACAAGATGACCGCCGCAAAACGTACCGTTTGCAACGCTTGTGTCAAGCCCGTTGCGCACACGCTTTGAAAGGCGTTTACTGTATTTTTCGTCGTTCCATTCAAGGAACATTTCATAAAATTCGCCGCCCTCGTCGTCGCTAATGGGCTGTGTTGCCGATATTACCCGAACGCCGTATTCCTGTTTAAGCATTTCTTTATACATGATATTGTCGCGGCGATTGCAGGCAAAGCGGTCGAACATATAAACTGTCAAATATCTTTATGGACACTGCGAAAAGATTATAGTATATATCGTTCTTATTCTATTTTGAGGCAAAAAACTTGCATTTAACATTGCCATGTGCTATACTGTAAGCACCACACAAATCCTATATTTTGTTATACCGAGCTACGAATGGCATTTCGTATCTCTTATCTCGGTATAACGAGGATTTGTGTGGTAACAATCGGAGATACAGGTGCAGGGCGTGTCTTCGGTTGGACGCGCCCTTTAATTATGCCCTGCTCGATAAAATTTCAGGAGGGCAAAAATGAAAAGGAAACTGTTACTTGTGCCGCTCGGCATGCTTATAGCAACCTGCTGTGCTATCGGTTTTGCTGCATGCAACGGCGATGATGAAAAAAGTGAGCCTGTTTCCGTAGATAATGTTTCGCAGCTCGCGGAGCAGTACGGCGCGCAGGCAAAAAACTTTTTCGTAAACGAAGTCATCGAAAAAGCGCTGCCAGCTGAAACGAACTTCGCTGCGGAAAACGTGTTGGGTGCTACGGTCGATCTCGGCGATCCGCAGGCTAGGGAATTACAGTCCGTTAAAATTGTTTTGTTTTACGCAAGCAATGCCGTTGACCGCGTTTACAGCGTCAGCGAAATTGCTTTTACAGAGCCTGTCGCGTTGAATGCTGTCGCAGGGTACAATTGCGCAAGTTCTGTCAATGCCGCGGCAACGGAATTGTATAGCGATAATTTGAATATTTTGGATTATGCGTATAACAGCAACTCGCTTGCAGAAGCAATCTATAAAAAGGTCGTACAATCGGACGAAACACCCTTTCAACTTACGTTAAAATATGAGGGGGAAATTTATTTTGCATTAGGGAATACCACAAAAGTAACATTATGTAATGAATATGAACTGTTTACACAAACGGAAAAAACGGTAAAAAAATATAGGCTGGTAGTTAGGCAACAGGATAGCGAAGAAGAAATCATAGAGAGCCTGAGCAACGAAAAGAATTATAAAATTTGGGAAGCCAAAGAAATCACGACGTTGCAAACGCCATTTATTATTTCCGATTATCGGCAGGAA
This sequence comes from uncultured Clostridia bacterium, assembly GCA_944340905.1. Lineage (GTDB taxonomy): Bacteria > Bacillota > Clostridia > Christensenellales > Borkfalkiaceae > Gallimonas. Next base: position 114,506 of record CALVLT010000001.1, read on the forward strand.
AACGAGAGCGATATCCCCGCGGCGGAAAACTTTATGACTTTTGAGCCGTATGGAAATGGTTACGCGGTAACCGGATTGGATGAAAGGTATCGGGGAAAAGCGATAGAAATCCCCGTTTCTCATAACGGTATGCCTGTGACGAGTATTGGTAATCATGCGTTTGGAGGGTGCGCTTCAATTACGAATGTAACCATTCCCGACAGTGTGACGAGTATCGGAGAGCGTGCGTTCAACGGTTGCAGTTCGCTTACGAGCGCAGCAATCGGTAGCGGTATAACGAGCATTGCCGCGAGCGTATTTTCAGGATGCGATTCGCTTACAGATATATATATTACAGATATAGCACCTTGGTGCGGAATTGAGTTCGGCGATGCTCTGTCGGATGGTGCTAGACTGTATCTTAACAATGAACTTGTCACCGATCTCGTTATCCCCGACGGCGTAACAAGTATCGGCGATTATGCATTCGCTGGTTTCACTTCAATTACGAGCGTAACAATTCCGGATAGCGTAACGAGTATCGGCCGCAGCACTTTTTCAGACTGCCCGATAGAAACTGCAACCATGCCTACGCTTGCAATAGGTTCTATTCCGGAAACAAATCTTAAAACTGTTGTGATCACTAGCGGGAAAGTTATTGAAGATTCTGAATTCCGCGGATATCCTTTGCTTTCAAGCGTAACGCTCGGCAACAGCGTTCAGAATATCGGGAAAAGCGCGTTTGAAAATTGCAGCTCGTTGAAAAGTATCGCCTTTGCCGAAAACCTGACAAGTATCGGAAAGGATGCGTTTAAGGAATGTGAAGCACTTGAAGGCGTGTATATCACGAATCTCGCGGCATGGTGCGGTATTACATTCGGTAGCAGTACTGATTCTACTTGGAACGATACTTGGGCAAATCCTCTGTATTTCGCAAAAAAATTATATCTGGACGGAGATCTCATAACCGACCTCGTTGTTCCGGACGGAGTGACGAGTATCAATGCCAGAGTTTTTTCTAACGGCGATTTCACAAGTATAACGATTCCGGACAGCGTGACAAGTGTTGGCGGCGGTAACTTCGGCAATACGTACGAAAAAGCAACCGTTCCCGCACACATTTTGGGAAATATAAAGCATACGAACTTGAAAACAGTTGTGATCACAAGCGGAGAAACTATTAGCGAGTATGCTCTCTCCGGATGTAGCAGTTTGACAAGCGTCACGATCCCCGACAGCGTGAACAGTATCGGCAATTATGCGTTCTCCGGTTGTGGCAGTTTGCCGAACATTGCTATCCCTGGCAGCGTTGAGAGTATCGGAGAGTATGCGTTTGAGGATTGCACCTCGCTCACGAGTATAACACTCCCTGATAGCGTGGCGAGTATCGGAGAGTATGCCTTCTATAATTGCAGTTCGCTTACGAGTGTAACTATCCCCGACAGCGTGGCGAGTATCGGATATGATGCGTTCGAGGATTGCAGTTTGCTTACGATATATTGCGAAGCTGTTAAAAAACCAAGTGGCTGGAATAGTTATTGGAATTCGGATTGTCCCGTCGTTTGGAATTGCAACAATAATGACACGGCGAACGATGGATATATCTATACTGTAATATACGGTATTCGTTATGCATTAAAGAACGGATCGGCTACGGTTGTAAGACAATCCTCCTCTTTGAGCGGCAGTATTTCTATCCCTGCAGGCTTTACCTATAAGAATATGGAATATAGAGTGACGAGTATCGGAATATCTGCGTTCGAGGGTTGCAGTTCACTTACGTGCGTGACCATCCCTGACGACGTAACGAGCATCGGAAAGTATGCGTTCTGGAATTGCAGTTCGCTTACGGACATCAACTTTGTCGGTATAAAAGAGAAATGGGAAGCAATTTCAAAAGGTGCTTCTTGGAACAATGGTACCGGCAACTACACAGTCCACTGCATTGACGGAGATATAGCGAAAAGCTGATCAACTGAACTCAAACTTTTCAAAACCGCTTCGCAAGAGGCGGTTTTCTTCTATAAAAACCACTTTGGCACCGTGGCGTGTGCTAGGCATAGACAAGTGCGGCTTTTAGGCATTGTGGTGCGGCTGTCGCCACACCACAAACCTTCGCGCTTCGCGCTCGGGCGCCGCAGCCAAGCACACGCCACGAAAAAGACAACCAGAACAACACGGAAAACCAAATCAACAGGGTTCCCGAAAAAGATTTGCGACGCAAAGATTTTTGGGAAGAGGAGACGTAACGGAGCAAAGCGGGCGGGTTGCTTTGGCAAGCCGCCGAAAAGCGAAGTTTACGGCGACGAGAAAGCGCGGCGGCGCGGAGCCGTCCCCGCTGATCCGCTTGAGGATAGGCTGCCGCTTTTTCCGCCGCGCACAGCTTTCTATCATTGGTTTTTACCGTTTATTACACCTTTTGAATTTGCCTTTTCGGTCAGGCTATGGTAGCATAGTTCCTCGCGGAAATCAACGGTCGCAAAATCGTCGCTGAAAACACCCATAAAAGACTTTTAGAGCCGAGTAAGGATTGCACTCCTTGCTCGGCTCTTTTGCTGTCTGTGAGTTATTTAGCACGCTTATAATGCAACGATTTTTCTTTGCCCCGTTGACTTCCGCAGGCTTGCTATCAAGAGCACCGATTCCCACCGTCCTATGCCCTCCGCCTGTTGCCCGAAAAAGGCAAATACAAATTCAGAGGGGAATATGTTGGGCTGCAAGGAAAATAGCATCTATCTCAAATCAGAAAAGAAAATACCCAGCCAAAACTCTTTGCCGTTGACAAATAAGTTCGATGGGTATCGTGTGGTGGAGAAGTAGTAACCTAAAACGAATATTTAATTTCGTCCAAAATCTTTCACCGCTTGTATTCTCACTTTTTCTAATGCGTCGCAAACGTTTGATAGTCGTTCATTATCGCGTTCTAATTTACGACACTCGTCTGCGTATTCTTTACTTTGTAAAAACTGTTTATTATATAAGAAATTTTGATATGTTTGATGACACCAATGGTTTCGCTTTTCGGTCATTTGTTTTAAGAAATTGTAATTGCTTGCAGAAATATAAGGACTTTTGCCACTAAAATCGAGTTCTTTTAATTTTTGGACAGTTTGACCAAGCGACCATTTTTCGATTTTATCTAAATTTTCATAGAAATCGCCAACGTGCATTGCAGCATATATACGTTTCACATCGTGTTCTATTACTTGACAATACATTATTGTTTGTCCAATCATAAAATGGAAATCATTTAATGTCATATTTAACGCCATATCAAATCCAATATATTATAGTACCCGAAACATTGGTTATTTCGTAACTTGAACTACCATATCTTGAACTACTCGTTGTTATAGTCCCACAACCACCAACATTCAAAGATAATGTTCTTTCAGTTGTTGTATCATTAGAACGATAATCGTATGTTATAACTACGTTATCATAAAACGCATATGATAATGCCCCTCTAAAATAGTGATACGAAGTAGATGATGCGCTACCAACCACATAATTGGTTTCGATAGTTAAAAATTTTTGATAGTTATCTTTTGTAATGCTAACTATATGTTTTTCCATTACCGACACTTCATTTGACGGGGTGTCAGTGGTTTGAATTTGCCCATTATTTGATGTGCAACCTGTCATATAAAGCAAACAAATACTTAAAAGTAGCGGAACAAAAAATTTTTTCATATTGACTCTCCATTTACAACTTAAAATAGGTATGTCGAATTCGTATATTTAATTTGTCTTGGATTTCAGTTAATTCTCTTTGCGCTTCTTTCAATTCTTTTAGTGTGTGATTTTCATCTTGTAAGAATTGCTCTAATTCTTGCATACGATTCCGTAACCGTTCTTCTTCACGCTTCCGTTTTTCTTCCGCTTGCCTACGTTCTTCGGCAATACGTTTTTGTTCAATTTTCTTATTTATCAATTCTTGCGGCATAAATAATTCAACTCTGCCGCAATTCATACACACATAAGATTCAACAAGTTGCGTAGCCCCTCCCTCTGTACAATGAATTTGATACAGTTGCATTTGCTCAAATTCAGTTTTCCCACAATTAGGACACTTCACAATTGCCTCCATAATGTTTAATTTAATTATAAGAAAAATGATTACCCAAATGGTTAATTGCATTATATCATAATTATCGACAAATTTCAATCATTTTGTACTGATAAAACGGACTTTTGGCACCATGGCGGGTGCTTGAATAAACGAGCGGCTCGGCTGCGCCTCGCCGTTCAAGCACCCGCCATAACAACGGAACAAGGCGGAACTCAAAGCGCACGGGAACGGGCGTTCGCCGCTGAACCGCTTGGCGATCCGCCCTTATCTCCCGTGCGACGGTATTTGAGCAAGCGCCTTTTATATGCCGTCGGTATCCGTATATCGGCGGTTTTTAGCTGTTTAGTATACCTGCAGTATCGGAAAGTGTCGGTTTTACTACGGAAAGTATACTTTTACCTACTCACGCTCAAAGCGAAAAACGGTGTATAATTTCAAGTGTCGAAACGGAAAAGTAAGCCTCTAAGCAGAACTTCTGCAAAATTTTCCACTTAGACCCTTGCTTTTTGCCGTTTTCGAGCCTAAATATTGAGAGGTATTTTTCTGCCTCTCAAAAATCAAGTGCGAGGAGGTGATAAACGTGCTGAAAACAGAACTCGAAGTCGTTACTGTCGGAACGCCCGACATAACGGCATTGTCAGACGACGAAAGGCGTGTTTTCTTTGAAACGATAATGGCAAGAGTTTTGGAATTGGCAAAAGAACGGAAAGAATTGTAACGTAATGGAACGGAACAGAATGTAATGGAAACGGAATTAAAGGAAAGGAATGTTCGAGGGCGCAACATACTACGCCGCCCCATTAGATAAATAACCGAATAGTGACCGAAACGGATTGAACTGAAAGTAATCAACGGTAAAGAAAATAAATAGCCGATAAGCAGGCGTTTAAGATTTCCGAAAAGTGACGGGGACGCGCCGTAAAGCAAAGGGTAAAGTATGAAACGATAACAGGATTGTTTTGTATTTTGCCCTTTTTCTTTTTCACTAAAAATACATCAAAAGGAGAACATACTATGCCATATCGGGCAAGCAAAATTTACTATGACGGCAGTCATTATATCGCCGTCCCGAAAGAAAACTTTCCGAGCCGTAAAGGCAGAAAAACGCCAATGAAAAGCAGTCCGCAAGCAGACAACATAAAAGCAAAGTTTGAAACGGCTTATGCGGAAAGTCAGGCATTGCCGAAACGTGAACGCCGCAAATACGTTACGGAGAAACTGCAAGACGAATTTACCGACAAAACGCAAACCGAAGAATACGTCAAACGGCAGACAGAACGCAAGAGAAACAACGCATACAAGCGGTATACGAGGCTTTGGCACAAAGTATATCTGCAACGCAATTGGAATTTCTTTGTAACGTGTACATATTCAGACGAAAAACACACGGAACAGACCTTTCAAAAGACGTTGCACAATACTTTGAAACACCTTGTAAGCCGCAAGGGCTGGAAGTATATCGGCGTTTGGGAGCGTTCGGCAAGTGAGCGGTTACATTTTCACGGGATATTCTATATCCCCGAAAACGCTATGGTGGGTGAACTGAAACAAGTCAGCGATTACAGCACTAAACAACACCGAATGCAGACAACATACCAAAACACTCATTTTTTGCGGTATTTTGGCAGAAACGATTTCAAGGAGATAGACAAAAACGAAGTTGTGCAATCCGTCCGTTATCTGCTCAAATACATAGAAAAAAGCGGAGAAAGATTGGTATACGGCGGAGATTTGCCGACCTATTTCAAGTCGGACGTTATGGACGAAGATATTGTCTGCCCGACAGGGATAGACGGAAGAAAAGCCCTGTTGTTCGACGACTTTAACTGTTGGGACGAGGGGTGCCTTATCGGCAAAGTAAGTCCCGAAACCATATCGCAGTTGCCGAAGTGCAATTAAATCATTTTGTCTTTCGTTCGGCGGAGCGTAAACGAAAACGCCCCTGCGGTCAAGGGTAAAGTGCATTGCCTTGGCAACCCTTGACCGCAGAAAAGAAGCAGAAAGGAAAATGACATTATTTTGCGTTTCCGTTTGTCCGCCCCTTGTCGAAAGACAAAAAA
>CALVLT010000002.1 GCA_944340905.1 uncultured Clostridia bacterium
GCGCTCCAGACTGTCCGCAATGGGGAAGAGCTTGACGACAACGTCGCTGCGCCCCTCCGTATACGCCTGCGAACGGGCGGACGACGTGCGCTTGCGGTAGTTATCATACTCTGCCGTGACGGAATACCACTTGCGCTTGAAGTCCTCCGCCGCAGCGAGCGCCTTGGCAAGGTCTGCCTGCAGCTGCTCCGCCGTGGGCTGCGCGGGAAGGTCTGCCTCGGGCGCCCCCTCCGGCTGCGCGGCCTGTTCGGGCTGCATCGCCTGTTCGGGCTGTTCGGGCTGCGCCTGCGCCTCGGGCATCTCTTCTTTTTTCTTTGTCTTTTTCTCGTTCACGTCGTTACCTTCGCTGATTTTCGTCACCTTTCATATAAAACAATTCGGCAGAAATTAAACATCATTTACAAATTTTTAAGAAAAATTTTTGCGCCCGCCCGCCGCGGTGCCCTTGCGCCGTACAAACCTTGACGCGGCAGAAAAAACATGCTATAATCGTACAAAAAGGGTCTAGGGAGGAACTATGGGCTGGGAAATTGCCGCAAATATCGCAGAAGTCGTCACGAGCATTTCGCTCGTCGTCGCGATCATCCAACTGATCCGCGAGAAAGGGAACGAAAATACCTCCGCGTTCTTCTATCTGCACCAATATCTGTCGCAGGAACAGTTCAGCATCGCGCGCAAAAAGGTGCGCACGGAACTGTTCAAAAAGGACTATACCACATGGACGGAGGAGGATCGCGAACAGGCCAACCGCGTCTGCGCGAGCTACGATCAGGCAGGCATCCTCATCAGCGGCGGCGTGATCAATCCGAAGACTGCGCGCGGATTTTTATCCTCCTCGTGGGGAAGGAGCATCATCGATCAGTATGAATGCCTGCATGCCTTCCTCGACGACAAACAGACGCCCTCGCAGACGGGCAAGGAATTTTTTCATCACTTCACATGGCTGTATCTGCAGGCAAAGAAATATCAGGGAGATAAAATATGAATAAGATCGCCTTTATCCGGACGGGCGGACAGACGGGCGTAGACCGCGCTGCCCTCGACCTTGCAAGAAAATTCAACATTCCCATCCTCGGGTGGTGTCCGAAGGACGGCTGGGCAGAGGACATGCCGTCTGCGCCCGGGATCAGGGCGCTCTTCCCCGAGCTGAAGGAGACGCCCTTGTCGGACGTGGCGCAGCGCACGCGCTGGAACGTCCGCGATTCCCATGCGACGCTCATCATCAACCCCAGGCGCTCCGATTATTCCAAGGGCACGAACACGACCGAAGAGGCGGCAAGGGAATTCGGCAGACCCTACCTGGAGGTTCGCAGCGGGAAAAATGCCCCCGAAGTCATCGGATGGCTGAATGCGCTCGGATATGAGCTGACGCTGAATATCGGCGGCCCGCGGGCAAGCGAATGCCCCGAGGCCTACCAAAAGACGATAAAAATCATGGAGAACGTCATCCGCACCGTCAATCATATTCCATTGAAGTGATAATATCCCTTATTAAAAGACAGCCCCCGCGCAGAGAGCGCGGGGGCTGTATTCGTTTTCAGATATTTACTTGAGTTCCGCAAAGTATTTGATCGTGCGGACCATCTGGCTGGTGTAGGAATTCTCGTTGTCGTACCAGGAGACGACCTTGACGAGCGTGGTGCCGTCGCCGATGGGCATGCACTTGGTCTGCGTTGCATCGAACAGCGAACCGTAGGTGATGCCGATGATGTCGGAAGAGACGATCTCTTCTTCGGTGTAGCCGAAGGAAGCGGAAGCAGCGTCCTTCATCGCCTTGTTGACGTCCTCCGCCTTGACCTCGCCTTCGCAGATCGCAATGAGCTGGGTCAGCGAACCCGTGGGAACGGGAACGCGCTGCGCGCAGCCGTCAAGCACGCCGTTGAGTTCGGGAATGACGAGGCCGATCGCCTTTGCCGCACCCGTGGAGTTGGGAACGACGTTGACCGCAGCGGCGCGCGCACGGCGCAGATCGCCCTTGCGGTGAGGCCCGTCGAGCACCATCTGGTCGCCCGTGTAGGCGTGAATGGTGGTCATGTAGCCCTTCTTGATCTTGGCAAACTTGTTGAGCGTGTCCGCCATGGGAGCCAGGCAGTTGGTCGTGCAGGATGCGGCGGAGATGATGGTGTCCGTTGCCTTGAGCGTCTTTTCATTGACGCTGTACACGATGGTGGGCAGATCGTTGCCGGCAGGAGCGGAGATGATGACCTTCTTTGCGCCCGCATCGATATGCGCCTGCGCCTTCGCCTTGGACGTATAGAACCCCGTGCACTCGAGCACGACGTCTACGCCGATCTCGCCCCAAGGCAGGTCCTTCGCATCCTTTTCCTTATAGATGCGGATGGTCTTGCCGTCAACGGTGATGGTGCCGGCCTCGTCGTCTGCGCTGACGGTGTCCGCAAGCGCGTATCTGCCCTGCGCGGAATCGTACTTGAGAAGGTGCGCGAGCATCTTGGGGCTGGTGAGGTCGTTGATCGCAACGATCTCATAGCCGGGAGCGTTGAACATCTGACGGAATGCGAGACGCCCGATGCGGCCGAATCCGTTGATTGCCACTTTTACGTTTGCCATGTGAATAATTCCTCCGAACACAATTTTTCGGCGCTTGAAGAATGCGCCCTTGTCCGCATCATATTGTACTACACTTTTGTCCGCCTGTCAACGATTTTTTTTGAAATTTCTGCGCATGAATTTCCCGCTTAAAATTTGGGCGAAACCCCTTGCAATTTGCGCCGAAAAGAATTATAATGAAAGAAAAAGTTCGGAGGACAAACTTCATGCCTTTGGTCACTACGACTGAAATGTTCAAAAAGGCGTACGCGGGCGGCTATGCGGTCGGCGCGTTCAACGTCAACAATATGGAGATGATCCAGGCGATCGTGGAGGCGGCGAACGAATGCCGCTCCCCCGTTATCCTGCAGGTCTCCGCGGGCGCGAGAAAGTACGCGAACCCCGTCTATCTTCGCCATCTGGTGGAGGCGGCGGTCGAGACGACGGATATTCCCATCGCGATGCACCTCGACCACGGCGCGGATTTTGACATCTGCAAGGCGTCCATCGACGGCGGCTTTACCTCCGTCATGATCGATGCCTCCTCCAAGCCCTGGGAGGAGAACATCGCCCTGACCAGAAAGGTCGTGGAATACGCGCACGCACACGGCGTGGTGGTCGAGGCGGAGCTGGGCAAGCTCGCCGGCATCGAGGACGACGTGAAGGTGGAGGCGCACGACGCCATGTTCACCTCGCCCGACGAAGTCGAAGAATTCACTCAGAGAACGGGCTGCGATTCGCTTGCCATCGCCATCGGCACCAGCCACGGCGCATACAAGTTCAAGCCCGGCCAGGACCCCAAGCTGCGCATCGACATCCTCGAGGAGATCGGCAGGCGGCTGCCCGGATTCCCCATCGTTCTGCACGGCGCGTCCAGCGTGCCGCAGGACCAGGTGGCGGTCGTCAACCAGTTCGGCGGCTCCATGCCCAACGCCATCGGCATTCCCGAGAGCGAACTGAAGAAGGCGGCTGCCCTTGCCGTGTGCAAGATCAACATCGACTCCGACCTGCGCGTTGCCTTTACGGCAGCCGTAAGAAAGCACTTTGTGGAGCATCCCGATCATTTCGACCCCCGCCAATATTTGGGCGACGCGCGCGCGAACATGAAGGAGATGGTCAAGCACAAGATCGTGGAAGTGCTCGGCTCGGCAAACAAAGCATAACTTTTTATCCTATACCTCCTTTTGTGAATACGGCGGCGGGAAAAATCCCGCCGCCGTATCTTTTGTATGGAGCGATTCTAGCCCGTTCCCCCACCCCCTCATCTCTGCGCTCGGAATGACGGCGAACGGAGATTGGGCAGCGCGTCATAACTTCGGAATCTCCTCGCTCTCAACGTCATTCAGAGCGGAGGGCGCAGCCCGTAGCGCAGAATCCCCTCACAGAATGCACAATCCCCCCTGTCCTTCGGACATCCCCCCTTAAAACAAGTATTAAGGGGGGCAAGAAAAAGGCTCCCTCCGAGAGGGAGCTGTCTGCGGAGCAGACTGAGGGAGTATTCTTCTCCCGCTGGGGTGAGCCATGCATTACAAAGCCTTCCCCTCGGGGGGAAAGTGTCTGCGGAGCAGACGGATGAGGGGGTTCCCCCCTTAACGCCCGCAGGGCTTTAAGGGGGGTGGCGCGCAGCGACGGGGGGATCACTCCTTCCGCCTCGCTCCGCTCGGCACCTCCCTCTCAGAGGGAGGCATTCCGCGTCTCTTTGCCCCTAAGACAACGTATGAGGGGATTCTTCGGGCTGTCGCCCTCTGAATGACGATGAGAGAGTAAGAAAGGCTTCCCCCTGGGGGAAGCTCCGCCGCAGGCGGTGATGAGGGGTTTAAGTGCAGAAGAACAAGCATTACCCCTCATCCGTCAAGCTCGCAAGCTCGCCTGCCACCTTCCCCCCAAGGGGAAGGCTTAATCGTGTTTTCAAGCTCATAAAACAACATATGAGGGAATTCTCACGCCGTGCGTGCGCACGGCTCAGAATGACGATTGGCAGAATATTTTTCCTCGCATCGGGTACGGATTTTGCGCCGGCACAGCAAATCCCCTCTTTCTTTATCTAAGGATAGTGTAAGGGAGCAATACGAACCCGATCAAAAGCGGAATCTGTACACTCATACCTTGTTGAAGCCCTTGCCCGTGCCACACGGCACGCGCTGCGGACTTTTCTCGGCGGCACCAATGTAGAGTGCCGCCTCGGGCACGAAATTGCTGCTGAAATCGCAATTTCTTAGTTCGGAGCCGCGCGCACGGCACACTGTGCCGATGCGCATCAAGCGCTCCTCACCGCGTCTGAGACGCACATCTTGCCGCTTTTGATTGCGCAGCACTTTTGGCGCATTCTTTATTCCCGTTATTCCCGTTCTCAAAATTCTTTTTGGAAGAATTTTGAGAAAAAGGAGCGGCAGGTGTTTTCGGCGTAGTGTTTGGCTTTCGCCAAACACCCGCATATGGCACCTTGCCGCGACGCGATGACGCCGCAATACCCAAGTATTGCAAGGAAGATGAGCGAAAAGATGCCGAAAGGGCGCCGCCAAAAGCGTGGTTCGTATTTTTCCCTTACACTATAGCAGACCATACCTGCTATTCAATATGAAATATCAATCCGTATAAGTATGGCTAAATCCACACTTTGCGCAGACATACAGTTTTGCCGTCTTTTTCTTGCCGCTGAGCCCGCCGAGAATTCCTCCCACCGGACCAAACAGAACACCCCCTAAAATCGCCTTTGTGCCACTGACGCCCGATTTGTAACTATCCGTTGTCACTTGTTTCCAATCCGGATATCCTGCTCTGCAAACAGGACAGATAAGATCCACCATTTTGTGATTCCTCCTTATGATCAATATTTCACACCAACGATTGTACTAGATAAATTATCTAGTGTCAAGATATTTTATCTAGTTTTTACTAAAATGTATATGTGGATGCCATATTTTGTAAAAACTTAAAAAACGTCAGAAAAGAACGCGGTTTCACGCAAAAACAGGTAGCACAACTGCTTCATGTTGTAGAAAGCTGCTATGCAAATTGGGAACAGGGACGAACCGAGCCAAATCTCACAACCTTAAGGCAGCTTGCAAAAATATTCAATGTATCTGTTGATGAACTGCTCAACGATTAAAACAACGAAATAAGCGTCATTCTTTTTATACAAAAAACGCGCCGCCGCGGAATGTTCCGCGGCGGCGCGCAATTTGATTGCTTGTCCGTAATGCTGTTACTTCTGCTTGTTTGTGAAGGCGAGGATGTGCTCGGTGTTGCCGAACACCAAAAGCTGGTCGCCCTCGCGGAACACATAGTCGCCGCTGATGGAGTAGATGATCTCGCCGCTGTTCTTGATGGTGAGGATGTTCATGCCGTAGTTGACGCGCGGGTTCACCTCCACGAGCGTCTTTTTCAGCCACTTTTTGGGGAGCGCGATCTCGAAGATGGCATACTCCGAATCGAGGTCCACAAAATTGATGACGTTGTCGGTATTCAGGCGCACGGCGAGCTTTTCGGCAATATCGGCGTCCGGATAGATGACCTCGTCCGCGCCCACGCGCAGCAGGAATTTGCGCTGGATCTCGGTGGTGGCGCGCGAGACGACCTTTCTGGCGCCGCAGTCCTTCAGATTGGACGTGATCTCGAGGGACGCCTGGAAATCCTCCCCGATGGCGACGATACACGCATCGAAGGAGGGAATATCCATCGTCTCCAGGTTGTCCATGCTCATGCAGTTGGCGATGAGCGCGTTGGTGTAGCGGGGCGCGAGCGAATTGATGACGTCCTCGCTCTTGTCGACGATCATCACCTCGTCGCCCAGCCCGAGCAGCTTTTCGCCCAGCGTCCTGCCGAATTTTCCCATGCCGATGAGTAATACGGAAATCATAACATTCTCCTGTTTATGCCCGCGCCGCGGGCGTTTTTGATTGGCGCCTTGTGCAAACTATCCGATGAACACCGTGTCTACGGGACGGCGCACCGCCGCCTCACCCTTCTTTCTGCGCCTGAGCGCAAAGGCAAAGGTCAGAATGCCCACGCGGCCCAGATACATGAGCACGATGAGGATGAATTCGGAGACGACGGAGATCTTTGCCGTGAGCGCCTGCGTCAGCCCCACCGTGCCGATCGCCGAGACCGTCTCGAACATGACGGCGCTGAACGATGCGACCGCATCCGGTTCGATGGCGTTGATGAGCAGCGTCGCCGTGATGGTAAGACAGAGATAGGCGACAAAGACGGCAAGCGCCTGCGAGAGCGTACTCTGATCGATGCGGCGCCTGCCGATGGTGATATCCTTCTTGCCGCGCATGACGCTGACCATGCCCACGATGATGACGGTAAAGGTGCTCACCTTCACGCCGCCGCCCGTGGAACCCGAACACGCGCCGATAAACATTAAAATGATCATCAGCAGGGTGCCGCTGTTGGAGAGGGTCGCGGGGTCGGTGGTGAAGTAACCCGCCGTGCGCGCCGTGGTGGCATTGAAGAAGGAACACAGCAGCTTGTCGCCGAAATTAAAACCGGAATAGCTTACGTTGTTCCACTCGAACACCATGAAGAGCGCCGTACCGACGACAAGCAGCACCGCCGTGCCGATAAGCGCCAGCCGCGTATAGAAGGAAAATTTGCGGGGATTGCCCTTGCAGTCGGCGATATTGCCCCATACGCAGAACCCCAGTCCGCCGATGATGATGAGAAAGCATATGACGAGGGAGACGAGGGGATCGCGCGCATAATCGACGAGCGAGACCGGTCCGATGATGTCAAACCCTGCGTTGCAGAACGCCGAAATGGAATGGAACACGCCGTACCAGATGCCGATCGCGCCGTAATCGGGGATAAAGCGGATCATCAAAAGCAGCGCGCCCGCCGTCTCAAAGATGAGCGTTCCCAGCAGAATGCGCTTGACGAGCTTTTTCACGCCCGTGAGCTTGCTCTCCCCCACCGACTGCACCATTGCCGTGCGCTCGTACAGCCCGAAGCTCTTGCCGCCGATCGCCATGAAGAGAATGGAGACGAGCGTCGTGAACCCCAGTCCGCCGATCTGGATGAGACAGATGATGACGACGTGCCCGAAGGTGGTCCAGTGCTCGGCGGTGACGACGGGCGTCAGGCCCGTGACGCAGGTGGCGGAGGTCGCCACGAACAGGCCGTCAACGTAGTCCGCGAACGTCCCCCACTCCCCGCTCTCTTTCGCGAAGGGCAGTACCAGCAAAAAACTGCCGAAGAGAATGAGCAGGAGGTACCCCAGTGCGAGATACCGCCAGACGCTCATTCTCCGTTTGACCTTGAATTTCATGGATCCCTCTCGTGCGGGCACGGCATCTCGGCCGCCCCGCCCGTGCAATCGTATCATAATCCGAACAGATTGTCAACTATATCGATACATTGTGATAAAATATACCATTGCATACCGCTGCGCACCGTCCGCGATCCCCCCGTCACTTCGTGACACCCCCCTTAAAACAAGTATTAAGGGGGGCGAAAATACGTGTTTTTATACTCTCCACATTCTGCGAGGGGATTCTCACGGCATGGCTGCGCCATGCCTCAGAATGACGCACCCCTTTGCCCGCTTACCGTCATTCCAAGGGCGGTAAAATGGTGAAACCACAGCACTCACAAAAAAGATTTGCTTGCAAAGCTTTTTTGCGAAAAGGGTGAAAAGCGCGGTATGCGCACCAGCGCGGTGCGCTGTGCGCGCGCTTTGAACTAAGGATTTTGCATTATCAGCGCAAAATCCGTGCCCGCAGGCGGCGCATTCCCTTGGCGCCGCCAAGATAGCAGGCGTTTCAGGCAAGGTGTTTGGCGCAGCCAAATACCTGCAAAAGGCGCCTTGCCGCGACGCAGAATCCCCTCATACATTGTCTTAGGGGCACAACAACGCGGATTCCATGCCTCTGCCGCCGCGCTGTCTCGCGGTCAGGAACTCAAATGAAAAGCACGAACAACGCGCCATCACGCCAGTGAGATGCGGTCGGAGACAGAGCGCACGAACAGGCCCTTTTCCTCACCGTAGGAGATGCAGTCGCGCAGGAACACCTGGAACCGCTCCCCCTGTTTGACGGCGGGAAACACGCCCGCCAGCAGCGCGCACAGCTCGTCCATGTACAGCGCGACGCGCTCGCCGAGCGCCGCCTTGACGACGGAGACCACCTCGTACACGGTGAGGTCGTCCCCGCTCCTGCGGACGGCGTTCTCCCCCTCGGTGCGGAATTTTCCGATCTCGATGGCGCGCGGGTTCTTGTAGAAATAGTCCACGTTCATCACGCGGTCGCGGTGAAACGCGCAGGCATCGATCAGGGAATCGAGGCGGCTTTCCACCTTGGACCCGCTTTTGGCGATGCCGAACGTGGCAAGGCAGCGCTTTTTGAGGAAGACGCGCGAGATGGGTTCCTCCGCCGCCACGATCTCCTTCAGCCGCGCCATGATTGCCGCGTCGTTCTCGCCCGAGGTGACGAACGCCGCCACCTCGCTCGCCGTCGGCTTGACCGCCTTATACTGCCTTGCCCACTTGGAGACCCAGCTGCCCGACTTGCTGTCCGCCCCCGTCAGGCGGTCTAAAACGTCCTTGATGCGCTTGATCTCGCGCTTGGGGTTGTTGTAGTAGTTGACGCTGTTCACGCGCATCACGTTCCAGTTGCCGCGCTTTAAGGTCTGCACCTGCAGGACGTTCCTGTCCTTGACGGAGAACTGGTCGGTGCCGTCGCAGAGCACGCCCAGAAGAAAACGGTGCTTGTTTTTGGGATCCACGACACCCACATCCACCTTGAAATCGGAAGCTCCCACGTCGTAGCGGCACTCATAGCCGCAGGCGGCAAGTTCTTCGGCAATGTACTTGCCGATGCCCGCGCCCGTGCGGACGGAGGCGGAGGGAGCGGCGAGCGTCGTCCTGCCCTTTTCGGCAAACTCGAGGAAGGCCTTCAGCCCCGCCACGCCCTTGGAGGAGGTCTTGGCGAGATCGATCATGGGCGAGGTCATCGTGGAGAACACGAGCATCTCCTCGCGCGCACGCGAGACTGCGACGTTGAGCCGCCGCCAGCCGCCCGCCTGGTTGAGGGGGCCGAAATTGAGGGACACCCTGCCCGTGCTGTCCGGCCCGTAGCAGACGGAGAAGAGGATGACGTCGCGCTCGTCGCCCTGCACGTTCTCGAGGTTCTTGACGAAGAGCGGCTCCTCCCTGTCATACGCCGCCGCGTCGAGGTGTTTTGCAATGATCTCCCGCGTGAGCAGGCGGTCGATATCGTCGCGCTGGGCGCTCGAGAAGGTGACGATGCCCATGCTCGACTTGCACAGAACGGGGTCGGAAAGCCTGCGCACGACCTCCTTGACGAGCGCCTCCGCCTCCCTGCGGTTGCGCTTGGTAAAGCCGCGGTCGTAGGTGCCGTCCACCAACACGAGCTTGACGCGGCTGTCCATCGCGTCGGGGGAGGGGAAGGTGCACAGGCGGTTATCGTAGTACATGCTGTTGGAGAAAGCGATCAGGCTCTCGTGCTTGCTGCGGTAGTGCCAGACAAGGTGGCGCTCGGGCATGCCGAGGGCAAGGCAGTCATCCAGCACGCTCTCGAGGTCCTCGTTCTCGAGGTTCTCCTCGTCCACATAGGCGGTGTGGAAGAAGGCGGTGGGCGGCAGCTGCTTGGGGTCGCCCACGACGATCGCCGCCTTGGCGCGCGCGATGGAGCCGACCGCCTCCGCCGTGGACATCTGCGACGCCTCGTCGAAGATGACCATGTCGAACTGATCGGCGGCGGGCTGCAGGTACTGCGCCACCGTGGTGGGACTCATGAGCATGCAGGGCGCTACCACCCCCATCAGCGTGGGGATCTCGGCGAACATGGCGCGCAAACCCGCGCCGCGCAGATTGCTCTTGGAAAGGCGGGTGAAGGCGTTCAGCTCCACCGAAAGGCTGCCCTCTTCGTCGGCGGAAGGCAGGCGGGAGATGAGCTGCGAACGGATGTGCGCGCGCGTGAGGCGCGCAAATTCGTCCCACGAGAGGCGGAACTTTTCCACCGTGTCCTCCAGCGTCCCCACCGTCATGCGCGAGAGCGCGGGGTCGGCGGGAATGTTGATCTCCAGGAAGTTGCGGTAGACGTTCTTTTCAAAGCCCGCCAGCACGTTGTCCGTGCGGAACCTGCCGCTCTCGAGCGCCTCGGTGATGAAGTTGAGGCCGAGTTCGCTCAGGCGCAGCGCCGTCGCACGGTACATGCACCAGTTGGGCAGCATGTCGATGTTGTCGATGAGCGCACTCGCCTTGGAGGAGAAGTAGTCGAGCACGTCCTCGTCCCTGAGCTTGTCCCTGTTCGCGTTGGTGATGACGAGGAAGGACTCCTGCGCGGCAAAATAGCTGTCCGCCGCCTTGAGGTACCCCTCGAGCACGGGCTTTGTGTAGCCGCTCGTGGCGCGGATGCACATGCCGTTGAAGGCATCGGGGTTGTAGTCCATGAACACAGCGGCGGCGCGCGCGTGCAGGTCGGTGAGGTCGGCAAGGAAGTCCGCCCGCTTTTTGAAGTTGATGTGACCGGCACGGTCGCAGAAGTTGCGCGCGAGCTGGGTGTTGTCCGTCACCCGCCCCATCGCGCCGTAAATTTCCACGAGCGTCTCCAGGAATTTGAGCACGTCCTTGTCGTCGAGCGGACGCAGCGCCGCCTTGTCCAGCCGCTTGGCAACGCCCTTCGCCGTGCGGTTGAGCTTCCAGTCTCCCCCCTCCTCGCAGAACTTTTTGAGCTCGGGCAGTTCCTTGTCGAGGTCGACGAGCGTCTTGAAGTGCTTGTAGTAGTATTCCAGGCAGGAATCCAGCCGCTTGTTGGCGTTGTAGAAGAGGTAGAATTCCGCCTCGTCCACGCCCGAAAAGTACTTGTCATAGATGCCCGCATCCAGCCGCTGCGCAAGCTCGGAGAGCGCACGGATCTTGCGCAGCGTGAGCGTGGAGACCTTCTGGCGGTAAAATTCCAGAAAGAGCGCCAGAAACGCCTTCAAGTGCTTGATCTCGGCGAGCATGACCTCGCACGCGCAGAAGAGCTTGTCGCGCAGTACCTGCGAATACTGCGTGAGGTTGACGTTCTCGAAAGGGGAATTTTTCACCCCGCCGCACTCCTTGGCGGCGGCCGCGGCGGAGAGGATCATGCGGCGGCACTCGGCAAGTTTTTCCTCGGTGAGCGAATCGTAGAAGGAGCTTTCGATGTCCAGAATGTCGGGAGCGTTCTTGTTTTTCAGGTACAACAGGATGGCCTGATAGACGGAGATGCCCAGGCGGCGCTTTTCGTGCAGGGCGCGCATGGGCGCCTTCAGCTCCTCGCGCAGGGCGACAAGTTCTTTGGCGCACTCGGCAAAGCCCGCGGGGCCCTCCTCCCGGGCGAGGGCGAGCGTCTGCTCCATCCTGCGCAGGACGTCCGTCTTGTCCGTCTTGTTGGAGTGCAGCTCCAGGCAGAATTCGCCGATGCCGATGGCGTCCAGCCGCTTTTTGACGACGTCGAGCGCCGCCTTCTTTTCGGCGACGAACAGCACGCGCTTGCCCTGCGAGAGGGCGTTGGCGATGATGTTGGTGATGGTCTGGCTCTTGCCCGTTCCGGGCGGGCCGTGCAGCACAAAGCTCGCCCCCGCGCCCGAGAGCGCAACGGCGGAGTACTGCGAACTGTCCGAGGGCAGGGGCAGGAGCACCTCACAGGGGTCGCCGTCGTCCTCTTCGGGCGGCTCCGCCCCGTCCGGGCGCTCCATGCGGTTGTTCATGAGGGCGGACACGATGGCGTTTTTGGAAAGCTCCCCGATATGGTTGCGAATATCGTTCCACATGAGGTAGCTCTGGAAGGAGAACGCGGCAAGATACACGTCCTCCACGACGTCCCACCCCTTCATGTTCGCCGTCTCGGCGCGCACCATCGCGTGGATCTCGGCGATCTTCAATGCGCCGACGTCCCCGCCCAGGCCGCGCACGTCGATGTTGAATTCCTGTTTGAGAAATTCGAGCAGCGTGGAGTTGACGAAGTACCCCTCGTCCTGCGAGAGGGTGACGGAGAAATCCTCGTTGCCCTTCGCGCGGCCGATGCCCGCGGGCGCGAGCACAAGGGGCGCATAGCGCACGACGGAGTCACTGCCCGTGTAACGCAAAAAGCCGAAGGCGAGGTAGAGCACCTTGGCGCCCGCCTCCTCCTCCGCCTCGCGGTTGCGCCGCATGAGGCGGGAGGCCGTCTCCGCCGTCGTCTTGCTGTCCGCACAGGCGCGCAGGATACCCTTTTTCTGTTCAAGCAGCACAAGCTCCCTGCGCTGACCGGCAAGCTCCCCGCCGAAGGGGGGCAGGGCGGCGTTCTCCGCCTCCCCCTTCAGGCGCATGCCGCCCTTCTCGAGCAGCAGCGCATACAGTTCGTCCGCGCCCGCCGCATAGAGGTGCACGGCGTTCTTGCCCGCAAAGTTGAGCAGCGTGTTCTTGGTGGTCAGATCGAGCAGCCGCCGCTCCCACTGCTTGTTCTTGGGCTGTTTTCCGTCCAGTTTGAGCTTGCGCAGGGCGGGAATGGGCGCGGGCGCGGCCTCGTCCGACATCTCCTCCTCTTTGAGCAGTTCGTAGCCCTTCAGCCCCTTGCCGCGCATGGGACAGGCGCGCACGCCCCCCATGCGGCAGCGGCGCACGTCCACAAAGCACTCGTAAAGCCCGCTCCTGAGTTTCTGGCGGAAGTGCCCTTCGGAGGGCGTGAACGCCGCGTTGGAGGAGGAGAACAGGTCCTCCGCGTCGATAAAGCTCAGATTGTTGATGCCCTCGGAGACGTATTTGCCCACGATCTCCGCATCGTCCGTCACGGGGTCGAGAAAACAGCTCTCATACAGCCAGACGCCGACGGCGGCGCCGTTTTTGCCCACCGCGATCACGGGATTGAGGTGCGCCGCCTCGAAACATGCCGCCGTAAATACGGCGAGCTGCGCCGCAGTGGCGGAGCGCTCCTTGACGATCGACCCCGCCTTTGCAACGCAGAGGGGAGAAGTAAAGTCGCTCTCCCCCGCCTTATCCACCGCAAGCGCCTTGATGGCGGCATAGATCGCCGCGGCGATCTGGCGGACGTCGTTCTTGTCCGCCCCCGTATAGCCGTAAAATTCCGCGTTCTTGTTCCACTTCTTCAGCCGCCTGCCCGCGTCGGCGAGTACGGCGGCGCAGTCGGCAAGGCGGGGGCGCACAAACGCCGCAAGCCGTTCGGCATTGCCCGAAAGGCCCTCCCACCAGTCAAAGGGCAGCGCGCAGATCTCGGCGGTGGCAGAGGCGACCGTTTTGCCCTCCTGCCGCGCCGTGACCGTGACGGGGCAGGTGCGCAGTTCGTCGTTCTCGGCAAGCAAAAGGGGCGAAAAGATGCTCTCCGCCGTCAGTTCCACCGCGCTCTCGAAGGGCACTTCCGCCTGCGTCTCGTAGGGCACGATCAGCCCCGATTCACTCTCGATGCTCACCTGCAGGACGACCGCCTCCGACGAATCGTTGCGCACCTGCACGCCGACGGGCGTGGAGAGAAAATAGTCGGCGTAGCCGACGCAGTGCGGAAAGAGCGGTTCCAGGGTGATGAAGTTCTTGTCCGTTGTCTTTGTCTTTTTGGTTGCCATAGCGCTCCTTCCCCCGCGGACACACAGGGGAGTTATTGTTGTTTTTCCCCTTCATTATACCATTTCCTGCCGCAAATGGCAACCGCTCCCGCCAAAGTTATTGCAATTTATATAAACGGCGGCGCGGGGTCTCTTCCCGCGCCGCCCGATCATCGATTTCCGTAAAACGCCGTCCGCAATGCGTCGATGCGCGCCGCAAGCGCCTGTTTGGCCGCATCGCTTTTGCGGGCGATATCAAAACCATGCATCGTCCCCCTTGTCCGGTTCAGCGTGACTTCAACGCCCTCCCGTTCGAGCGCCCGCGCAAAGCGCACCCCCTCATCGTGCAGGCAGTCGAATTCCGCCGTTTCCACATAAGCTGCGGGGAACACGGAAAGCCCGTCGGACAGCACATCCCGTCCGCCGCCGAAATACTCCCACATCTTCGCGTTCAGCCGCGCATTCCACATGGGCGTATCCCGGAACCGGCGCATGGACGCCGTTTCGCCGCCCCCGATCACGGAATAGACGAGCAGCGCAAAACAGGGCCGCATCCCTTCCGCCGCCGCGCGAAGAGCGGTCTCCGCCGCAAGGAATCCGCCCGCGGAATCCCCTCCGACAGCAATGCGCCGTGCGTCGATGCCAAGCTCTTTCGCATGCGTGCAGGCATACCGATAAGCGGCAAGGCATGCCTCGTCCGGTTCCGGAAACGGGTGGTAAGGCGCAAGCGGATAATTTACGAACAGGACTTTACATTCCGCGCCAAGGGCATAGGCTTTTGCATTCTCGTAGTGATACCGCGCAGCGCCGTACACGAACCCGCCGCCGTGAAAATAGACAAGGCAGGGCGCACCCTTTGCGCAGTCCCTGCCCTCAAGGAGATAGCTCCTGTTCCCGTCTTTCCCGAACGTGACCGCACAAACGCGCACGCGCCTGTCATGAAGGCCTTTGGGCAGCAGCGGCTGAACCCAAGCGGCAAGCCTGAAACAGGCGCGCGAAAACGGCGGCGTAAATTTTGCATATAGCCCGAACTGTTTTCTGAGCGGATAACGCATTTTCAAGGGGGTCGCCTCACATGAACGCATCTTCAAAATATTCCAGCTTTCCGTTCAGAACGGACGCCACATCGAACCGCACAGGCACTTCCCGCCGCATTTTCGCGCAGAAACTCTTTGCGATCATGCGGTAGCGCTCCCGCTTTTGCGGCGTGACCGCCTCGAGCGGGGAGGCGAGCGGGCCGCCCGTGCGAGCCTTGACCTCGACAAAGCAGTAGGTGCCGTCGCGCGAGCGCGCGATGATGTCCGCCTCCCCGAAGGGCGTGACATAGTTCTTTTCCGCGATCTTGTAGCCATGCCGCCGAAGATAGCGGCGCGTCAACTTTTCCGCTTTCCGTCCCAGAATTTTGTTACGAAGGTCCTGCGATGGATCGGGCATATTCCCACCTCCCGTATGGCGGCGATGTGCGCCGCCGTGCCGTATCCCGCATTGCGTTCAAAGGCGTATGCGGGGTACATGTCCGCGTACTCGCGCATGAGCGCATCCCTGTGCGTCTTGGCGAGGATGCTCGCCGCGCCGATGGAATACACGAGCGCATCCCCCTTGACGATGGCGCGCTGGGGCTGCGCAAGATCGAGCGTCATGTTGCCGTCCGTGAGCACCATGTCCGCGGGCGGCGAAAGACGTTCCACCGCGCGTTTCATGCCCAGCCGCGTCGCCTGCAGAATGTTGATCTCGTCGATGACCTGCGCGGGCACCTCCTCCACGGCATAGGCGCGGGCAACGGCGCGGATGCACACGGCAAGTTCTTCGCGCCGCTTTGCCGAAAGTTTCTTGCTGTCGTCCACGCCGCGGATGCGCAGCGCCTCGTCGAGCGGCAGAATGACCGCCGCGCACACGACGGGGCCTGCAAGCGGGCCTCTTCCCGCCTCGTCCACGCCCGCCACGGCAAAGAACCCGCGCGCGGCGTATTCTCTTTCATAGATAAGTTCGTCCATCTCAGATCAGTCCCACCGCCCTCAGATCGTCCGCGCCGTCCAGGCAGACGCGCCCTAACCTGCCCTTGCGGAAATCGTCGAGCAGGGCGAGCGCGCCGCGCGTGTAGTCATACTCCCCGCCGCGCAGCACGAAACCCCGCCGCGCACAGAGCGCCTCGTACATGGCAAGCGGCGCCCCACCCTGAATGCCGTAGCGCTGCGCAAGGCGTTCGGGGTAGCGTTCGCCCAGCTCCTCCAGAAGGGCGAGCGCGATCTCCTCCTTGTCGAGAATGTCATCGTTGACGCAACCCACATAGGCGAGCCTGCGCGCCAGCCGCTGATCGGCGAGGGCGGGCGGCATGGTCCCGGGCGTGTCGAGCAGCTCGAACGCGCCGCAGCGCACCCACTGCTTGGCGCGCGTGACGCCCGCCTTGTCCCCCACCTGCGCCTTTCTCCCGCCCGAGAGCAGGTTGATGAGCGTGCTCTTGCCCGTGTTGGGAATGCCCGCCACCAGAAAGCGCATGGGGCGCGCCGCCCCCTTTTGGGCGAACCTTTCCCGCTTGCCTGCCACGAGCTGCTCCATTGCCGCCTGCAGCGGGCGCACGCAGGCGGGCGAGAGAGCGGAAATCTTCAGCGCCGCCCCGCCGCCGCGCTGAACGAGCGCAAGCGCCTCGTCCGCGCCGCCGTCCGCCATGTCCCCCTTGTTGAACAGGTACAGGACGGGCTTGCCCCCCACCATGTCCGCGAGGCGGGCGTTGTAACTGGCCGCAGGCACGCGCGCATCGAGCACGAACACGACGGCGTCGCACAGCTTTAAGTTGTCCTCCATCATGCGCATGGCCTTTGCCATGTGCCCGGGAAACCATTGGATAACTTTCATATTCGGGATTGTAATTGGTGTGCAAATAGCGCCAAGGCTCGGGTCCCTGAAACTGCCTTCGCGTGTATAAGGGGGAACGGGTGACTGCGTTCTTTTGCCCCTAAGACAACGTATGAGGGGATTCGCGTCGCGGCAAGAAGGTGAGCACGGGTATTCGGCAAAGCCGAATACCACATCTTGACCTTCTGCCGCTCCTTTTCGCCAAAATCTTTTCAAGAAAAATATTTTGGCGAGGGCTGCGGATTCGCATTTTCACTGCGTTCAGAATG
This sequence comes from uncultured Clostridia bacterium, assembly GCA_944340905.1. GTDB lineage: Bacteria > Bacillota > Clostridia > Christensenellales > Borkfalkiaceae > Gallimonas. Next base: position 17,196 of record CALVLT010000002.1, read on the forward strand.
ACGGTGAATGGAAAGGCTTCCCCTTGGGGAAGGCTGCTCCCTCAGTTATGCATGCCTTTACAGCAGATCGGGGCGCATTTTTCGGGTGATCGCGATGGACTGTTCCCGCCGCCATTTGTCGATTTCGGCGTGGTTGCCGCTGCGCAGCACGTCGGGCACGCGCAGCCCGCGGTACTCCACGGGGCGGGTGTACTGCGGGTATTCGAGCAGGTTCTCCGAAAAGCTCTCCTGCACGAGGGACTGCGGCGTAAGCACGCCGTCCAGATAGCGCGTCACGCAGTCCACCACGACCATGGCGGGCAGTTCCCCGCCCGTCAGCACATAGTCGCCGACGGACAGCTCCTCATCGATAAACAGATCGATGGCGCGCTGGTCCACGCCCTCGTAGTGCCCGCACAGCAGCACCAGGTGCTCCTCCTCGGCGAGGGAGAACACCCGCTCCTGCCGCAGCACCGCCCCCTTGGGCGAGAGATAGATGCGCCGCGCGCGGTGGTCGGGATCGACCGCCTCGATCGCGCTGCCGATGGGCTGTGCCATCATCACCATGCCCGCGCCGCCGCCGAAGGGATAGTCGTCGCACTTCAGGTGCTTATCCTGCGTATAGTCGCGGATGTTCACGATCTCGAGCTGCAGTTTGCCCTCTTTGACCGCGCGCCCGACGATGCTCGCATACAGGGGCGCGAACATTTCGGGAAAGAGGGTCAGAACGGTGATCTTCACAGCACTGCCACCTCGTAGAACCGTTTTTTATCGACGGTGATGACACCCCCTTCCACGTCCACCGCCGTCACGACGCCCTCCGCCGCGGGAAAGAGCACCTCTTTTCCGTCCATTTCCACGGTGTAGACGTCCGTCGCCGCCTGCCGCACATCGGTGAGCGTGCCCAGCACCTCCCCCTCCTGCGTGACGAGACGGCAGCCCAGAAGGTCGGCAATGTAATACCTGCCCTCCTCGGGAACGGGCGCATCCTCGCGCAGAACGGTGATCTGCTGCCCGCGCAAAAGCTCTGCGGCGTTTCTGTCCGCCACCCCCTTCAGGCCGAGAAAGACGGCGCCCCCGCCCGTTCTGACCGAGAGCACCTTATATTCCGTCTCCCCCACGAACACGCGCGAAAAAGCGCGGAACACCTGTGCATCGTCCGTAAACGGCTTGATCTTCAGCTCGCCGCGGATGCCCTGCGGCTTGAGAACCTCGCCCACGATCAGTTTGTCCGTCATACCTTCCCCCCGAACAGCTTGGCGACCTCGCGGCGGATGTTCGCCTGGGTGCGCTCCCTGTCCTCTTCGCTGGCGATGACGGCGATGTGCTCGCCCGCGCCGTAGCGTTCAAACGCCGCAAAATAACCCTCCCGCACCCGACGCAGGCTCTCGAGCGATTCGTAGCGCTCCGTCTCGCCGCGGCGGGAGACGCGCCGCATGCTCTCCTCGGGCGTGAGATCGATGAACACGGTCAGATCGGCGCGCAAGAGCTGCATGACGGGCGCATTGAGCTGCGCCACCCATTCGGACGAGACCAGAGCGCCGTTGTAGGCGAGCGAGGAAAAGTAGAACCGGTCGCACAGCACGGTGACGCCTGCCTCCAGCTGTTTTGCAATGCCGTTGACGGCGTTGGAGACATGGTCCAGCCTGTCCGCCGCAAACAGGGCGGCGATGGTGCGCTCGTCCGTATCGATGCGCCCCGTCAGGCAGGCGCGCAGAATGGCGCCGAAGGGGGAATCGGTCGGCTCGTGCGTCACGTTGCACGCGATGCCCTTCCCCTTCAGGTATTTTGCAAGCAGCTTGAGCTGCGTGGATTTACCGCTGCCGTCCGTCCCCTCAAAGACGATAAATTTTCCTCTGTTCATAACGCGTCTATTATAGCAGACCCCCGCACAATTGTCAATCCGCGCGGGCAGAAATTGGCACATGAAAGACTTCGGCGACAGCTCCCTCACGGAGGGAGCCTGTTCTCGTCCCCCTTAATACTTGTTTTAAGGGGGCGCAGGACAGGGGGGGATTTCACATTCTGCGAGGGGATTCTTACAGCGGCTACGCCTTGTGCGCTGCGTCGTCAAAATACTTCCGCAAGCGGGTATTTTTCCTCGCATCGGGCGCTGCGGGCTGCGCCCTTCGCTCTGGATGACGTGTACCCCGCTTACCGTCATTCAGAGGAGCGGCGCAGCCGCGACGTAGGAATCCCCTAATACGTCGTCTTAGGGGCAAGAAAATACGGATTCTAAGCCCCCTGCTCGTTTCAGGGCTTTCAGCGGTTTCTGCAATAAAATTCCGCCCGCCGCGCATTGCAATGCGCGGCGGGCGGGGGTAAACAGCAATTATTTTGCGAGCGGAACGGGCCGCTTGTCGCCGATAAAGATGACCCCGAGCGTCCCGGGCCCGCAGTGCGAACCGATGACCGGCCCGACGATCTGCCGCACCACGTTCGCGTTCGGGCGCTTTTCCAGAATGAGGTCGCGCAGCTTGTCGCCCTCCTCGGGGCAGTCGGCGTCCACCACATAGACGGGGCGGCTCTCGTCGGTCAGTTCTTCCGCCACCTTCTCCGCAAGCGTGCGGATCGCCTTCTTCCTGCCCGCAATTTTGGAAAGAACGGTAAGCCCGCCGTCCGCCCCCACCGAGAGCATGGGCTTGAGCCCCAGCAGCGTGCCTGCCACCGCGGCAAGCCCCGAGCACCTGCCGCCGCGCTTTAGATGCATCAGATCGTCCACGGTGAAGTAGACGCACACGCGGTCGGTGAACGTGCCAAGAAAGCTGAGGATCTCCTCGTCCGAGGCTCCCTGCCGCCAAAGCTGCGCCGCCGCCTCCGCCTGAATGCCCGTTCCCAGCGAGATGCTGTTGGTATCGAACACCGTGCACTTGCGGTCGGGATAGGTCTCCTTCAGCTCGCGCAGCGCCAGATCGAGCGATTGAAAGGTCCCGCTCAGCTTGTGCGAGAAACTGATGTAGAGAATGTCCTCTCCCCGCTCAAAATAGGGCGTGAGGAACTTTTTGTAGTCCTCGGGATTGAGCGCCTGCGTCTTGGGAATGTTCCCCGCCCGCACCAAATCATAAAATTTGCGGAAGTCGGTCGCCTTGCCCAGGTCGTAAAAATATTCCTGTCCGTCGATGTAATAGGGCATGGAAATATAGTCCAGTCCCAGCTCTTCGGCGCGCGTATACAAAAGCTCGCCGTTGGAATCAAAGATCAATGTGCTCATGGTCTTTCCCTCATGGTTTCGGTTTTTATATATTTTTATTTTACTCTCCGTTTCGCCATTTGTCAACAGGATATAACATAATATTTATTTTATCAACTAAGACGCACGCACCAAAGATTGACAGATGTGCCTTCTTCTGCTATACTGGCGGCATGATACGCAAATTCACACCGCAGGACGAGGAGCTGTTTATCGCCCTCTCCGAAGAATTCTACGCCTCCCCCGCCGTAGAGCACGCCGTGCCCCGCGGCTATCATACGCGCGCGTTTGCCGAAATGATGCGCTCGGACACCTACCTGGAGGGATTCTTCCTGTGCGACGGCGAAACGGCGGGCGGCTATGCTCTGCTGCAGAAGTGCTACTCGCGCGAGGCGGGCGGAATGTGCCTTTGGATCGACGAAATTTACCTGCGCCCCGCCTTCCGCGGCAGGGGGCTTGCCAGGGAGTTCTTTGCCTTTGCGCAAACTTTGGGCGCCGCGCGGCTGCGGCTGGAGGTCGAGCCGGACAATGTGCGGGCGATCGCGCTCTACCGCGCGCTCGGCTACCGCGACCTGCCCTACCGCTCCATGGTCAAGGATGCCCCCTGACCGCCCGCAGTTTTACAGGCATCAACGCTAGACACACCCCTTAACACTTGTTTGAAGGGGCGCAAGGACGTGGGAATTGCACATTCCGCGAGGGGATTCTTCGCTCCACTTCGTTCCGCTACTTCGGCTTCGCCTACATCGAGCCTTTGGCTCTCGTGCGCCACGGCTGCGGAATACTTCTGCAAGCAGGCATTCCTTGCGCGTGTCGGGCGTGCGCCGCTCCGCGTCGGGCAGAATGACGGGTTCCCCATGCTCGTTACCGTCATTCCGAACCGTAGGGAAGAGTCCCCTTCTACGTTGTCTTAGGGAAAGAGAATGTACGGTAGCCTTCCTCCCTCGGGGGAAGGCACAAACATAATAAAAAACCGGCGCACAAATGCGCCGATTTTTTATTTTGCTTTCTTTTCCGTCTTGTCCGTCTTTTCGGACATGTCCTTCAGGCGTTCGTCCATCATCTCGTCCACCCGTTCCAAAAGCTCCGCCTGGCTCTTTTTCACGAGCGAGCGCGCCTTGTAACTGTTCGCCACGATGAGCGCGCCGCCCACCGCACCGAGCACAAGTCCGAGACAAAACATCTTTTCCATACCTTCCTCCCGCGGTTCTCCCGCAAGCATAGTTTGTGAAGGTACCTGCCGCTTATTCCCCGTTTTCCTTGCGTAATTTTTCCAATTCGCAGCGCAGGCGCGCATTCTCCGCACGAAGGTCGGCGGCGATGCGCTCGTACAGGGCATCGATCTCCCGCTCCAGCTTGCGCTGCAGGAAGGTCTTTTCCTCCGTCACGCCCGCCTCCTGTGCCGCGCGGCGCACCCGTTCGGGCTGTTTCTTCAAAAGATTGCGGTACTTGTTCTGCATGCGCAGCATGAGCTTTTCATCCCCGTTCGACACGTTGCGGATCGCCCTTCTCACGGACATGCCCTTGCTCTTTTCGGTGAGCACCTTGCGCAGCATCTCGTCTGTCTCCTCCTCGGTAAAGGGCCTGATCTCCCCTGCACTGAGGTTCTTCCCCTCCAGAATGCGCTGAACGCGCGCGTCGCCGCGCTTTTTCAGAAAGGCATAGTAGTAGTTTCTGACGCTGCCCTTGGCGCGGTTGTGCTCCTCGCCGTACGTCTCGAAGAGATAGGAGAGCGTCTTGCCCGCATTTTTTCCGCTGTAGATGTATTCGATGAGTCCCGTCGCCTCTTCTTCCGTATAGCCGTTGATCTTGTTCATGCTCTTCTCCTTTTCACCGTCTGAAGACGCCCGCAGGCGAACCGGCAGGGGGAGCGCGCGGGCGGGGCCTGCGGCAGTCTTCGCAAAAATTGTTGACATAATTTTATCGCTTTATACATACCAAATAGAGATGCGAGTATATTTTTTATCCGATCTTCCCTGCGTATTTTTTGTCAACGGCATGCACCTGGGAACGGTGGACGGGTTCGAGCGCTCGGTGGAACTGGCGACGATGGACGGCGTGTTCTGCGAATTCAAGGCGCCCGGCTATGCCCCCGTGCGTTTCCGCTTTGACGAGGACTTCCTGTTCTCCCCGCCCGAGGGGGTGGAACTGTACTTCTGCGGCGGCGAGGTGACCGTGCGCATCCGCGGATTCGTGCGCAGCGACCCGTCGCTGCGCGTCGTGTGGCAAAAGCACTTTGCGGGCTGCCTGCTGACGCTGTGCGTGCAGGGGCGCGTGGTGCTCAATTTTGAAAACGGGCAGGGCTTTTTGCAGCTCCCCCTGCCGTTTGCCTTTGAAAACTGCACGGCATCGCCGGCGGGCAATTACATTCTGCTGGAGGGAACGGACATGTTTGCCCTGCTTTCCAAAGAGGGGAAAATGCCCGTCCTGTCGGACGGGCACGTGACCGGACGGGGCAGCGCCGTCACGGCGGAAGTGCCCTTTCACGACAGCCTCTCGCGCGTGGCGCGCTGCACCTACGAAAACGGGGCGATGACGGCGTGCACCATTCTCAGCGCGCGCGAGCCGGATGCGGCGACCCTCGCCCTTGCGCTCTTTGAGAGCGTGCTGGCGGGGTTCGATGCGAGCGCCTACCTTGCCCCCTCCCTTGCGCCCAAAGCGCAGCTTTTGCGCGAATTTTTAGGCGATTACCGCGCCGTGGTCCCGACGCGGGAGAGGGACGTGACGGGGCTGGTGTACGAACGCAAGCCGCGCGTATTCGACGTGCGCAACTTCCGCGTGACGCTCGAGGACGGCAAAGTGAGCAACATCACGCCCCTGTAAAGCCGAAACCACGCTGACATCTCCCCCTTACACAGGGAGAGCATGGTGTTCGCGTTCCCATGCCTGTAAGACCATGAGAAAAATCAAGCCGCCGCGGGGCTTTTGCTCTGCGGCGGCTTGGTAATATAATTCGATTTTTATCATGTCCACGCCTGAAATCGGCAGGTTCGTTTCCAACGCCTATGATTTGCTTTCCCTTCCGAGGGAACGCCCCTGCGCGTTCACCCCGTTCGGGGCGACGCCTTAGTACTTGGTGACTTCCACCGACTTGATATAGATGGGCATATCGACGGGCGTTTCAAACTCGGCCTCTTCATCGCCCTTGCGGATATCCTCGAAGAAATCATAGCGGTTCAGCCTGTATGGATCCTGCGTCGTCGTGAAGGTCTCCTCCGCCTCTTCGTCGAGCGTGCTCTCATATTCGCTGATCGCCGCAAGCAGCCCGTTCGTCATCTGCCCTTCGTAATCGATGGCCATGCCGAACACGCAGTAATTGGTGCTGTCGGGCACGTTCTCCCCCATGAACGTATAGAAGAGGGAGGTGGCGCTGTTCGGCTCATAGTTGAGCTGCTGATATTCCACGCCGTCGTTGTCGGCGCCGCCGTCCGCGCGCTGCACCCAGACCTGCTCGCTGCCGTTGCCCTTTTCGGTATAGAACATGACGAGCGCACCCTGCGTTGCGGAGAGTTCCCTGCCGTTTTCCTGCTCGACGCCGTTGCCGGTGAACTCGCCGTACACCGAATAGGTGGGCTGCGTGCGCGCCTCGTCCGCCCACACGGAATGCGTGAAGGTGACGCCGCTCTTCACAAGAGCTTCTATTGTGTTGAAATAGTCGATCTCGGTCAGCGTTTCGGGCGTGCCGTCGTCGTCGCTGTCCGCAAGGTAGTAACCGCCCGTATGCATCGCGCTCGACTGATAGTCATGCACGACCAGTTTGTACTCCGTGCCGTCGATCGTGACGCCATCGTAAAAGCCCGCGTCTGCAAGCTCGATGAAGTGCTGCACCGTCTGCGGCGCATCGATGCGCGACAGGCGGTAGTCCACCGCATAGTCCTCCCCGTTGAAGGTGTAGGTGATGCGCACCTCGGGGTTGTTGGACGTCGTGCAGCCCGCGAGCATCGCGACCGAACAGACCGCAATGCATGCCGTTGTACCCACCGCCGCCAGGCGGCGCAAAAATTTCTTATTCATAGAACAGGTCTCCAGAGAATTCCCCTTTATTTTACCCTGAAAATGCGAATCCGTCAAGTGGTTTGTGCGGTGTTGGAATGAAAATTGTGTGTGACGGGCATTTTACGGCAAAAATCAGCCTGCAAAACCTCACAAAGTACAAAAAAGCCCGCGCTAGTGACGCGGGCTTTTTGGGTTGTGTTCCGATTACTCGAGAACTGCCGTAGCGCCTGCTTCCTTGAGCTTGGCAACGGCTGCCTCGGCGTCCGCCTTCGGCACGGCTTCCTTGAGCACGCCGAGGGACTCGACCGCCTTCTTTGCCTCGGCAAGGCCGAGACCGGTGAACTCGCGCACCGCCTTGATGACGGCGATCTTGTTCGCACCGAAATCCTTGAGGACGATGTTGAACTCCGTCTTTTCCTCTTCGGCGGGAGCGGCCTCCGCAGCGCCGGCAGCGCCGGCAACGGCAACGGGAGCAGCGGCGGAAACGCCGAACTCCTCTTCAAGCGCCTTGACGAAGTCGTTCAGCTCGACAACGGTCATCGCCTTGACTTCTTCGATAAACTTCTGAATATCCATTTTGATCGTTTCCTTGATTTTTTAAGATTTTTGTTCTGCGATCGCCTTCATGACGTACGCAAGATTTGCGATGGGCGCCTGCAGGCAGCCGACCATCCTGGCGAGCAGCACCTCTCTCGAGGGGATCGCCGCAAGTTTCTTCACGCCCTCGGCATCCACATAGGCGCCGCCGACGTATGCGCTCTTGGGAACAAGTTTGTCTGCGAGCGCGGGTGCCTCCTTGACTGCCTTGGCGATGATCGAGCAGCCGCTCGTCTCGTCCGGGCAGAACACGAAAGCGGTCGTGCCGTTGAGGTCCGCATCGAATCCTTCCACGCCAAGTTCTTCAAACGCTTTCCTGACGAGCGTGTTCTTGTACACCTTGTACTCGCAGGATGCGTCGCGGAACTTGCCGCGCAGGGCGGTGACTTCCGCCACGGTGAGACGGTCATACGTCGCAAGGACGACGGACCTGCTCGCCGCGATCTTTGCCTTGATCTCTTCGACGACAGCTTTCTTTGCTTCAAAGTTTGCCGACATGATTACCTCCGTAAACTCCCCTTGCGGGAGCCGAATCAAAAACTTCCGCACCGCAGACGGGTACGGAAGGGAAAATACTTGCGTATTTGTGTTCCTACCTCGACGGGATATTGAGCGCGGCGCGCACCCGTTGTCTGCGGTATAGCCAAATTGTACCATATCCGCGCAAAGCCGTCAAGCGATTTTGCACGGATTTTGCCGTTAAGCCTTGTTGTAGCTGATCTTGACGCCCGGTCCCATCGTGGACGTGAGCGTGACGCTCTTGATATACTGTCCCTTGGCGGCGGCGGGTTTCGCGCGGACGATGGCGTCCATCAGCGCGTTGAAGTTCTCGAGGATCTTCTCCGTGCCGAAACTCTTCTTGCCGATGGGGCAGTGGATGATGGCGGTCTTATCGAGACGGTACTCGACTTTACCTGCCTTGACCTCCTGCACCGCCTTGACGACGTCGGGCGTGACCGTGCCCGACTTGGGGTTGGGCATCAGGCCCTTGGGGCCGAGGATACGGCCGATGCGGCCGACCATGCCCATCATGTCGGGCGTGGTGATCATGACGTCGAACCCGAACCAGTTCTCCGTCTGGATTTTCTGGATCATCTCCTCCGCGCCGACGAAATCGGCGCCGGCGGCAGCGGCTGCGTCCGCCTTTTCACCCTTGGCGATGACGAGCACTTTCTTCGTCTTGCCCGTTCCGTTGGGAAGGACGAGAACGCCGCGCACCTGCTGGTCCGCCTGGCGGGGATCGACGCCGAGGCGCACGTGCAGCTCCACCGTTTCGTCGAACTTTGCCTTGGCGTTCCCGAGCACGATGCCCACCGCCTCGGATGCGTCGTATGCGCGCTGCTTGTCGTAGGACTTGAGACTTTCAGCGTATTTTTTTCCGTATTTCATGCATTACCTCCCGTGGTCATAGCGAGAAAACTCTCTCCCACTTCACTCCTCGCAAGTGACGCCCATGCTGCGCGCCGTGCCCCTGATCATGCTCATCGCGCTCTCGAGCGACGTGCAGTTGAGATCGGGCATCTTCTGCTTTGCGATCTCCTCCACCTGCGCCTTGGTGAGCTTGCCCACCTTGACCTTGTTGGGGGTCGCACTTGCCGTTTCAAGGCCGAGCGCCTTCTTGATGAGAACGGGCGCGGGCGGCGTCTTGAGCACGAACGTGAAGGAGCGGTCCTGATAGATCGTCATGACGACGGGAATGATCAGCCCTTCCTGCCCTGCCGTCTTGGCGTTGAACTCCTTCGTAAAGCCGGGAATGTTGATGCCGTGAGGGCCCAGCGTCGAACCGACGGGGGGACCGGGCGTCGCTTTTCCGGCAGGGAGCTGCAGTTTGACGACAGCCGTTACTTTCTTTGCCATAAAACTTCCTCCGTTTGTGGTACTTGCAAGGCGGCAGGAAAATGAGATTTACCGCCTCTCCCACATATATCACACGCTTTCCGCCGCATACGGCGGGGAAAGGAATGACCGTTAATCCTCTTCGTGCGCCACTTCCGTCGCGTCGGGCGAAATTTTCTGCATCTGCACGTATTCGACCTCGACGTCCTGCTCTCTGCCGAACATGACGATGGCGACTTTGGCGCGCTGTGTCTCATCGTTGACCTCGCGGATGGTGCCGATAAAGCCCTCCAGCGGGCCGTTGTCGATAGAGACCCTGTCCCCCACCTTGAAATCGGCATCGACGACGTACTCCTCAAGACGCATCTTGCGGATCTCGTCCTCCTTCATGGGGATGGGGCGCCCCTGCGGGCCGCAGAACCCCGTCACGCCGCGCGTGTTCGTCACAAGATACCAGAGCTGGTTGGAATAGATCATCTTGATAAAGACGTAGCAGGGCAGGAGCTTGCGCTCCACCACTTTTTTCTTGCCGTTCGCCTTCTCTTCGATGGTCTGCTCCGTGGGGATCTTGACGTCCACGATGCTGTCCTGAAGGTTGTTGTTTTCGATGAGCCGCAGAAGGCTCTCCTTCACCATCGCCTCATATCCGGAGTAGGTGTGAAGGATATACCATTTCGGCTCGGTATCTGCGATCGCCATGTCAAGCCCCCGCGTTTACCATGAGGTCGAGCAGTTCGGAAAGCCCGTAATTGATGCCCGTCACGACAACGGTGAAAATGAGCACGATGACAAGCACCACGCCCGTTGCCTTGAGCGCCTTGCCGAACGTGGGCCACGTGACGCGCTTAAGCTCGGAGAACGTCTCCTTGATCTTGCGCCCCATGCGCACGAAAATATTGGGCTTTTTGTTCTTGTCCTGCTTGGGATTTTTGCGCGGCGCGTCGTTCTTCTTTTCGGACTTTGCCGCCTCCGTCTGCTGCAGGTCTTTCTCTTTCTTCGCCATGATATTTTCCCCTTCAGCGGCAGACTTACTTGGATTCCTTGTGCACCGTGTGCTTTTTGCACGTGGGGCAGTACTTCTTCAGCTCGAGACGGTCGGGATCGTTGCGCTTGTTTTTGAAACTGTCATAATTGCGGTTCTTGCATTCCGTGCACTCGAACGTGATCTTCATCCTTGTGGACTTGGTAGCCATTGTATCGAAAACTCCATACAAAAAAATTACACCCCTTTCGGTGCGTAAAGATAGTTTAGCACAATCCCCGCAAGGTGTCAATCGATTTTGAAAGAAAATTCGCAATTATTTGTATTTCCCGTCAACCGTCACAACTTCGCCCCTTCGGGTCTACATCGAGCCTTTGGCTCTTGTGCGCCACGGCTGCGGAATACTTCTGCAAGCAGGTATTCCTTGCGCGTGTCGGGCGTGCGCCGCTGCGCGTCGGGCAGAGCGCAGCGAAGAGTCCCCCGTACATTGTCTTACGGGCAAGAGAACGCGGTTTTGTGCAACACACATTCCGCGGGGAAATTCTCACGCCGCGCTTACGCGCTCCTACTTCGGCTTCGCCTCGTGCGCCACTCCGCGTCGGGCAGAATGACGCCTCCCCGCTTTTTAAGCAAAGCAAAAAGCCTGACCGCAAGGGTCAGGCTTTTTGTGTTCATTCAACTTGCGTTGAAATTGTTGGGGTTACGTTCTCGTGAAAGAGGTCACTGTCCACGTTGCATTGTCAATGCCAACGCCGAACGAATATACCGTATCACTATTGACGCCGGTAATTGTATACGTTTGCGTATACGTGTTCTCGTATTCATTCGCTGCTTGTGTGGCAACAAATTGCATTGTGATAACAATTTGACTATTGCTTGTGTAGTCAACCGTCAAAGTTGCCGTGCAGTTCTGGAAAATTTTACGAACACTCGCCCAATAAGCGCTATCCCATGTACCGGCTGCTGCTTGATCTTGTGTAGTCACTCTGCCGCTATGCGTGCAGGCAAGACCATAACTTGCAAACGTATCATCCAAAACGTAATCATCCGGCCGCAATGTTCCGCAAGCATTCATGCCGCTGTAAATAGGAACAACTAATCCGCGCCAATTGTTGGAATCCCAGCCTGTAACCGACTGCGAATTTTCCACAGGAACTGCGTTGGCTTGCATTGCACCGCTCAGAACGACCGTCTCTCCCTGAGAAATGCCATACAGTTTTACCTGTGCCGTAAAGCCCGTGGCGTTTTCTGCAGTAAAGGCGCCATCTGTATCCCAAGTAGGATGTGTGGGAACTACCGAACCGGAAGGATAATAGTTGTGCTCCTCAAGGTAATTCCTATACCGCGTCTGCACCTCCGTTTCGGACAGCGGTCTCTTTTCAATAAGTGTATCCTGCGTGGAAATCTGTCCTGCAAGCTGCGTTGTGCCGATTGTTACGCCACTCTGTTGCGCACAAAGCATGAACAGTTCTATAAACTCTGCCACCGTCCCCGTCGCGCCATCCGGGAATACCATCGATGCGGGATATGTCAACATTTTACTACCATTCAGGTAATAGATGATCCCTTCTGAACCCATGGTAATGGTGATATAACTGTTCGGCGAATTTATGATCGTGTTCCAAGCATATCCTTCCACAAGAACTGCCCCCGCCGCACTCGGGAATGCATTGACATAGGCATTGCCTGCTGTATTCTTGAATTTATCGGCAAGCGCCTTAATTGCTGCATTTCCATTCAACTCCGTAGCATTCGTCATATTCAGCTGCAGATTCGGAAGTGTGACATTGACACCGCCATACACCGTGCGCATCGCAATCGAATCCCAGTCACTGCTTGCCGATTGTACGAAGAAGGAAAGGGTCATTCCGGTCGTAGCATTAATATCCCCTTCATCGCTGCCAAAGTAGGAAGCGGCAAAGTTCATGTTTGTAGAATATCCGCTCTGAAGAATTGCACCGCACACCGAGCATGTGTAGCGTCCCTCTTCGGATGCCGATATCCACTCGTGCGAAGGAACCACCGCAAAGTTGGCGTAGAACACGGTAGCGGAGCCAACCGTTTGCGCAATGCCCTTATAGCCGACTGCATTCTCACCATGCTCCACAAATTCCGTTGCCTCTGCCGATGCAACGTTGGCAATCTGATGCGCCGAAATACTTGTTACGCTATTGGCAATGGCAATAGTGAAGTATTCGATCGCGCCCGAAGTTGCCGCAACGCCCGTCTCGTTGAATTCAAAGCCATAAGCCGTTGCAGTATCGGCAATGCCGAGCGATTCAAAATCAATGGTGAGAACCGCGACACGCAACGAACCAACGGTATAGACATTGATCTGTGCATTGTCCGCAGCGTTGGCCCCTGTGACAAAGGCTGCAGATCCGCCGTTTGCGGCAACACTGAAGGTGTAGTTATACCAACCGTATTCGCCGTCTGCCGCACCCGTGTTCGCGCTGACATAGAAAGATTTGGTGGCGCCGTTTTCCAGCCCCGTGGTGAGGATAAACGTTGCCTGATTGCCGTTCACCACGACCTGATATGCCTCTTCCGTATCGGCATAGACGCCGGATGACGTGGAATCGGTATCGTACATCGTTGCACCGACAGTCGTCGAGTTGATCAGATCGCCCGCCTCGTCGCGCAGTTCTACGACATAGCCCTCGGGCGTCGTGAGGAATGCGGGAAGCGTAAGCGTGACCGTATTGCCGGAAAGCGCGCCCGTGACGGTCGTATCCTCTCCGGAGACCGTTCTGACCGTGACGGTAATATCGCCATCAACCTGATCCAAAAGTTCGGGATAGGTGATCGTCACCGTGCCGCCCTCAGCATAGGTTGCGTTATTATTGACACTCGAAGTGACGTCATATGCCGTGACACCCGACAGGTCGAGGGAGACCCCCACCGACTGCAACGTATAAGCGCCGCTGTAAGTCATATCGAGGTTGACAGTGCCAAGATCGCGGCTGTAGGCAAGCACGACGTCAATCGCCGTTCTGTCGTCGTTGAACATCGCAACGCCGTAGACAGTGTTGTCATCCGAAGTAAGGTTGACGAACGCATTGACGCCGGCAGGCGCACATTTATCCGAGAAGTTCACCGTGAAGGCAAGATACTTGGTATAATCTTCATACTCGCCTGCGGGAATGCCGAGCGCTTCTTTTTGAGCATCCGACAAGTCAGATGCAGCGCCCGAGAGCGGAACGTCAACATATCCGGACGCAATGCCGCCGCTGACCGTGGCATCAAGCACAGCCGTGCCGGCCTCAAGGCCGCTCGTTCTATCGAACGACTGTCCGTCGACCGTGATCGCGTTGCCCGTTGCCGTAATGCTTTGATACAAGTTGTTGACCGCCGCACCGCTGTATGCAAATATGGCGCTGTGACTGCCGGGATTGCGGCCAAAATTCATATCTTCTATGCCAAATGCTAGCGTCACTGTCCCGTTTCCGGTGGTCGGAATGCCGATCGTGAACGTAAAGAATGGCGTATCGGACGCAAAATCAGTCGCCCCATTTTCATAGAGGCTCCAAATGAGAGTGACAGTCCCGTTGTAATTGGTGACGATCACGCGAACCGTGCCGTCTGACATGGCCTCTCTGTAGCTCTCCAGTGTGATCTCCTCGCCGTCGGGGTCGAGCTTGCCGAGCGGCGTGCGCAGCGCGGTATTGCCGTCCTCGTCGAAGGAGTGATATATTCCTGTTGCTATAGCGCTGCTGGAGTTTGCTCCAACAAAGCTGTCCGAACGAATCCAGTAATACGTTCCATCCGCCAACGTAAGAGTGAGATTGATGCCTTCCCAAATCTCATCTGAAGAAGAGGATGATGTGAATCCGCTATAACTCTCTGTAAATTCGTAGTAACTATTTTCCGGCAAAGTCTGAACAGCGGTCAAATCAGGACCGGAGGTTGTTCTGCCACAATAATCACACGTATCGTTTCCAGAGGTTCTTACACTGTGGTCGCCGCCCTGCGCAAGAACGTTGGCGTAGAACACGACGTCCGTGCCGGAGGCGGTATATTCGCGCCCGTACAGGCCCGGCGTGACGCAGGTGCCCGCGCGGAAGGTCGCAACCGCCATCGACGAGCCTGTGACCGTCGCCGCATTCAAATCGGCATTCGACGCGATCGCCGTCGAGGCGGGGGTTTTGCCTGCCGCCGCCGTGTAGGTGACGGTATAGCCGTTCGCCGTTTCCGCGCTCGTGCCGAGCTGGAAGTACCACGTGTAATCGCCGTCACCCGCCGTTACGCCGTAGCGCGTGGCGTCGATACAGCCCGCGAAGAAGAATCCGACGTCGTAATCGTAAGCGTTATCCGTCGTGCCGTACACCGCGCTGCTCGATTCGAGAACGCTGTTTTCGGCAAGCGTTGCGTCGTTGAGCACGAACGCGCCGTTCGCATAGCGGAAACCAATGTCGATGAAGGCAGGCTCGAGCACCGTATCGGGGCTTGCCGCGCCGCCGTTGACGTTCAGCCACAGCTCCGCCGCGATGTCCGCCGCCGCAAGCTGCGCATCTTCGTATGCGCTCGCCACGTAGTAGTACAGGTTGGTGCCGTCCGCATAGAAGTACACCGTGTAGTCGCCCACTTCCATCGTCTGACCGCCGTCGCCCGTGGGCGCGCCGTAGTAGAGCGTTGTGGTGGGACCCACCGCGCCGTTCTGCCTTGTGTAGATCGTAAGCGTGCCGTCCGACAGGCCCGTCAGCGCGGGAATGGTGAGCGTGAGCGTGACCACATAGGGCAGCCCTGCTCCGCCGGTGACGGAAACAACCTTGTAGGCATAGCCGCCGACTTCGCCCGATGCGCCGTTTTTCAGCTCGTTGAACCTGACCTGATTGGTCGGGATGTTCGAGAACCCGAAGCTCGTTTGGCCCTCCCAGAGCGTTTCGTTCACCGTGAAGGTGAGCGTGACGTCCGCGCCTTCGTTGACGGGGATATAACCGCCGGAGACGCTGACTTCGGTCGCCAGAGCGGGGATCGTCACGTCGGAAACGTCGATGACGATCTCCGTATCCTGCGCGCCCGTGAGCGTGACGGTCGTGTTTTCGCCGTCCACGCCGACGATCACGTCGATATAGTCCGTTGTGGAGGCATACAGCAGATAGTTCTCACGCAAACCACCCGGAATGCCTACGCCTCCCGTGAGCGCCGTGAAGTCGCCCCAGATGCGCAGCGCCACGTAGTAATCGAAGACAAGATTCTGGAATACCGAGGATGCCGCAGCAGGAATGGGCGCCGCCGTGCCGACGGGCGCAATGAGAACCTGCTCCGTATCGCCGTCCACGTTGCCCGTAAAGCCGATATTGTCGAACGAAGTGCTGTCGATCACGATGCCTTGGAGCGTGTAGCGGTAGCCGTACGCCGCGGCAACGTTGTTGGCAATGATCCTGCTGATGAAACCGTCGTCGCCGACGCTCATGGTGTCATACGCGGTGACGCTGCCGATGGATACCATGATGCGGAAGTCTTCATCGGTCGCAAGGAGCGGGTCGCCCTCTCCGAGCGTGACCCATGCTTCATCGCGTTTGACCTGCAGCTCGAAATCGTCATACGTGGCGGAGCTGCCCTGCGTGTAGGCGACGGTGACCCTGTCTTCAAGGTCGGCAAAGTTGAACGCCTCGTTTGCGGCGTACACCGTCTGCGCGCCGTCCGCCAGGCCGTTGAAAGTGACGGATTCCAGTTTCTCCTGCTCGATCGTGGAAACGGAGCTGAAGGTCATGTCGATCTGGTCGCCGTGCAGAACGGTCTCAAACTGCGCATTCGCGTATTCATCGGGAATTTTGATGCGCGCAACGAGCGTGGTGCCTTCGGTCAGGTTCTCGTACACGAGTTCGACCACGTTGTCGAGACGGAAGGTCCACGTCAGGCGGATATTTTTCGCCGTATCGCCCTGATAGTCGCCCGTGCGCATGATCGTGCCGGAGGAATATACCGACCAGTCGTTCCATTCGGAGGCGTTGAGCGGCATATCGCCCGGGTTATAGTCCGACCAGGGCGCGGAGTCGTATTCATCCGTGCTCGAGCTGGTGTGCGAACCGTAGTTGAAGTTTTCCGTCGAGCCGCCCACAAGCCCCGCCAGCAGACGGCCGCCGTAGATACTGCTGGCTTCGGTTTTGTAGTCCCCGATACCGTTCATGAGCACGTGGCCGTCGTTGCGCACGATCACGGACATGCCGCCGTCATACTGGGAATCGGGATTGATGGGAGAGGTGCTCGCATCGAATTCACGCAGCGCGATGCCGATGTTGGGGAAGTACCACTGCCTGTTCTGCTCCGTCTCGGAGAGGTTTCCGAGATCCTTGACGAGCGCGGTACCCGTGACCGTGATGGACATGCCCTTGCGCAGGCGGCCCGCCGTCATGGAGTACACTGTCGTATCGGTATCACCCTGAACGACGCTACCGAATTCGGCGATCTGCGAAAGATCGCCGTAGCCGTCGCCGCTCGTGATGTTTTCAAAGCTGGTTTCGTCGTGGAACGCGCCGTAGCTGACGCCCTCGACGCCGCTCTCCAGCGAAGATGTGGTCTGCGTTGCGCGGCAGTGCGAGCAGGTCGCCTCGCCCGTGTCCTCATCGGCTTCGCCGAAGGCGTGCCCGATATGGATCTCGAGCGGCAGGGTCGCCGTGACGTTCCCCGCATTGTTGACGTCGCCCTGCGTCTTGGGCGTGACGGTGGCATAGTAGGTGCCCCACGTCCCCCACGTGACGTTGGCAAAGTCATAGTCACACTGATCGCCCGTGATGCGGGTGCGCGAGCCGTCGCTCATCGTCAGATTGAGCGCCAGCTCCGAAACGGCGTCGTTGAACGCCTCCGTGCGCGTGGCCTCGTCCGCCGTCTCCGCATCCGTGAGCGTGATCACGTTATCGTCGTCAACAAACGCGGCGCGCGTGACTTGTCCCGTTGTTGTTCCCGGCTCGTCGCCGTCGTCGCCCGGGTCGGCGGGCGTACAGGCAAACAGGCACAGAGACAGCAACATCGAAAATAAAAGCAGCAAGCCGGCTTTTAATTTCTTCATCTTGTCTTCCCCCCTATGAAATTTTATATAGTTTCCGCCATTAAAGAATAATAGCATTATGATTTTACACCAAAATAATTTTACTGTCAATATGTTTCGGGAAAAATCTGCCGCCCCTTTCTGAAAAAAAATTTCACAAAGCGGACGGTCGGAACGCTGCGCGGCGGTGCGCGGCACGGCAAAAAGAGCGCGTTGTTTTGCCCCTAAGACGACGTATGAGGGGATTCTTCGCTGCGCTCTGAATGACGGTGATAAGCAAGGCTCCCTCCCAGAGGGAGCTGTCTGCACAGCAGACTGAAGGAGTCCTTGCCCCCCTTAACGCCCAAAGGGCTTTAAGGGGGGGGCGCGTAGCGACGTGGGGATCACCCTTTCGTCCGCTGCGCGGCCACCTCCCCTGAAAATCTTCGATTGTCGGGGGAGGCAAAAAAGCGCGTTCTCTTGCCCCTAAGACGACGTATGGGGGGATTGCTCCGCTGCGCTCTGAATGACGGTGAATCCCCCTTGCCCCGCGCCCCCTTAAAACAAGTGTTAAGAGGGGCATAAAGTTCCCTTCCCCTTTCATCGTCTGCATTTGCCGCGCAATTTATGCCTTGAAACAAAAAAAGCCCCCCTGTATGATATAAGGAAGGCTTACCAAGTTGTTTTGCCCTCCCTGTGCAAGGGGCGAATGCGTGCGTCATGCGCATCACCACGGTGTGGTGTGCGCGCACGCATAAGCCGGCAATTTTGCATATGCACGCAAAATTGCTGACCAAGCGCAAGGTCTGCTTGCGTGAGACGGTGCCGAGCCTGCGAGGCGGGAGGGTTGTTGACAAAAAAGGCTTCCCCCTCGGGGAGAGTTTCTCGCACGCAACAAATAACGCACCCGCCCTTGGCTGATGCCAAGGGCGGTAGCCCTCAGACTTCCTTCAGGTGTTTGAGGGAGAGGTCGAGAATGGGCGCGCTGTGCGTGAGGGCGCCGCTGGAAATATAGTCCACGCCCAGCGAGACGTACATGCGCACGTTCTCCCGCGTGACGTTGCCCGAGATCTCCGTCTGTGCGCGCCCCCTGGCGCGGCGCACCGCCTCGGCAAGCAGTTCGCCCTTCATGTTGTCGAGCATGACGATGTCCGCGCCCGCCGCGAGCGCCTCGTCGAGCTGTTCGAGCGTCTCCACCTCGATTTCGATCTTCCTGACGAAAGGCGCGTATGCGCGCGCGCGCTCGATCGCCTGCCGCACGCCGCCCGCCGCGCCGATGTGGTTGTCCTTCAGAAGCACGCCGTCCGAGAGGTTGAAACGGTGGTTCCCCCCGCCCCCCACCGTGACGGCATATTTTTCAAAGCTGCGCAAAAGGGGGGTCGTCTTGCGGGTATCCAGAAGTCGGGTGTCCGAACCCTCCAAAAGCTTCACCATCTCGCGCGTATAGGTCGCGATCCCGCTCATACGTTGCAGGAAATTGAGGGCGGTGCGCTCGCCCGACAGGATGGCGCGCATGTCCCCCGTGACCTCGGCGAGCAGCTGTCCTGCCTGCACGCAGGCGCCCTCTTCGGCGTGCAGCGCGAAACGCACGTCGGCGTCGAGCAGCTCAAAGGTGCGGCAGAATACGGGCAGCCCCGCCAGGACGCCGTCCGCCTTGGCGATGAGATCGGCATGCCCGCGCGTCCCCTCGCCGACGACGGCGTTCGCCGAGACGTCCTCCCACGGAATATCCTCCTTCAGCGCGGCGAGGATGACCTCGTCCCAGTGCAGTTTCATTGTCACGTTACTTGCCTTCATGATGCGTCTCCCGTTTTACCCGCTCGCGGCGCGCCCTTACGAGCGCGGCAAGCTGTTTTTGCGTATAGTCCCACTGCACCCATCCGCTCGCCCGCGCGCCCTTTGCGATGTCCGCCGCCGCGCGGCGGGCGAAGATGAGCGCCTCCAGCAGCGAATTGGATGCAAGCCTGTTCCTGCCGTGCACGCCGTTGCAGCACGTCTCGCCCACGGCGTACAGATGGGGCGCGCCCGTCCTGCCCGAAAGATCGCTCTTCACGCCGCCCATGAAATAGTGCTGGGCTGGAACGACGGGAATGGGCGCGGAAAATACGTCGAACCCCTCCTGCCGGCAGCGGCGCACGATGCCCGGAAAGTGCTGCATGAGCGTGTGCGCCCCGCCCCGCACCGTGCGCAGGTCGAGCATCACGTGGTCGCTCCCCTCCCTGCGCATCTGTTCGCGGATGGCGGCCGTCACCACGTCGCGCGGCAGAAGTTCGTCCACAAACCGCTCGCCCGCCCCGTTCAGGAGCTGCGCGCCCTCGCCGCGCACCGATTCGGAGATGAGAAAGCGCCTGCCCCGCTTTTGCGTATAGAGGGTGGTGGGGTGGAACTGCACGTAGTCCAGATGGTCGGCTGCCACGCCGTGCGCGAGCGCCGCGCCCACGCCGTCCCCCGTCAGGATGCGGTAGTTGGTGGAATGGGCGAACAGGCCGCCCACGCCGCCCGTCGCCAGCACGGTGTTGCCCGCATAGGCGAGAAATACCTCCCCGCTGCGGTTGTCCCTGAGCGCCGCGCCGAGGCAGGCGCCGTCTGCCGCAAAGAGCAGATCGACCATCGTCGTGTACGGCCGCAGGGCAAGGTTCGTGCGCCTTTGCGCCGCGCGCAGCAGGTGCGAGGTGATCTCTTTGCCCGTGCAGTCGGCATGGAATACGATGCGCGGACGGGAATGCGCGCCCTCGCGCGTGTAGGCGAGGCCGCCGTCCTCCCCGCGCGCAAAGCGCACGCCGAAGGAGATGAGTTCCTCGATGGTCTCGCGCGAATGGGCGATCATGCAGCGCACCGTATCGGGGTCGTTCTCGTAGTGCCCCGCGCGCATGGTGTCCTCGAAATATCCCTGCGCGTCCCCCTCGTCGCGCAGCACGCAGATGCCGCCCTGCGCCAGAAAGGAGTCGCTCTCCTTAAGCCCGCCCTTGCATACGACGAACGCCTGCATGCGCTCGGGCAGGTGCAGGGCGCAGTTCAGCCCCGCCGCCCCCGCGCCGATAATCAGCACGTCGAAAAATTCCCGCCTCATCTTGCCAGCTCCAGCATGCGCATGAGCGCGCGGCGGGCGCGCACCGCAATGTTCTCGTCCACCTCGACGGGCGCGGCGTCTCCCGCGAACACCCGCTGCACCGCCTCGGGCGTGATCTTCTTCATGTCTGCGCACAAAAAGTCCGCACGTGTCGTAAAAAATTGCTTCCCGGGGCAGCGGCGGCGCAGTTCATACAAAACGCCCGCCTCCGTCGCCACCAGAAATTCGCGCCCGTCGCTGCGCTCGGCAAAGGCGATCATGCCCGCCGTGCTGCCCACGAACGCCGCGCGCGAACGCACCTGCGCGGGGCATTCGGCATGCGCCAGGAGCAGGGCACGGGGATGGGCATGCATTGCCGCGTCCACCTCGGACACGGTGGCGGCGTCGTGAATGGGACAGCACCCGTGTCCGAAGTAAAAATGCTTTTCGGGCAGCTGCGCGGCGACGAACGCACCGAGATTTTTATCGGGGATAAAATAGATGTTCTTTTCCTTCAGGCGGGAGACCACCTTCACGGCATTGGCGCTGGTGACTACCACATCGGAGAGCGCCTTGAGCCGCGCCGAGGAATTGACATAGACGACGACGGCAAGGTCGTCCACCGCGGCGCGCATATGTAGTATTTCCTTCTCCGACGCCATGTCCGCCATGGGGCAGTGCGCGTCGGGCACGGGCAGGTACACCCTCTTTTCGGGGCAGAGGATCTTGGCGCTCTCCCCCATAAAAGAGACCCCGCAAAAGACGATGACGGGCTTGTCGCTCTCCACCGCCCGCTGCGCCAGCGCAAAGCTGTCGCCCACGAAATCCGCCGCCGCCTGTACGGCGTCGGGCGCGTAATAATGTGCGAGGACGAGCGCCTCCCCGCGGCCGATCGAATGACCCATTCTCAAGTTTCTCTCCCGATTTTGTGACAATAGTATAAAAATACCGACGAAAAAAGTCAAGTTCTTTGCGCCTGCTCAAGGCGAAGATATTCGGAAAGTGCGGAAAGTTCCGCCCCCACCTGCCGCGCGAAATACGCCCCCAGAAGGCGCAGGGCGCGCACGATGCCGTCCTGCGTCGCCTCCCCCTGCCCCATCGCCGCGCGCAGTGCCGAGAACGTGCTTTCGCTTGCGGGCACGGCGTCGGGCAGGCACCCGTCGCAGAAGAACGCGCCGTCCGCAAAGGAAAAGCGCATCCTGCCCGAGGGCAGCCTTCCGCACGCGGGACAGGCGTCCGTCTGCACGGGATAGCCCGCATAAGCGAGGGCGGCGAGCAAAAATTTTACGAGGGCGAGCGGCTCGTCCGCGCACAGCCCCTCGAGCGCGGTGACGGCGGCAACGAGCAGACGCCCCGCCCGCATGCCCTCGAGGGCGAGCTTGTCGCACGCATCGGTGACGACGGCGGCGGCATAGTAGCGCGCCACGTCCTCGCACAGCGCAAAGAATCCGTCGTACAGCGAGGCGGAGATCACCGTGTTCCTGCCCCCGCGTGCGGCGAACACGTATTCCGCAAAACAAAAAGGCTGGGCGGCGAACCGAAGTTTCGCCCCCGCCTTTTTTACGCCCTTGAGCGACGCGGAAATTTTTCCGCGCTCCGCCGTCAGGAGCGTTGCGATCTTATCGTTTTCCCCATAGTCGACCGCCCGCAGAAGGAGCGCGTCCGCCTTGAAATCCATTGTCTATCCTCTGCCGCTGCGCCGCAGTTTTTTATACAGCATGTAATAGGTGAAATTGCCCGTCTGTTCAAACAGTTCCCAGGCGAGTTCCGCCGCGTCCTTTTCCTGCATACACACCCCCTCGGGTGCAGTATGCGGAGATTGCGCCGCACTATTCCCGACCTCGGCGGCAAGCGGGCATTCTCATGCCCTCCCTGTGCAAGGGGCGAATGCGTGCGTTATGCGCAGCACCACAGTGTGGTGTGCGCGCACGCATGAGCTGGCAATTTTGCATATGCACGCAAAATTGCTGACCAAGCGCAAGGTCTACTTGCGTGAGACGGTGCCGAGCTTGCGAGGCGGGAGGGTTGTTGTGCCCGTTTACAGCACGCTATAACAACCCTCTCTGTCGGCTCCGCTGACATCTCCCCCTTGCACAGGGGGAGCAAATCGTGTTCTCTTACCCCTAAAACAACGTACAAGGGGATTCTTACTGCGGCTGCGCCTTGTGCGCTGCGTCGTCAAAATACTTCCGCAAGCGGGTATTTTTCCTCGCATCGGGCACTTCCGTTCAGAATGACGGTAAACGGGCGAAAGGCTTCCCCTTGGGGGGAAGCTGTCACCGAAGTGACTGATGAGGGGGTTTGCATGAGAGTATGCATGACGGTGAAATTTGGAATGACCCCTCATCCGTCAGGCTCGCAAGCTCGCCAGACACCTTCCCCCGAGAGGGAAGGCTACATACTGCATGGCTCCCAGTTGTGACGGTTGGAGCGCGGCGCGGCGCACTATTCCTCGCCGTAGCCGAATTCCTTGATGAGGCGGGGGCTGTCCCGCCAGTCCTCGCGCACCTTGACGTAGGTGGTCAGGAACACCTTCCCTTCCAGAAATTTTTCCATGTCCTTGCGCGCAAAGGACGCCGCCTCCTTGAGTGCCCTGCCCTGTCTGCCGATGAGGATCGCCTTGTGCGCCTGCTTTTCGCAGACAATATCCAGCCCCACCTCGTACACGCCGTCCTCCCGCCTGCGGAAGGTGTGGACGACGACGGCGACGCCGTGCGGGATCTCCTCGTCGTATTTGAGCAGAATTTTCTCGCGCATGAGTTCGGCGAGCATGAACCGCTCGCTGCGGTCGGAGACGATGTCCTCGGGAAAGAGCTTGTCCCCCTCGGGCAGCATGGCGGCGATGCCCGCCTCCAGCTTTTTCAGCCCCCTGCCCCTGCGCGCGGACACGGGGTAGATGTCCGCCTCCACGCCCGCCTCGGCAAGAAATTTCACCTCCGCGGGAAGGTTTTCCGCCGGCATGATGTCCGTCTTTGTGAGCGCCACGATGAGCGGAACGCCGAGGGCGGCATACTTTGCGATGAGCTGCGCGTCCTCCTCCTTCACGCCCGCATGGCCGTCGAGCACATATAAGATGGCGTCCACGTCGCGCGAGGTCGTCTCCGTCGTCTTCATCATGTCCTGCGTGAGCAGGTTGCGGCTCTTGTAGATGCCGGGCGTGTCCGCAAAGACGATCTGATAGTCCTCCCGCGTGAGCACGCCGAGGATGCGGTCGCGCGTGGTCTGCGGCTTGGGGGAGACGATGGCGACCTTTTCCCCCACCAGCACGTTGACGAGCGTACTCTTTCCCGCATTTGCCCTGCCGATGACGGCAACCGTTCCGCTTTTCATCTATTCCCCCGCCTTCCCCGAATCCTCCCGCCGGAGGTCGAGTTTTTGCATGACGTATTCTTCTTTTTCGCGCATCTCGCGCTGCTCCTCCTGCGTCGTGTGGTCGTAGCCGAGGCAGTGCAGCAGCCCGTGCACGGCGAGGTACCACAGTTCGCGCTCATAGGAATGGCCGTACTCGCGCGCCTGTGCGCGCGCCCGCGTCTCGCAGATGACGACGCTGCCCAGAAAGACGTTCCCGTTCTCGTCCACCTCCTCGCCGTGTTCCTCGGCAAGGATGGGCGCGCCCTTGACGGCGTCCATCGAGGGAAAGCTCAGAACGTCGGTCACGGCGTCCACGCCGCGCTGCTGCGCGTTGAGCGCCCTGATCTCCTCCTCGGTGACGAGCAGCACTTCGGCAGAGAGGGAGTCCCCCTGCCAGAGCCCTTCCATGGCCTGCGCAAGGCGATTCAGCCCCTCGGCAGGCAGATCGGAATCGAAAAATATCTTCATTGTATCAAATACTCCTTCCGTCACGGCTGCGCCGTGCCGCCTTTCTCTGAGAGGAAGGCCGTATTCCCTTCAGGCTCCCTCCCCGAGGGAGCTGTCACCGAAGGTGACTGAGGGAGTGTTTTCCCGCTCCGTTTCCCGCATGTCTTGATTGACGATTTGACAATCATGTCGATATGCTCACACACTTCCCGAAACGTATCATCGATCTGTCTGTTTGTAAACCGTAGCACGGTAAGCCCGCAGCTTTTCAGATATTCCGTTCGCAATTCATCTTTTTTCTCTATGGATTCATGGTAATGCTGGGAACCGTCCAGCTCTATTACCAACCGTGCCTTGTGACAATAAAAATCTGCAATATATTCTCCGATGGGTTTTTGTCTTTGGAAACGTACCTCATATCCGGATAAAAAATCATACCACAGATGTTTTTCCTGCGGTGTTGCATTTTTTCGTAAATTTTTTGCAAGTACGATATTGGCGCCGTTGTACTCCAAGGACATTTCTCATACTCCTTCCGTCACGGCTGCGCCGTGCCACCTCCCTCTAAGAGGGAGGCTGTATCCCGTTCAGGCCCCCTCCCAGAGAGATGGAGCCGCATTATTCCTTCTTCTCCTCTTTGACCGCCTGACGGTCGCGGTTGAACCGGATGGCGGGATATTCCACGCGGTGGTGGTGCACGCCCGAGAGCGTCTCCACCAGCGTCACGCGGATGACGGACAGATCGCGGATGGTGATGTCGCAGTCGGCAAACTGATCGAGGTCCATACGCTCTTCGATGATGGCGCGCACCGTGCGCTCCACGTTCTCGGGGGAGCGGTCGGAGAGGGCGCGCGTCGCCGCCTCGGAGGCGTCCGCGATCATCACGATCGCCGCGATGCGCGTTCTGGGCGTCGGGCCGAGGTAGGAATAGTCCTTGATGTCGGCGTCCCCGCCCGAGAGCTTCATCGCCTTGTCATAGAAATACTTGATGGGCAGCGTGCCGTGGTGCTCGCGCGCGACGTCCGCAATGATCTGCGGGAAGTGCGCCGCCGTGAGCAGCTCGTAGCCGTCCTTGGCGTGTGAACGGATGATGTCGGCGGAGAGTTCGGGCATCAGCTCGTCGTGTACGTTGTACCCCGTCTGATTTTCGGTGAAACAATCGGGCTGTTTGAGCTTTCCCACATCGTGATAGTACGCCGCGGCACGGGCAAGTTCGGCATTCTCCCCGATGGCGACGGCGCACGATTCCGCGATCTGCGCCACAATGAGCGAATGGTTGAAGGTGCCGGGCGCCTCCTGCTTGAGGCGCACCAGAAGGGGCGCGTTGGTGGAGGTCAGCTCGCGCAGGCGGAACACGGTCAGGCGGTTGAACACCGTCTCAAACACGGGCAGCCCCGCCAGTGCCAGCACCGCCGATACGACGCACCCGATGATGGAGTAGCCGATGGATGCGACGAAGGCGATCCAGTCCGAGTAGAGCGACGTGACCTGCAGCAGCGTGACGATGACGACGGTAGGCACGGCAATGACGCAGCCCGTGAGCAGCAGTCCGCCGCGCGTCTTGTTGCTGCCCGAGGCAAAGATGGCGAATGTGCCGCACACGAAATTGAGCATGAGCGAATAGTACACCTGCGACGTCGCGCCGTCCGCCGAAAAATTGTTCGTGTACGTATCGATGACGAACATCAGGATGGAGAAAATGAAGTTGAGCATGATCGCCTGCCTGCGGTTGAACAAGAAGACGCACAAGAGTGCCAGGAGCGCGCAGGGACGGGCATAGATGTTGACGAACTTTCCGAACAGATAGCTGAGCACCACGCAGACGGTGACGAGCGAAAAGATGAGCAGAATATTGCGCGAACGCGCAAGGAATTCGCGGTCCTCGAAGTAGTAATAGTAGTAGATGATAAAGCACAGCAGCAGCGTGCAGACCGCAAGCGTCAGGATGCCCGTGTAGTTTTCGCGCAGAAACCCGATCCATCCCGTCGGATCGTTGATGACGATCATCAGAAAGATGACAAGACACAGGATGATATAGCACGCCGCAAACACGAACGCGCTGCCCACGAGGCGGGAATTGCAGACCGCCCCGTCCGCCGACGGCGTCTTTTCGTCGCTCTTCATCGTTTTTCTCCTTTTCTTCTGCGCTGTTCCTCCCGCTCATAGGCGCGCACGATGCGCGTGACCAGCGGGTGCCGCACGACGTCGCGTTCGGTGAGCGCGACGATCGCAATATCCTCCACGTCCCTGAGCACGCCCACGGCGTGCGCAAGTCCGCTCTTCTTGCCGTCCGGAAGGTCGGTCTGCGTCAGGTCGCCCGTGACGACCATCTTGCTCCCCTCCCCCAGGCGGGTGAGGAACATCTTCATCTGCTCGCGCGTGGCGTTCTGCGCCTCGTCGAGGATGACGAAGGCGTTCGAGAGCGTCCTGCCGCGCATATAGGCGAGCGGCGCCACTTCGATGACGCCCTTTTCCATGAGTTTTGCATACGTCTCCAGCCCGAACAGCTCCTGCAGGGCATCGTAGAGGGGACGCAGGTAGGGATCGACCTTGGTCTGCAGATCGCCCGGGAGAAAGCCGAGCTTTTCGCCCGCCTCCACCGCGGGGCGGGTGAGAACGATCTTTTCCACCTCCTTCGCCTTGTAGCAGGCAACCGCAAAGCTGACGGCAAGATAGGTCTTGCCCGTACCCGCCGGGCCCGTTCCGAAGGTGACGGTATTTTTGCGCATGGCGGCAACGTAATTCTTCTGCCCCACCGTCTTGCACTTGACGGGCTTGCCGCGCGACGTGACGGCGACCACGTCCTTCAGGACTGCGCCGAGCTGCTCCGCGTTCCCCTCGCGCGCGAGGGAGATGCAGTACAAGAGCGCGCTCCTGTCGATATTTTCCCCCGCGTCCGCAACGGCGAGCAGGTTTGCGATCACCGCGCCGCCCACGTCCGCCTCCTCGCCCGTCAGAACGATCTTCGTTCCGTCGATGCGGGTGGAGAGGGACAGCTCCCGCGCGATGGTCGTGAGATTTTCATCCAGAACGCCGATGACCGTCCGGAGCCTGTCCAGACTGCCCGTATCCACCGTGACTGTTGTTTGCGTAATTTCCTCCTCAGCCGAGATTGAGCGCCGCGTATGCGAGCGCCGAACCCGTGACGCGCCAGCCCACCTCGGTCCTCTGTGTATGTAACTCTTCGATCGCACCGTGTTCGAGGTATGCCTGCGCGAGCGCCTGCTGCTCGCTGCCCGCATACTCCGCGTCCACCGCGTAGCGCACCGTGACCGACGCAATGACGGTGACGGGAAGTTCCTCCTCTCCGACGAGCGTCACGCTGCGCACGATCGCATCGCCTTGCGAAACGCTGTCCCCCACGGCGGCGCACGCCGTGCCCGCAAGCACGGTGAGCGATTCGATCACCCCGTCGGCAGGGGCGTACAGGCAGCCGCCCGCAAGGGGGAGCGCCTCGTCGGAGACCTCCACGCGCACGGTGAGCACGCCGCCCTCGTGCGAGAGCGCGCAAAAGCTCACGCGGGGAAGGGACAGGATCTCCGCCGTGATGCGCGCGCGGTCGGCGGGCGGCGGGGAGAACAGCTTTGTTCCCTCTCCCGCGAGCGTGCGCAGCACTTCCGCCTCGTAATAGGCGCCGCTGCCCACCACCTCGATGCGCAGCACCCGCCCCTGAAAGAAGAGGACGAGGCCCGCAAAGACGAGGGCGCCCGCGATCAGCCCGATGCGCGCCATGCCCAGGCGCATAAGGCGCAAAAGCCCCGCAAACCGCACGTTTTTTCCATTATAACACGAACCGCGCAAAATTGCAAAAACTTTTTCACGGTGTTTGCCGTCCACGCGCACGGTGACGCCCTTTTTTTGCACCCGCGCCGCGAGGACGGGAACGCCGCCGCGCACGATCTTTTCCACAGCGCGCGCCGCGCCGATGCCCTCGATAAAAATTTCACAGCTACGCATCGCCGCCCTCCCGCGAAACGGACAGGATAGTTCCGCGCACGACGACGTCGCCGGCAAAGTACTTGCCCAGCGAGAGCGCCTCCCCCGCCACGCGCACGCTGCCCCGCCTGCCCTTGAGCACGATCTCCGTCTCCGAAAAGGAGAGCAGGCGGACGACGTTTTCAAAGTAGGCGCCCCGCCCGTCGATGACGGTATAGTGGATGCGCAGGGCGTCCCCCGCCCCCAGCACCTGCCCGATCTCGCGCAAAAACTCCATAACCATATTGTATGCCCTCCCGCGCCTTTTTACGACCTTACAGCACGTATGACAAAACAATTCGATTTTTTATACGATATTGACAGATTATGATTTTTATATTAAAATAGTATAAAACCAATTGCAAAGGACAATTTATGTTTATTGCATTAAACGAAACGGACGAAAGAATTGAAATAGACAACGCTGACCCGCAAAAACAATATTTCTGTCCTATCTGCAGAGAGCCTGTTATCATTCGCGCCAAAGATTCTCTCGCCGTAAGAACGCATTTCGCTCATAAACGAAGAACACAGTGCCTTGATGATTGGTCACACGATATGAGTGACTGGCACTATGATTGGCAGCAGTGTTTCCCAAAGGAATGCAGAGAAGTCGTCATTGAAAACAACGGAGAAAAACACCGCGCTGATGTTTTCATCGATGATACGGTAATCGAATTCCAGTACAGCCATATTACTGGAGAGGAATTTGCAAAAAGAAATAGATTTTATATCTCTTGCGGTTACAAAGTCGTTTGGGTATTCGACGCAACCGATAAAATCAAAAATGAATACGGGGACTCCATTGACCCCATGCGGTGCTGGAATAACACCTTGTTTTGGAAGAGCCCCAGAAGCGAATTCGCTGTTACGATTCCAAGAAATGTCACCATTTATTTGCAATATAAATCGCCTGTATCAAATGAACAATATAAAAATCAATTATTCGATCTGATGATACGGATAAAAAAGATAACCCCTGAAGAATTTAGTTTCTATCAAACATATCCCCGTTATATCTTGCCAGTAAATTTTCTTAAAGAATATGGAGCAGATTTGCCATGCTTAAGTATTTCGGAAATACTTTACCCCGAACGAATACATGAAAAAACAAAACCCCAACCTGAAGAATCACAACCGCAAGCCACTGCACAAAACTCAAAAGGATACGAAAAAGTTAAATCACGCGTTTTAAACTTGGGGCGCATTTGGATAAAACACCCTTGGCAGAAATAGGATTGAATTGTATTTGATTGTTAAAACGACACAGCGCCGCGCGGGAATCCCGCGCGGCGCTGTGTCGTTTTATTTGATCCGCTTAAAAAATATCCCGCTCGACGGGGGTGTAAAAGAGCGTTTCCGCCTGTTCGCCGCGGGAGAGCGAGAGCGCCCACATGAGCTTGGTGACTGCCGCCTCCAGCGTCATGCAGCGCGCCTCCAACACCCTGCCGCAGGCGCGCAGCCGCCTGCCCACGGCGTACTTGTCGAGCGCGCTCCCCTCCCGCTCCACCTGCGTGGCGAGCACCGCCGTCTTGCCCAGCGAGAGAAAACGGGCGAGGCGAGCGCGGAAGGCGCCGTCCTCATAGTCGGGCAGGCCGCCCGTGCCGAACGATTCGATGACCAGCCCGTCGCAATGCGCATCCAGCCAGTCGAAGATGTCCGCGCGCATGCCCGGGATCATCTTCAGTACGAACACATTTTCGTTGAGCGTATGGTAAAATCGGGGACCGTCCTCGGGTTTTTCTCCCACAATATAGTAAAAGGGAACGCCCTCGCGCATGACGGCAACAGCGGGAAAGTCGATGCTCGAGAAGGCATTGAAACTGCGCGTGCGCGTCTTTTTCGCGCGCGTGCCCAGAATGACGCTGCCGTCGAACACGATGCGCACGCCGTATGCCCCGTCGTCAGCACAGAACAGGAAGGCGTCGGCAAGGTTGCGGCGCGCATCGGTATCGCGCGAATAGGCGGAGCGCTGCGAACCCGTGAGCACGATGGGCCTGGCGCTGTTTTGCACGAGGTAGGAGAGCGCCGCCGCCGTATACGCCATCGTGTCCGTGCCGTGCGTGACCACAAAGCCGTCGTATTTGTTATAATTGTCCTCGATGAGGCGGGCAAGCGCGAGCCAGTGCGGCGCGTAGATATTGGTGCTGTCCAGGTTGAAGGGCTGCACGGCGTCCACGCGGCAAACGCGCGCGATCTCGGGCACGCAGTCCAACAGTTCCCCCGACGTCAGCGCGGGCGCAAGCCCTTCGTCCGTCTCCTTGGAGGCGATGGTGCCCCCCGTTGCGATCATGAGAATGTGTTTCATCGTCTATCGTAATATGCCCGCAAGACGGGCAAGCTCCTCTTCCGGAATGGACTGCGCGAGCGCGGCGGCGCCCTCTTCGGGAAACTGCTCCCGCGCGCCGCACAGGGCAAGGCGGGCGCGCACGTCTCCCTCCTTCGCGCCTGCGAGCAGCATCAGGTATGCGGCGGCACGCGCCCCCTGCCCGCCTGTGAACACAACGCACGCCCCGTCCGCGGGAAATGCGCGCAGCGCCTGCAGGGCGTTGTCCGCGGCGAGCGGCTGCGCCCCGCGCACCGCGCCCGTACAGTCCCCGAACAGCACCCGCCCGAAACGGGTATAGTGCTTGCCATCGTAGGGAACGCCGCCCGCCTCAAAGAGCAGGCCTTCGCCCGCCTTCACGCGGTATGCGCCGCATTTTGCGGCAACGTTCTTCAAAAAACGGACATCATAGGGCGCGTGCGCCTCGTCCGTCTCCAGAATGCGCTCGACCTGCGCGCGCTGGATGCGGTCATGCGCGCCCACGGGTGCGAACACCCGTTCCCCCTCCCGCACGGCAAGGGGGCAGCGATACCAATATGTCCTGTCCGCAATGTTTTCATCCTCCGCAAAGCGGAGCGCGGCGTACCTCACCATTCGTTGGGGAAGGGCGGGTCTTCTTCCAGCCACCAGTCCTCGTAATACTTGACGTACTGTGAGCAGCTCTCGCTCACGTCGTCGGTGAGGGGCAGCGCGCTCTGCTGCCAGAACGCCCCCACGAACGCCGCGCACTTCCCGGGCGTGACGTCGGCAAGGAACGCCCTGCCCAGCTCCAGAATATTTTCGGGACGCTTGGGGCAGGCGCGCACCGTCTCCTCCAGGCGGCAGTTGCAGGGAAAGAGCACGCGGTTTTCGATGAGGATAAGGCGGTACACGCTGTACACGATCTCCTGCGCGAGGTGCGCGCGCATATAGGCATTGTCCGCGGGAACGATGTTGAGAAAGTACCCGCGGTTGAGTTGCAGGTTGGCGCAAAAGCAGGCGATCTTATCCGCAACGGTGTGCTCGGGATAGCGCCCGATGGCGGCGACGAGCGCGGGAATTTCCGCATCCGTCGTGCACAGCACCTGCGCTTTGACATAGGCGTTGCGGGTGGGTTCGCTGGCATGCTGCGCCGCCCGCTGCAGGATGGCCTTGGTCTTGTACTTGACGTCGAAATAGCCGCCCTCATAGGTGCAGTGCCCGGGGATGACCTCGGCAAGCCGGTTGCATGCGGCGAGTTCGCGGTAGCGCTCTTCGGTGACGACGACGATGGCGTCGATATCCGAATCGGGGCGGGCGTTGCCCTTGACGGTGGAGCCGTCCAGCACGACGGCGATGACGCCCTCCTGCCCTTCAAAGTATTCTTTCAGTTTCTGCGCGCTCTCGATATGGTGTTGATACATGGTTTATTCCCGTTGTGGATTGCTGTATGTCTGCGTCCTTCTGAGGGCACCAGCCCCTTTGCGTTATAGTATCGGTTTTTCGTCATTCAGAGGGACGCGCCCCCCGCTCCCCGTCATAACTTCGGCTTACGCCTCGTGTGCCGCCTGCGGCGGCGAGCAGAGCGGAACCCCTCGCTGAATGTAGAGGGCAGAATCCCCCCTGTCCTTCGGACATCCCCCCTTAAAACAAGTATTAAGGGGGGCGGGAATCCGCGTTCTCTTGCCCTCCCTGTGCAAGGGGCGAATGCGTGCGTTATGCGCAGCACCACGGTGTGGTGTGCGCGCACGCATGAGCTGGCAATTTTGCATATGCACGCAAAATTGCTGACCAAGCGCAAGGTCTACTTGCGTGAGACGGTGCCGAGCTTGCGAGGCGGGAGGGTTGTTGAGCTTGTCTACAACGAACTTTGACAACCCTTTCGTCCGCTACGCGGCCACCTCCCCTTACACAGGGGAGGCCTATTGCATTCTCCTGCCCCTAAGACAATGTAAGGGGGGAACCCCTTGCCCCCCTTAACGCCGCAGGCTTTAAGGGGGGTGTCACAAAGTGACGGGGGGATCGACTCCCGATACGTGCCCGTCGGGCAAGCGCCCGCCGCCCGAAAACGGGCGGCGGGCGCGCAAACGATCTTTATTGTAAGGGGGCGCCGTCGGAGCCTTGTCCCTACGCCGATCCCTCGTCCTTCGGGGCCTGTCCCTCTTGCGGGGCCTGTCCGCCTGCGAGCGCGCGGCGCTGCCTGGAATACTGCGTCGAGCATACGACGATCGCCGCCACCAGGAAGGAGAGCACGAACGCCGCGATCGCTACGAGCACAATGTTGGTGTCCCCCGAGCTGTCTGCATTCTGCGCGGCAAATTCCGCAAACGTATTCTGCTGGTAGATCGCCGTCGTCACGTTCTTGAGCGTCTCCGCCGCCTGGTTGAGGGCGGTGAAATATCCGTTGAGTTTGTTGGCAAATGCCTGCGCATTGGCAACGGTGAGCGTCCCTTCGCCCGAGCTGCCCTCCACGCGGTCGCCCAGCTGGTTGGCGATGACCGCCATCTGCTCGGTGTAATAAGCGATGCGCTGTTCGATGGTCGGATCAATGGAGATGCCCCCATCCGTTGCGGCGGTTGCCGAAAGCGTGGCCGCGCCGCTCTGCGTTTCGCCCTGTCCCATCTGCGCGAGCGCGGCGTAAAGTTCCGCAAGGATATTTTCATATTCCTGATACCTGCCCTGCAGCTGCGAAACACGGTCGTTGATCGCCTCCGCCACAACCATTTCGTCATCCTCGCCGTACAAAAGACCAAAACCGCTGCTCTCACACTCCTCGGCGAGCGCGCTGCGCACCCCCTCCACGTACAGGCCGTACACGTCGGCACACAGGTCGGAGAGGGAGCGGGTTATAGACGCGCCGTCCTCCAGATAGGTGACGCGGTACCCCGCCGAATAAGTGGCGATCCACATGTCGTATGTCTCGAGCAGCGTCGCATACTCCTCGGCGAGCAAATCGAGGCGCGCCTCGAAGTTGTTGCCGTTGAACGTTTCCGAACTGATACCGTAGGAGAGCGACGCCGCGCGCTCCATGATGTCGTCCACGGCGGCATCCGCCACGCAGCGGATGAACAGCTGCGCCGTGTCCTCGTCGCGGAAGTAGCTGCCCTTGACTGTGAGGGTATACGTCACCGTGGCGCTGTCCGTCACGGTATCCTCGTCCGTCGAGGCGGACACCGAGATATGGTCCTCGCGCAGCATGGTGGCGACGTCCACATCCGCAAGCCGCTCGTCCTTCGCCTTTGCCGCCTCGAGGGTGGAAAGCGAAATGATGTTGCGGTAAGAAAAGGGCGTGCCGTCAGGATACTGCTGAGTGGAACTTGTAGGATACACAAGCTCGAAATCCATGCTGTAATAGGTAGTGAGCGGATTGAAAACAAGCGCAAACAGCACGACCGCAAGCACGGTCACGCCCGCTGCGATCGCCAGCACCAGCCATATCCTTTTTCCGATGAGGCGGCAGATTTCCCCGAAGGTGATGCCGCTCTCGCGTTCTTCATCCATACGCACTCTCCCCGTGTGTGATGTCGCCATTATACACTTTTTTCCCTGTCCCGTCAACCCTTTTATGAGATTTTGGACGAGATGCAGCGCAAAGCGCCGCCGCAATTTTTGCGGCGGCGCTTTGAATTCCTGTCTTAGTCCTGCGTCTCTTCCTGCGGGAGTGCCTCCTGCGGCGCGTCATCCTCCTGCGCGGGCGCGGGAGTTTCGGCGGGCTGCGCGGGCGCTGTGGGTTCTTCCCGTCCTTCCTGTGCGGGTACGGGCGCAGCGGGGGCGGACAGCCTGCCCGCCATGGAGGCAGCCAACAGCTTTCTGACCGCGCCGATCTTGCCCTGATAGAGGTTGCCCATCAGATCGATCGCATACAGGCGCAGCGTCTTGAGCTGCTTGCCCTTCGGCCCGTCAATGAGCACGCCGTACAGTTCCTGCACGGTGAGCGTAAAATCGATGGAGTGGCGCTGTTCGATGACGATGCGCGTGCGCTCGTCCATGCCCTCCTTTTTGCGGTAGAGGGCGGTCAGATCGAACGCGACGCCGCCGTTGCGGATGCCGATCTCCTTGACAGCGATCTCGCTCACCGAACGGTTGCCGATGGTCAGCGAGGCATACGGCTCGCGCGTGCCCACGTCCGTGGAGTACAGCCCGACGAACTTGAGCCGCTGCACCGCAAACCTGCTGCGCAGCGAAAACACCAGAAAGAGCACGATGCCCACAAGGACGATCGTGATAATGCCGAGAATGAGCACCAGAATGCCCGCATTGTCATTCAGCCACATACCGCACCTCCGCGATGATTACCAATCGTATTATACGCCCCCGGCGCAAAAAAATCAAGAGCACTTTTGAAAAATTTTGGGGAAAGAGCGCTTTTTTTCAAAAACACCCTTTCCCCTTCGGGAATGTGCGGATTTATTTCTCTTCGTAAACGGATTCCAGGTACGCCGCAGGGTCCGTCTGCGCGCCGTCAAGCGTCATCTCGAAGTGCAGGTGGGTGCCCTCGCCCGCCTCGGAGCCGTACGCCTCCGCCACGGACGCGATGGTCTCGCCCTGCTCCACCGTATCGCCCTCGGCAAGGCCCTCCGCAGGCTCGACAAAGCGGTAGACGGAGACGAGGCCGTCGCCGTGGTCGACCGTGATGAGGTTGCCCAGCTCCTGCGAGAGGCTGATGTCCGTCACGGTGCCGTCCGCAATGGCATACACCTCCGCACCCGCCTCGGCGGCAAAGTCCACCCCCTGATGGCGGTAGTAAGAGCCCGTGAGCGAGTTCGCGTAGACCGCGTCAAACTCCACCGAATAGCCCTGCGCCGCAACGGGAGCGACATACAGCGTCTCCCCGCCCGTCGGCTCGTCGGGGTCTTCGGGCTGCGTCGGATCGGAAGGATCGTCGGGCGTATTGCCCGTATCGTCTGCAGGCGGGTCCTGGGCGAGGTCGTTCGCACCGTTGGTGGCAAAGTACACCGTAAGCACGGTCGCCGCGGCAAGCAGCAGCACGCTGACAACGAGCAGAACGTAATACCAGCCTCTCTTTTTTGTCTTGGTCTTTTCTTCTTTCATGATGATATCCTCCGGATTTGATATGTAGATGATTGACGCCGCACGCCCGTTTTATACCCTTCCTGCGCAAAATTCAGAACCCGCCGAAGATGAGCGGAGTGCCCGCCGCCGTACGCCCGTTCCCGACCGCCACCTGCAGATTGACGCGGCGCCCCCCGAGCAGCACGCCATCCCCCAGCAGCGGGGAATAGCAGTAGTATGCCGTCACGCCGCACGCCTCCTCCGTGAACAGCACCTGCGCGCGCAGCTGCGCAAACAACGCCTCGTGCACGTCCCCCGCAAAGCGCGCGCTCTCGCCCGCCGCGTCTGTAAAAAATTTGAACAGCGCAGGGGCGTCCGTGCACACGATGCGTGCCGAAGAGGAGCTGCCGAGCGAAAATTCGTATTCGTCGCCCGCAAAGACGGGGGAGCGGGTGAGCGCGTAGGCAAAGAAGGCGCAGGCAAATGCCGCCGCAACCGCCGCGATCCCCTTGATCCTCTGCCGGAATTTCCGCATAAGCCTCCCCCTTCCCTGCTTTCGGGGACATTTTTGACCGCCGCCGGAAAAGTTATACCGGGTTTTTCAAGAATTTTATACAAATATCTTGACAAAAATGTACGGGAGTTATATAATATAGTAAAATATAAATTTTTGGAGTGTTCCTGCTATGATCAATCTGAAAAAAGCCGAAAAATTGATGCAAAAAAGCCTTGTCAAAGACATGGGACTGAACTTCACGTTCGAGTCTGACAAAGACCACCTGAAGGCAAAGAACAGCGTGACGCTCAAGGGTCACGACGACGACGTCCTGATCGATATCGACGTATACGCCAACGGCGTTCTCGGCGTCTGCTTTGTGTTTGACAAGCTGGAAAAGACGGTCAAGACGCTGGAGCTCATCGAGAATTTCAACGAGAGCAACGCCTGGCTGTCGGCGTATATCACGGGGAAGGGCTACCTTGCCCTGCGTTATAACGTTGCCGACGTCATCGAGGAGACGCTCATGCCCAACCTGACGTTCATCCTCAACAAGCTCGTATCGGACGATGTGAAGGCATCCCTTCAGCTGCTCACCGTGCTCACCCATTGATCTGCGGCATGCAAAAAGCTGCGTCTCCCGGCGCAGCTTTTTTTGTTTGTTTCCTTGCCTGTAAGACAATGTACGGGGGGCACATGCGTTACTTCGTCCCTATGGGACTCGTGCGCCGCCTATGGCGTCGGGCGGAATGACGGTTGACGGGCAATCTTCGGTACCATGTCATTCCGAGGAGCGCGTAGCGCGACGAAAGAATCCCCTCGCAAAATGTACAATCCCCCCTGTCGGCAAAGCCGACATCCCCCCTTAAAACAAGTGTTAAGGGGGGCAGGCGCCCGTTCTTACTCCCAAGGCAACGGCTGGCCGCCGAGAATGTGAATGTGCAGGTGGTGCACCGTCTGCCCCGCGTTCTCGCCCTGGTTGACGACGAGGCGGTACCCCTCCGAAAGCCCCAGCTGCGGCGCGAGCCGGCCGATCTTCTGAAGGGTGCGCCCCAGCAGCGCGGCGCGCGCGTCGTCCGCCTGCGAGAGCAGCGCAAAGTGCTCGCGCGGCACGCACAGAAGGTGGATCTTCGCCTTGGGTTCGATGTCCCTGAAGATGACGATCTCCTCATCCTCGTACACCTTTGACGAGGGGATCTCCCCCGCCATGATCTTGCAGAATACGCAGTTTTCCATCTCTATATCTCCTTTTCCAAGGCTACATGGTAGCCGTCCTTTTCCCTTTTTTCAAGGCAGACCTCATACATGCCCCCCTCGCGCGCGCCCTGTGCATACACGCGAATGTAGTTGGACGTGTAGCCGCCCTCCCCTTCAAAGAGCGCGCACAGCCTGCGTCCTGCAAAGCGCGCAAGGTACTTCTCCTCCGCCGCCTGTGCGCATGCCAGCATGCGCTCCATGCGCTCCCGTTTGACGGCATCGGGCAGCGGCTTCTTTTTTGCGGCGTTCGTGCCGGGGCGCGCCGAATAGGGAAAGGCATGCACGCGCGCAAAGCCCGCCTCCTCCACCATGGAAAGGCTTGCGGCAAAGCCCTGCTCCGTCTCCGTCGGGAATCCCACGATGATGTCCGTCGTGATGGCGGCGTCGGGGAAATATTCGTAGATGCGCGCGCACGCCTCGAGATACTGCGCGCGCGTGTACCGCCTGTTCATGGCGGCAAGCACCGCGTCCGAACCGCTCTGCGCGGAGAGGTGAAAGTGGTCGCACACGTTGCCCGCCGCCCTCATCTTCTCCAAAAATTCCCGCGTGACGATGCCCTCTTCGAGCGACCCCAGACGGATGCGCGCGGGCAGATCTTTGAGCGCGAGCAACAGATCGCCCAGATCATGCTCCCCGTCGCGGTAGGAGGTGATGTCGATGCCCGTCAGCACGATCTCGCGCGCGCCGCAGCCGCGCGCCTCGGCAAGAATGCTCTGCATGCTGCGCGAACGCGAGCGCCCGCGCAGATAGGGAATGATGCAGTAGGAGCAGAACCGGTCGCACCCGTCCTGGATGCGGACGTTCTGCCGCGTATGCGTGCGCTTGGGCGCGGGGAGTTCGCAGAACGCGCGCTCCGTCTCCAGAAAGACGCCCCTCTCGCCGAGCATCTGCAAAATTTTATCCTTGCGCATGGTGCCCGTGACGAGGGTGACGCCCTCGCGCGCGGCAAATGCCGCACTGTCGCGCTGGGAGGCGCAGCCGCACACGATGACGGGCGCCGAGGGGTTGAACCTGCGCAGCCGCGCCACCGCCTGGCGGCTCTTTTTTTCCGCCTCGGCGGTCACGGCGCAGGTGTTGATGATGTACAGATCGGCGGCGCAGGGGGTGCACGCCGTCTCCCAGCCACGCGCCTCCAGCCCCGCCAGAAGGGAATCGCTCTCCGCCTCGTTCACTTTACAGCCGAGCGTGAAAATGCACGCCTTCATCCCAATTCCCCCGCCTCGTGCATGATGACGGCGAGCAGGGCGATGGCGGCCGTCTCCGCGCGCAGAATGCGCTTTCCCAGCGAGACCCCGCAATAGCCGAGCTGCTGCGCAAACGCATATTCTTCCTGCGAAAAGCCCCCTTCGCTGCCCACCACGGCGCAAACGGAGGCACCCATGTCCGCGATGTCCCCCTCGCCGGCGGGCAGAAACTCGCAGGCGAACAGCTTTGTGACGCACCCTTCACCCGCGCGCAGGGCGTCTTCCAGCGTCTCGTAATATTCCACGCGGGGCACGCTTGCGCGCAGGCACTGCTTTGCCGCCTCGCGGGCGACGCGGCGCAGCCGTTCGAGCTTGTTCTCGTTCATGTAGGCGGCACAGTAGCGCGAGGAGAACACGCCGATGCGGCTCACGCCCAGCTCGGTGGCCTTCTGCACGACCAGCTCTGTCTTGTCCCCCTTCAGCGCGCCGACGAGCAGGAATACCCACGTCTTCGGTTCTCGGTCGGAGACGTCCTCGCGCACGACGTGCACGGCAATGCCCTGCCTGTCCGCACGGGTGACGACGGCGGAATATTCCCTGCCGCTGCCGTCGAACAGAGTGACTTCATCCCCCTCCGAAAGGCGCAGCGCGTTTTTGGCATGGCGCGCCTCCTGTTCGGGGAGCATCATGTCCTCCTGCATATTCTCCACAAAAAAACGTCTGGGCGCCGCCATCACTGCCTCCGGTACACGAGCGCGTACCACTCGCCCTTGCGGCGCTCAGCAAAAAGCGCAAGCCCCTGCGCCGCGAACGCCTCCTTCACGAGGGAGAGCCTGTCCGCGATGATGCCGCTCAAAATGAGCGCACCGCCCTCTTTGAGATTTTTGGGTATGGAGGACGCGAGGCGCACGAGGATCTCCGCCGTGATGTTGGCGAGCACCACGTCGCCGCGTACGGAGGAGTCCTCCAGCAGATCGGAATGGGCAACGATGACCTTCTGCGACACGCCGTTTTTGAGCGCGTTGTGTCTGGCGCTCTCCACGGCGACGGGATCGATGTCCGTGAGATAGCACACCTTCGCACCCAGCTTTGCCGCGGCGATGCCGAGAATGCCGCTGCCGCAGCCCACGTCGATGACCACGTCTCCCACCCGGATGGTCTCCTGCAGCGCCTCCAGGCACAGGGAGGTCGTCTCATGTTCGCCCGTGCCGAACGCCATATTGGAATCGAGCGTGACGATGACCTCGCCCGCCTCCCGCGTGTAATTTATCCACGCGGGCACGACGACCACGCGCGATCCGATATGCAGGGGGCGGAAGTGTTTTTTCCACACGTCGATCCAGTCGTCGCCCTCGATGGTGCGGCGCGTCGCCTCCAGCGTGCCGAAGTCCATGCCGCCGCGCGAGCGCATCTCTTCGAGCTGCGCGCAGATGTCGGAGACCGCCGCGTCCGCCGCGTCGGGTTTCAAAAAGCACTTGACGAGCACATCCGTTCGGGGAAGGCGCAGCTCGTCGTCGATATAGTCCCAATAGACGCCCGTGCCGCCCGAGATGAGCGCCACCACGTCCTTTGCGTCGCTGACGGCAACGCCGCCCTCGGTATACTGCCACATGACGTCGGCGACCAGTTCGCTCGCCTCGCTCGTCGTATGCACGGTGAGTTCTACATATTTCATGGCTCTATTATAATTCTCCGCCGCCCTATTGTCAAGAAAAGAATTGTGTGATATAATGAGCTTATCCTCATACAGGGAGGTGTGTCCCGTGAAAGACAAACTTGCGCTTGCGGGCGCTGTTTTGGGATTTTTGCTCGCCGCAATGGCAATTGCCACGCTTGTAACTGCCTTTGTCGTGCTGCCAGGCGCCGTGGAACAGGACTATTCGGGCGTCATACAGGCGCTGGCGGGTTCGTTTGCCATGGCGATCGTCATCGCCATTCTCCTCCTGCTCATGTGCGGCTGCGTCGCCCTGACGGTAATCTTTTCGCTGTTGAGCGCCTTCTCGCTCATGCGCGTGTATGCAGGCAAACCCGCAGGGAAGGGACGGACGGCGCTGCTGTATGCGGCGCTCCTGGGAACGCTGGGAGCGGTGTCTGCGGGCGTCTTCCTCAATGCCGTTTCCGCGCCGTTGACCATCGCCTTGAGCGTTCTGCTCATCGCCGTCACGCTTGCGGAGGCGATCGTGCGCATTCTGTGCATCGTGCGCCTGCGCCGCATGTCCCCCGCTCCGTCAGAAAATACAGATGCCCCCGAAACTTCCGTTTCGACCGATACGCCCGAGAACGATCACAAAGGAGAGAGTGTATGAAAAAACTGATCGCAGGCATCCTCTATTTTGCTTCGACCGTTGCCGCCTGCGTTCCGGGCATCATGTGCGGCGCGCGCATCAAGGCTCCGAAAAAGAGCGCCCCGCCGCCCGTATTCCCCGAACTGCAATAAAAAACAGAGGCCGCGCGCCTCTGCTTTTCGCATGTATTTCCTGTTATAAAACGCCGCCGCGCCGCCCGCAGGCGGGCAGAGCAATAACATTTCAGAGAGGATATGAACGTATGAAACAGAGAAACATTCTTCCGGCAAGCATTTTGATGACCGGCGTCTGCATTGCCGCAACTCTCGGCGTATCCGTCTTTTTCCTGTACATGCTCTTCTCAACGACAGATAAAAATTCCGCCTGGCGGGCGCTGGCGGGCGTTCCCGTATTCGGAAACCCCCTTCTGTGCATATTGGCTTACTTTATCTTTTGCATCGTCACGTGTGTAATGCTGATACGGCTTTCCGAAACTGTTGCGCGCGCACACAGCGGCATCGACGAACGCCCCATCTATTTCTCGCTGATCGGCGACGTGGCAGGGCTGTTTGCCGCAATTTATCTGCTCGCCGGACCGGAATTGGGCATGGCAGCGGGGATGATATTGTGTGTGCTCGTTCCGGCAAACAGTGCCCTTCGCCTTGCCTGTCTGATACACGTCGGAAATCTGCGCAGACAGCGGGAAGCCGAGGGCGTATATTCCCTGTCAAGAGCGATTGAAAAGAGCGTTGTATTCCCGCGCATCATCCATAAAAAACTTTTGCTTGCATTGGCGGTAACGGGATTTGCCTGCATCGGCGTCTCCCTTGCCGCATTCACCCTCTTTATTCGTGCGTTTACCATGCATGACGATTTTATATTCTTATTATATCTCTTCCTGGAAGGAGCCTTCCTTGCCCATGCGGATATCTGTTTCGGCTGCATTCTTTATCATTGCATCCGCGGCATCCGCATTCTCTCCGGAAAAAAATTCTACCGCGTTACGGAACCGTGGCAGCAGGCTCTGATCGTGGAGGGCTACTGCGGAGCGGTCGGATATGGATCTCTTCTTTCGCTTTCGCAAGCGCTTTCGCAAAGTTCAGCCGTGTTTCCCGTTGCCATTGCCGCCGTTGCGGTCTGGGCGCTGCACTTTTTGCTGGCGCTTGCCTATACCATCGTTTTGATGCGCATGAGAAAGTCCGCGCAAAAGGCACCGCCCGCTGACGCCCCGCCGCGCGAAATTTCCGAAAACAATGGCGCCCCCGAAACTTCCGTTTCGGCCGATACACTCGAGAACAACCACAAAGGAGAGAGTGTATGAAAAAACTGATCACGGCAAGCATTGTGCTGCATGTCGTCACCATGGTGATGACGGCGGCGTCCTATCTCTGTTTCGGGATAGGACTGCAAAGTCAGGAGGACCGCCTCTCCTTCCCCACGCCCCTCATGGCGGTGCTCGCGGCGGCAGGCGCCGTCTATATCGCGGACATCGTATTGCTCGCCCTGACGGGCAGGCGCGGGAACGTGACCGAGCGCAAAACAGGGGTCTTGTATGCCTCCCTCCTTGCCGATGCCGCCATTGCACTGTGCGTCATGCCCCTGTCCCGCCTTGATACGGCGGCCATCTACGCCCTTGTCGGCGTGACGGCTGCCGCGATTCTGGCGACCGCCGTCCTCCGTTGCGTATGTGCCGCAGAATTCAAACGCAGCATTGCCGCCCCGCACGGTGCGCCCGTCCTCCCCGCCGGAGAAAAACAGCTTGCGCTCGTCACCGCCTGCATGGGGCTGATCGCCATTCTGATAGGCGTCGCCTTCCTCTGCGTGCTCTTTTTATACTCCTACCCCTCCATGTTCCTGCCTGTCGATCAGGAACCGACCATCGGCAGAACGGACGGCGATCCGTGGGGCTCATTCCTTGCGTTCCTCATGTTCTTCGGCGGCGTGCCCACCCTGCTTATCATGCTGAGTATGAGCATCTCCTTTGCTTATTTTCTGCGCAGAGCGGGCAATGGAAACACCCAGCTCGGTCTCTCCGTTGCCGCCGCGTGCATGAACGCATTTCTTCTGTTCAACGGTGTGTATTTGCTGTTCCTGAATCCGACGCATATCCTGCTTTATGTCGTAGGCATCCTCTATTTTGCTTCGACCGTTGCCGCCTGCGTTCTGGGCATCATGTGCGGCGCGCGCATCAAGGCTCCGAAAAAGATCGCCCCGCCGCCCGTATTCCCCGAACTGCAATAA
This sequence comes from uncultured Clostridia bacterium, assembly GCA_944340905.1. Lineage (GTDB taxonomy): Bacteria > Bacillota > Clostridia > Christensenellales > Borkfalkiaceae > Gallimonas. Next base: position 60,328 of record CALVLT010000002.1, read on the forward strand.
AAAACAGAGGCCGCGCGCCTCTGCTTTTCGCGTATATTTCCTGTTATAAAACGCCGCCGCGCCGCCCGAACAGGGCGGCGCGGCGGCAATCTGCATGGAACCGTTACTTGCAGCCCGAGCAGGTGGCGCAGTGTCCCGAACATTTTTTGACGGGTTTGCCCGTTGCGGAGAACACCTCGCCCGCCCACTCGCGCGCCGCCTGCGCGCCGCAGACGGGGCAGCGCACGGCCTCGTCGTACCTTGCGACAAGCTCGTCGAACTGATTTCCGCACTGCGGACAACGATACTGCAAAACAGGCATACTTCCCTCCCGCCCTAATCGCGGCGGTCGTCGCGGGCATGCCGCCCGCGCCCGCGTTTGATATGCCTGGGCGTTTTGATGCGAATGGAATTGGTGGAACGGATGACAAAGAACGAAACGATCGCCGTGATGATTGCAGAAATGCCGATGACCAGCCAGAATCCCCACGAAAGGCCCGCAAACGGAACGGGCACGTTCATGCCCCACAAACTTGCAATGAGCGTGGGCACGGAGATGACGAGCGTGATGACCGAGAGCAGCTTCATGACCACGTTCAGGTTGTTGGAGATGACGGAGGCATAGGCGTCCATCGTACCCGAGAGGATGTCGCGGTAGATATTACACATCTCCATTGCCTGGCGCGTCTCGATGACGACGTCGTCGAACAAATCCTTGTAGTCCTCGTTCCCCGAAATGGAGGGAAAGCGCTCGAGCTTGTTGTAGACGTTCAGGTTTGCGCTCAGCGAAGTGGAGAAGTAGACGAGGGAATTCTCGATGCCCAGCAGCTGGATCAGCTCCTGATTCTTCATGGAGCGGTGCAGTTCCGCCTGCAGGCGCAGCGATTTTTTATCGAGCTGGCGCAGGTTGGACAAAAACCGCTTGGCATTGCCCATCATGAAATTGAGAATGAAGTAGACGGGCTTTGCCGTATCGACAATGATACGGTTGCTGATAAAGTCGCCCAGCACGGAATTGCCGCGCAGGGAGACGGTGACAATGCACTTGTCATTGTGGATGAGCGCGAGAGGAATGGTCTCATAGACGTCCCCCTCGTCGGTATCGCTGATGGTGGGCGTATCCAGAAGGCACAGGAGCGCCCCCTCGTCCCGCTCCACACGCGCGGCCTCCTCCTCATCGAGGGCGGCGCGGAGCATTTCCTCGGGCACGCCCGTCATGGCACAGGCGTCCTCCAGTTCGTCGTCCGTCGGATTGACAAGGTCCACCCAGCATTGCTGCTCGAATGCCTCGAGACGGTCGATCTTGCCATCTTCCTGCGTCTTGAAAAATTTCAGCATGGCACTTCCTCACGAAAACAGATTGGGTCAGATGCGTCTGAGTTATCCGAAAACGGGCACCGCGCCCCTTCCGGACAACAAAAAAACGCACGGGAAAAAACGCCGTGCGCCCAATTTCGTGTTTCCGCAGAGGAAATCAGATCAGGTCACACGGACAGGATTGTTCGCAACGCATCGGTTGTTTGGCGCAGCGTCCATCTTCCGCTCCTTTGACCATAACGGTCTATTCCATTATAACCCCTGCCGGACATTTTGGCAACTGTTTTCACGAAAATTTTTACAGCGGATATGCAGAGAATTCCTGCCGTGACGGAAGGAGTTGATCCCCCCGACGCTGCGCGCCACCCCCTTAAAGCCCTTTGGGCGTTAAAGGGGGCAAACCCCTCATTCGTCAGGCTCGCAGGCTCGCCTGACACCGTCTTGGCGGCACCAAGGAAGAGTGCCGCCTACTTCGGCTACGCTCGTGCGCCGCTCCGCGTCGGGCGGGCACGAAATCGCCGCTGAGATGGCGATTTCTCAGTTCGCCATGCGCGCACAGCGCACTGCGCTGATGCGCATAACGCATGGCTCACCCCCAAGGGGAAGGCTTAACCGCGTTCCGCTTTCAGGTGTTCATCCCCTCTGCTCGCCGTCGCCGGCGGACGGCGCGTCGGCGGAGACAGGCAGCATAATTTCACGGCTGCGTAAAAGGATCGAGATGTCACGCAGATTTTGTGCCATATCCCGCAACTCCCTGTCGATCCGCGCCCCATCGAATTGCCCGACCGCTCCCGCACAGTAGCGCGGGCATACGTCTGCCTTGTTCCGCAGCCGTCTGATCGTGCGCGTATGCAGGCAGGTGCCGTAGTCCGCCCCCATCAGCCGCGCCTTGTGGATAAAGTACAATCTGTCATAAAATTTGCAGTCGCACAGCAATGTTGTTCCATTTCAATATCTCCTCATTTTTTATCATATAACAATTATAATGTAAGACATGTCTTTCGTCAATGATTTTTTGTATGATTTATCTTATAATTGCGATATGAAAAATAAATTTTCCGTTCGCTTAAGCGAATATATTGTATCTACAGGACTGAGCAAACGCAAATTTGCAGAATCTGTTGGCGTTTCTGCCATGAGCATTTCTGATTGGACAAACGGTAAAATACAACCCAATGCCGAAAGCATTTACTTGATCTGTAAGACATATCATATTAGCGCGGACTATTTACTTGGTTTAATAGACGAGCCTCTTTTTACTTGCCAACGGGAACAGAATACGATATAATATTCGGGAAAATTCTTGAACAAGGACACGGTTATGGCAAATAAAGCGGTCACGATGGATAAACTCGTTGCGCTGTGCAAGGCGCGCGGCATCATTTTCCCCGGCAGCGAAATTTACGGCGGCATGGGCAACACCTGGGACTACGGTCCCGTGGGCGTGGAGATCAAGAACAATTTGAAGCGCGCCTGGTGGAAACGCTTTGTGCAGGAGAGCGACAATTCCTACGGCGTGGACGCCGCCATTTTAATGAACGCGCGCGTCTGGGAGGCGAGCGGGCACACGGCAAGCTTTTCCGACCCCAAGATGGACTGCAAAAACTGCAAGAGCCGCCACCGCGCGGACAATCTGATCGAGGCGCACTCCAAGGGCAAGGTCAATCCCGACCTGATGAGCAACGAGGAGATGGAGGCTTACATCAACGAGCACCACGTCTGCTGCCCCGTGTGCGGCAAGTGCGACTGGACGCCCATACGCACCTTCAACCTGATGTTCGAGACCAGCCGCGGCGTGACGGACGAGAGCCAGAACAAAATTTACCTGCGCCCCGAGACGGCACAGGGCGAGTTCGTCAACTTTCTGAACGTGCAGCGCACGACGCGCGCCAAGGTCCCCTTCGGCATCGCGCAGATCGGCAAGGCGTTCCGCAACGAGATTACGCCCGGCAACTTCATCTTCCGCACCATCGAATTCGAGCAGATGGAGCACCAGTGGTTCTGCAAGGAGGGCACGGACAGCGAATACTATGCCCAGTTCAAGGAAAAGGCGTGGCAGTTCCTGCTGGACATCGGCTTTGACCCCGCGCACCTCAGATTTCACGACCACGACAAGCTCGCCCACTACGCCAAGGAGGCGTGCGACATTCAATACGAATTCCCGATGGGCTGGAACGAGCTCAACGGCATCCACAACCGCACCGACTACGACCTCTCCCGCCACCAGGAATATTCGGGCAAGACGCTCACCTACGTCGATCCCGTCAGCGGCGAGCGCTACATTCCCTATGTCATCGAGTACTCCATCGGCGCGGACCGCCTGATGCTGGCGGTGCTCTCCGAGGCTTACGACGAGGAGACGCTGGAAAACGGCGAAGTGCGCACCGTTCTGCACTTCCACCCCGCCATCGCGGCGTACAAGGCGGCGGTACTGCCCCTGCAAAAGAACCTTGCCGAACCCGCAAAGGAGATCTGGAACAAGCTCAAAAAGCACTTCCCCGTCACCTATGACGAGGCGGGTTCCATCGGCAAGCGCTACCGCAGACAGGACGAGATCGGCACCCCCTACTGCCTGACCGTCGACTTTACGACGCTCGAGGACGGCACCGTGACCGTGCGCGACAGGGACAGCATGGAACAGACCCGCATGACGCCCGAGCAGGCGATCGCCTTCCTCACCGAAAAGTGCACATTCTGAACGATCGGACCGTTCCCCGCCGCCTGTGGCCGCGGGGAACTTTCTTTTTTGCCGGCATCTGTTGAGTTCATGAACAAGGTCATATTTTTTTATGACAAAATTTGCATAAAACATTGCATTTTATGCGCAGATACGCTATAATTGTAAAAAGCTGAATGGAACCGGAGGCTCGTCTTATGACGATGTTTGACGCCTTTCTCATTGCATATATCGTCGTTGCCGTCGTTGCGGTCATTGCCTATCTGCCGCGGCTGGTCGGCTTTTGCTATGCCTTTCAAAAACCGCCCTATAAGAAAGCGGAGAAAAAGCGCAGGATCGCCATCATCATTCCGGCGCGCAACGAGAGCGCGGTCATCGGCGATCTGTTCGCCTCCATCGCACGGCAGGACTACGACGGGGAGTTCGACGTCAACGTCATCGTCAAGGACGAGAACGACCCCACCATCGCGCTCGCACAGAAGATCGGCGCAAAGGTATTTATCGTGCCCGGTCAGACCTGCAAGGGAGACGCGCTGGACGGCTTTTTCAAGGCGCTCCCGCACGAGGATTTTATGCGCTGCGACGCCTTCGTCATCGTGGATGCGGACGGCGTGCTCTCCCCCTCCTATGTGCGTGAACTCAACAACGCGCTCGAATGGGACTATGACATCTACCTCACGCGCAAGTATATGAAGAACGGGCTGGGGGACAGGGACAAGCGCACCGTATTTTCCAACAACGCCGCGCTCACGTGGGCGATGCTCGACGACCTTGGCAACCGCTACCGCACGGCAAAGGACATTCCGCTGACGATGTGCGGGCAGGGCATGATGCTGCGCCGCTCGCTCATCGAAACGCTGGGCGGCTGGCCCTACCGCACGCTGACGGAGGACTACGAGCTGCGGCTGGACAGCGTTCTAAAGGGATTCAAGTCCATGTACTGGCCGTATGCCGTACTCTACACCGAGGAGGCGCCCAGCCACAGAGACAACTACAACCGCCGCATGCGCTGGGTCATGGGATACATGCAAGGCGACGAAAAATACAAAGAACAGATCAAGGCACAAGCAAAGAAACGGGGCAAGATGAGCAAGGCGGAATACGACTGTCTGTACGGCATCTATCCGCTGGCACTGTTCGCAGCCATCTCCATCTTTACCATCGTTGCAGGCATTGTGCTCGCAATCGGGTATGCCTTCGGCGGTGCGGCGGAGCTGATGATGAAGAGCATCTGCTTTCTCATCGTTCTGCCGTTTGCCGTCATGTACGTGCTGCTGTTCACCTACAACATTCTGGCGATGTCGGCGAGCTGGGAGGCGTTCACCATGCTCTCCACGGGCGAGAAGGCGGCGACGCTGCTCATCTCCCCCTTCTATCTTTTAGAGTATATCCCCATCTATATCGTCGGATTCTTCCGCCTCAAGCGCAAGGCGAAACTCACCTGGGAGGCGAGCGAACGCCAGCAGTACGACCACGCCGCCGAACATGCCGAACAGGTAGCAAAGACGGAACAGGACAGGCAGGAGCAGGACAAAGAAGATGCGGACGAATGACGATGCCGCACAATATAAAACCCCGCGCCCGAGATGCTCTCGGGCGCGGGGTTTTTACGAGGTAATTCGTCATTCTGAGCGGAACGAAGTGGAGCGCCCGATGCGAGGAAAAATACCCGCTTGCGGGAGTATTTTGACGATGCAGCGCACAAGGCGTAGCCGCTGTAAGAATCCCCTCGCAGAATCCCAATCCCCCCTGTCCTGCGGACATCCCCCCTTAAAACAAGTATTAAGGGGGGCAAAAAAGGCTCCCTCCTTGAGGGAGCTGTCACAAAGTGACTGAAGGAGTTCTCGCCCCCCTTAACGCCCAAAGGGCTTTAAGGGGGGTGTCACGAAGTGACGGGGGGATTTACTCCTTCCGTCACGGCTTGCGCCGTGCCTCCTCCCTCCAAGAGGGAGGCATTCCGCATCCTCTCACCGTATTTACGGCGCGGCCTGTGCGTTCTGCGCCGTCTGTCCACACGCCTGTGCGGCGCTGCCCCTTCTGCGGTCGGGCAGGTAGGTAAGCGGCACGCCGTATGCCGCCTCATAGCACTCCTTCCACGCTGCCTCCGCATCCGCCTTCATCTTCGCGATGCGCGCGGCACGCGGCAGCGTCTCGTCCGCATACACGGCGGGCAGGATGTGCACGCGCAGGCGGCGCATGTGCCCCCGCTTGTTCTTACGGAAGGTGAAAAACACGGGCAGCACGGGCACCTTGTACTTGACGGCATAGTAGAACGCGCCGTCCTTCATGGGGCGGGGCTTCTGGTAGTTCACCCACATCGCCTGCTCCGCATAAAAGTGGATGATCTTCCCCTCCTTCAGGCGGGCGTCCATCTCGTGCATGAGATTTTTCATGGCGGCAAGATTGGGGCTGAACGGCCACATGCCCCCATGCCGCAGGAACCAGCCGGCGATCCCCGTCTTGTTGTTGAGGTGCGCCATCGTGAAAAAGCCGCGGAACTGGCCGATGGCGGCGCGCGCGAAGAGGGTATCCAGATAGGACATGTGATTGGTGACGCAGATCGCGCCCTTCCCCTTCAGCGCCTTCAGGTTCTCCTTTCCGACGACGCGGCAGCCGTACACCGCTTTCAAAAAAAGCGGGGCGACCACCTTCAAAAATCCGCGGATAAAAGCGGTGCAAAAGGCGTCAAACCCCTTCTGCCGGTACTTGAAATTGGCGTCGGGGATGGCGTGCGTGCCGAACGGAATGTAATCAAAATCAAAGCGGCGGTAGCCTTCGAGCACCGCCTGAATGCCGTCGCGCTTTTGCAGTTTTGTGCGCTTGTTTCCCTGTCCCATGCGCCTATTGTAGCGCATTTGCGCCCTTCTGTCAACCGCTTATCACCAAGTTTGCAAAGTTCAAAACATGAACTGTTTGGTCAGGGGAGCAGGCGCGCAATGGCATGCAGGTCGCGCTAATACAATGCATAACGACATTCCGCGTAAAATTGTATCTGATAGGAACTATGTGTCATATCGTACCCAATGGGTACTTGTCAAGCAAAAGTTACCCATCAGGTAATACCATTTTTACAGCAGAATGAATCACGGAGCATCAGACAATATGATCGTACTTTCTCAAATACAGGCACGGCTTGCCGAGGCCATTCAGCAAAGTTGTATGACGCAAAAAGAACTTGCCGAAAAAATAGGCGTCCGGCGGGAGCAAATTTCCTGCTATCTGCACGCAAGAAAAATGCCTGCGCTCGATACGCTGGCAAAGCTGTGTAAGGCGCTGGACGCAGACGCAAATTATATTCTCTGCCAGGATATTCTTTGAACGGTTGCTTTCCCCTGAGACAACGTATTTGAAAAATCCCTCCCTGTGCAAGGGAGGGCTTTTTTGATAGGCAAGGCGGTCACTTTTTTCCGAACGGCGCCTTGTCCTCCACGCTCGTGACGGTGACGGCGTTCACTTCCGCAGCGCCCGCGCGCAGCAGCACTGCCGCAAGCTCGTCCACAGTGGCGCCCGTCGTGTAGGTATCGTCCACTATGAGCAGCCGCTTTCCCCGAACGGCGGCGCGGTCGGTCACGTGAAAGCAGCCCTCCAGGTTCTTTCTGCGCCCGGCGCGCCCGAGCGCCTTCTGCTGCGGCGTCTCCCTGCGCTTTTGCACGGCGCACAGCACGGGAAGATTTGTGAGCGCAGACAGCTCCCGCGCGAGCAGCAGTGCCTGATCGAACCCGCGCCTGCGCCTTGCGCGCGCCGTCATGGGGACGGGGACGAGCGCATCCGCCCCGTCAAACTGCGCGGCGAGCGGCTGCAAAAACTGCGCGAGCGTCAGCGCCAGATACTGCTCCCCGCGCTTGAACCGCCGGACCAGCCGCGCCGCCTCTCCATCGTGCGTAAAACACGAACGGACGGCGTGCGGAACGGGCCGCTGCTGTTTGCAGGCGGCGCACACCCCCTCTTCGCGCACCCGCCTGCCGCACACGGGACAGCACGTGCGGATGAAGGGCAGCGCCCTTGTGCACGCTTCGCAGACGCGCTCGCCGCCGAACACCTCCCGCCCGCAGACGTCGCAGGTAAAGTTGTGCGTGCGCTGGTAGCCGCGCAGATAGGCGAGCACGCGCGCAAAGAATGCCATATCTCCCTCCCTATCAAAATGCGGCGGGCGCAATGCACCCGCCGCAGCCGCGCCGTGCGCGGTTAAAAATCGTCGTCCTCTTTTTCGCCGTCGTCCTCGTCCTCGTCATCGTCGTCGAGCGAATAGATCTCGTCGCCCGTGACGTAGTCCATGTCCTCGTCGTCGGACTCCTCGGTGTAGTCGTCCTCCGGTTCCTCCTCGATGTCGTCCTCGAACTCTTCCCCGAATTCCTCGCCCAGTTTATCCATCTCCGAGTCGAGATCGGCGTCCGTATCGTCGTCCAGATATTCGCGCCATTCGTCGTCCTCGTCGGGATCCGGCTCCTCTTCCTCGTACTCCGCCTTCTTGCGGCACTCCTCGCACATTTTTTCGCCGGGGCGCATCATGTTCTCGCCGCACACGGGGCAGAGTTCGGTTGCCGCGTCCTCGTCCGCCTCGTCGAGATCGTCCGATGTGGCAAGCCCTTTCATCTCCTTCAGACAGACGTCGCAGTACTCCTGCTTTTCCGCATCGATATAGTTCAGTTCGCAGCGCGGGCACTTGATGTAACGGACCATGCTTTCCCTCCTTATGTATCCCCCGAATCACAGGCTAATAAATTATATTAGTATTTATTTTTTTTGTAAACCGTTTTTTTATGTATTTGGCAAAAAAATCGGGGCAAAGATAAAATTTTTTTGGCGAACGGACGCGGGATGGCATCCGGGCGCCGCCGAGGCATGCGGCGGCACGGGGCAAACGCCGAAATTGTGACGGTTGGCGGACAATTGGACTTCCCCTTGGGGAGGGTCACGCCCTCCCTGTGCAAGGGGCGAATGCGTGCGTCATGCGCAGCACCGCGGTGTGGTGTGCGCGCACACATGAGCTGGCAATTTTGCATATGCACGCAAAATTGCTGACCAAGCGCAAGGTCTACTTGCGTGAGACGGTGCCGAGCTTGCGAGGCGGGAGGGTTGTTGTGCCTGTCTGCGACGAACTTTGACAACCCTTCCGTCACGGCTTGCGCCGCGCCACCGTCTTGGCGGCGCCAAGGGAGAGCGCCGCCTGCGGGCACGAAATCGCCCTTGAGATGGCGATTTCTCAGTTCGCGCATACGCAGAAGCCCCGCAGGGGCTGTCTGCATAACGTACGCGCTCACCCTTGCTCAGGGGAGGCTTATTCGAGTTATCATGCCCCTAAGACAACGTATGAGGGGATTCTTCACTATCGTTACTTCGTCCCTATGGGACTCGTGCGCCGCCTATGGCGTCGGGCGGAATGACGGTGAGCGGGAACCCGTCATTCAGAGCGGAACGAAGTGGAGTGAAAAATTCCCTTGTTCCTAACGTCATTCAGAGGGGCGTAGCCCCGAAGAATCCCCTCGCAAATGTACAATCCCCCCCTGTCCTTCGCCCCCTTAAAACAAGTGTTAAGGGGGCAAGAAACCGCGTTTTTATGCCTGTAAGACAACGTAGAAGAAGATTTCTCGTCGCCTTCGGCTCCTCTGAATGACACGTAGCGATACAAAAGCGCCGATAGGGGCGAAGTTAAGACGCAAGCAAGCATGAAGAAACTTCGTTGTTGGTGCTGACCCCGTATTCCGCACCAAAAAGAAGAGCAAAAAAACGGCTCCGCAAGGCGGAGCCGTTTTTTTGTATCCGGTTATTCGTTGGCGTCTGTCTGTGCAGGTTCTTCCGCGGGAGCGGATTCCTCTGCAGGCGCGCTCTCTTGTGCGGCAGGCTGCTCGTTCCGTGCGGCCTTTTCCGCGGGGGCGGCGTTCTCCGCGGGAGCGGGTTCCTCCGCAGGTGCATCCTCGGGAACGCCCTCGGCAATGCGCTCCGCCTCCTCGGCGGGCGCCTCCACCGCCTCTTCCGCCTGTTCGGGCGTCAGTTCTTCCGTCACGCCCTCCGCCTGCGTGTAGACGTCCACGTCGCGGTCGTCGGTGGTATCCACCGCCATGAGTTCGGGCGCGGGGGCGCCGCTCTTCTTGTGTTTGGCGCGGACGATAAAGAACACCGCCAGCCCTGCGCCGATGACCACCACGCCGATGGCAACGCCGATAAGCGCCCATGCCCAGGGTTCCAGCCCTTCTTCCGCCACGTCCTCGGTATAGCGCTCGAGGGTGCCCTGCCAGTATTCGGCAAGCGTCTCCTCGTCATCTTCCGTCATCGCGCCGATCATCGTGGTGTAGTAGCTCAGCACGGAGGTCGTGAGATAATCTTCGCCCATCGCGCCGATCGCATTCTCGCTCGTCCCTTCGGTGAACGCCCTGAATGCCTCCTGCTCGTCATCGTTGTACAGATAGGTATTGCTCTTTCCGAACTCCTCCGCCTCGGCGATGTTGGCATAGAACTGCGCCGTCTCGCCCGTATAGAAGAAGTAGCGCAGCGCCGTAGAGAGCTTGGTGTTGCCCTCGTCCGTGAGCGTGGCGAGATAGCCGTCCGTATCATCCATCATTTCGCCGTACAACTCGTTGACCGCTTCCAGCTCGGAGTTGTCCTTCACGCCGCTCTCCCCGTTCAGGTTGACCGTCCAGATATAAGTGTAAGCCGTCTCGCTGAACGTCTCGGCATTGGCGTAGAACACCACGCCGTCCACGACCTCGTAGTTGTACCAGCCGGAAACGTGCTCGATCTCCAGGATGCGCACGGGCTGGTAGGCGGCATGGTTCGTATCGTCCCCGTCGGGAAGGAGGGTGCCGTAGTTTTCCGCCGTACCGTTGTAGACGGCACGCTCGACGGAAAGCCCGTTGTCCGTCGTACAGGTGTAGTAAACATAATCGTAGGTCGGATCCGTCGTATCGAGCGCCACCAGCACCGCGTCCGTCGCGCCCTTGGCGATGCGCAGGCTGGTCTCTTCATGGCCGCCCTTACTGAACATGCGCTTGGTGCCCTGCCCGTCGTTGACAACGTCCACGCGGCGGATCTCGCCCGAATCATTGACGTACAGGTAGTGATGCTTGACGTTCGCGTCCGCGTCCTCTTCAATATAGAAGTATGCCGTGGAGGAGGCATTGGAGGTGTCCGTTGCGGCAGCGACGACCTCGAGGGCGGCGTCCGTGCTCTGCCCTGCGCCCGTGCCGTAGACCGCGTTGCCCGTCACGGCGTTCCAGCCGTCGGCGTCAATGTCCTCCGTTGCGAGATAGTACAGTTCCCCCGACGTGCCCGAAGAGTCGCCCGCCGTGGGCACCGCGGTGCGGGTGAAGTAGATGCCCTCGTTCGTGTAGGACTGCAGCGTGTAGTTATAGCGCCAGATGGAGCGGTTGTCGCTGTCCGTATTGGCGTTCTCCACATCGTGGTTGAACTGGGTCAGAACATCGTTGACGCTGATGCCGTCGAGAACCAGCTCGCCGAGGTTGTAGTAGGGCGCCTCGCCGTCGTTGTTTTCGTCCAGCCATTCCTGATCCCAAGTAAAGGTATAGGGCGCATTCTCCTCCGTCATGTCCGCGCGCACACGGTAGATCTGGTTGTATTCCTGCGCGATGGAGGAATCGCTGTCCGCCATATAGGTCACGTCCATCGTATAGTAGATATACGGGTCCGTCCTGTCCAGGCTGTTGAAGGTATACGCCGTGACGCTGCGGGCAAGGTCAGTGCTCTCCCCCGTCGCCGTGTTGTAGGACGTGAGCGCGTCGTCCATCTCATAGACGACGTACACCGTTCCGTCCACTTCGACAAAGCGGTAGAGCGCGGCATTGTCCGAAATGCGGAAGTAGTCGCGGATATCCGAACCGTCCAGCGAGACGCTCTTGAAGTCGAGGTAGGTGTTGTCCACCGTGCCCGCCGTGTTGACGACGTTGTTGGGCGTTGCATAGTAGATGCGGTCGCCGTAGATGAAGATGCCCGAGGTGTAATCCGCCGCGACCATCAGCGAGGGAATGACCGTTTCGGCGGTGTTGTCGCCCGCCTTGATGTCGGACATCTTTGCCCGCATGAGCGCGCCCTTGACGGGCGTGCCGTAGGTGTTGTCCGACGTGTACGCCTCCACACCGTTGATGAAGTAGACGTAGTCCCCCTTCTGCACGACGAATCCGCCCTGCGAAGAGACGGCATCTTCCGCCGAGGGGTTGTCCGTGAGCGGCGTGAACACGTAGTCGCAGGCGGTGATCGCCGCCGCGGAGACCGCCAGCGTGGCTGCCGCGGCAAATACACAGATTTTTTTGAACAAATTGCGCATGAACTTTTTCCTCAAATCCACGTGGGGATTTTTCGTTCTAACGATACGCCTTTCATTATATACTAAAACAGGGGTTTTTGCAATCAAAAACCCGCGCCGCATGCGCTTTTCTTTGAGAAAATTTGCGGAAAAGGAAATAAAAATATGGAAAAATTCGGGATTTTTGAACTGCTCGATGCGCTTTCCGCGCTCACCGCGCGCCAGCCGGACGCATCCGACAAGATGACGCCCGCCGAAAGCACGCCGCCTGCCGCCGACGGGCGCGCCGCCCCCGCCGCCGCGCAGGGGCACAGCGCCGCACAGCCATCCGCCGAAACGGACGCCCTTGCCGCCTTCCTCGCGCGGCACGACGAGATCAGCCGCCGCGTCAAAAAATAACCGCCTGCGGGGGCGTACTCTTACTCCTGAAAAGGTTTCCCTTCAGGGACGGCTGCGTACAAGCCTTCCCCCTGGGGAGTGAGCCGTGCGTCATGTGGCCTTCCCACGAGGGGAAGGCTTGTTTCTGCGTTCTCATGCCCGTAAGACGGCACAAAAAGACCGCTGCCCGAGGGCAGCGGTCTCGTGTTTTAACGCTTGGAGAACTGCGGAGCGCGGCGTGCCTTTTTGAGGCCGTACTTTTTGCGCTCCTTGGCGCGGGGATCGCGCGTCAGGAAACCCGCCTTTTTGAGCGCGGGGCGCGTTTCAGGTTCTGCCTGCAGCAGCGCGCGCGCAATGCCGAGACGGATCGCACCCGCCTGCCCCGTGTATCCGCCGCCGATGACATTGACGAACACATCGTACTTGCCCTCGGCGCCCACTTCGGCAAGGGGCTGCTTGACGACGTACTGGCTGGTGCCCATGGGAAAATAATTCTCGATGGGGCGGTCGTTGATGATGATGGTGCCGCTCCCCGAGGGAATGAGCCGGACGCGGGCGATCGCTTTCTTGCGGCGGCCCGTGCCCCAGAACTGCAGTTTTTTCTTCGCATTTGCCTTAGCCATATGCTTACCTCACCTCAGAAAATTTTCAGCGCCTCGGGTTTTTGCGCCGTGTGGTTGTGGTTGCCGTCCTTATAGACGCGCAGCTTTTTGATCATCTGCCTGCCGAGGGAGTTTTTGGGAAGCATGCCCCTGACCGCCTCGTAGACGGCGAGGTCGCTGCGCTCCGCCACCAGCTTGCCGTAGGAAATTTCCTTCAGCCCGCCGATATAGCCCGTGTGATAGCGATAGTACTTGTTTTCCAACTTCTTGCCCGTGAGGAGCACTTTGTCGGCGTTGATGACGATGACGAAATCGCCCGTATCCACGTTGGGCGTGAACGTAGGCTTGTTTTTGCCGCGCAGAACGGCCGCGACCTTGGACGCAAGCCTGCCGAGCGGGACATTCGTCGCATCAACGACGTACCACTTTCTTTCGACCGTCTGGGCGTTTGCCATGTAGGTTTTCATAAGTCTTGGACTCCTTGTTTGCTATGACCTTCCGAACAGTTCGGAAACGCTCTCGGACGCTCCGCAAAACGGGGAAGCGGACGGAGAAAATTCCCCTTTCCGACCGATTACCACTTCATTATAGGCTTTCCGAAAAATTCCGTCAAGCTGTTTTGCATGACGAAAACAAGATTTTTTCGGAAATCGGGAAAAAATTTTTCCTGCCCGCAGAGAACGCAAAAACGCCCCGCAAACGGGTGCGGGGCGCCCTTTCAGGGCTTTTGGCGGGGCGGAAGTTTTCTGACCACGCGCGCGGGATTGCCGACGGCGAGACTGTCGTCCGGGATATCTTTAACGACCACGCTGCCGCCGCCGATGACGACGTTCGAGCCGATGGTGACGCCCGGCATCACCTTGACGCCGCCGCCGAACCACACGTCATCGCCCACCGTGATGGGTTCTCCCCGTTCCACGCCGCTGTTGCGCGCGGCTGCATCGAGCGGATGGTTGACGGCGTAAAAGCCGCACTGGGGCGCAATGAACACGTTGCTGCCGAAGGTGATGGGCGCACAATCCAGAAAGACGCAGTCGTAGTTGACAAAAAAATTATCGCCCGCGTGCAGATGGAACCCGTAATCGACGCGGATGCTTTTCTCGACGATGGGATTTTCACCGAGCGAGCCGAACAGCTCGCGCAGGATGCGCTCCCGCCGCGCCCCCTCGGTGCGCTTGGTCCCGTTGTATTCGTCGCACAGGTCCACGGCGCGCACGTGCGCCGCCACCACCTCGGGCGAGGCAATGACATAGGTCATCCCCGCCTTGAGTTTTTCCAGTTCGGTCATACCCTGTTCCTTATGTGACTGTATTGGTGGATTCCGGGGATATACGTCATTCAGAGGAGCCGTAGGCGATGAAGAATCCCCTCATAGGACGACACCGAGCACAATCCCCTCCTGTCCTTGCCGCTCTCTTAAAAGAGGATAAAGGGCGAGGATAGGCTGTCCCATGCCTCCAAAGGCTCCCCTATCACGAAGTGACTGAAGGAGTATTCGCCCCCCTTAACGCCCGCAGGGCGTTAAGGGGGGTGGCGCGTAGCGACGGGGGGATCGACCCTTTCGTCCGCTGCGCGGCCACCTCCCCTAAAAATCTTCGATTGTCAGGGGAGGCATGGGAACCGCGTTCCTATGCCCCTAAGACTACGTATGGGGGGACTCTTCGCTGCGCTCTGAGTGACGGTAACGGGCACTACCCCTCATCCGTCTGCTCCGCAGACACCTTCCCCGAGGGGAAGGCAAACATTGCCCTTGCTATGATTATGACGCAAGCAGGGGTCTCGCGCAAATGGAATTCTGCGCTCGGTCTAAAAAATGTCTTGCATATGACTTTTTTTCAGTTCACGGAAAAACGTGTGAATTATTCCAGTACCGCCTTGATCCTTCTTACGCCTGCCGAGGAGGACTGCTCCTTGACGATTTTGAAGTGTCCCAGTTCGCCCGTGTGCGCAACGTGCGGGCCGCCGCACATCTCCTTGGAGAAGTCGCCGATGGAATACGTCTTGACGACGTCGCCGTACTTGGAATCGAACACGCCCACGAAGTGCTCGGCGCGCGCCTCGTCCAAAGACATCTCCTTGTAGACGACGGGAATATCCTCCCCGATCTTTTGATTGACAAGGTCCTCGACCGCCTTCACCTCTTCGGGCGTCATGGCGCGCGGGAAGTTGAAGTCAAAGCGCATGCGCTCGTCCGTGATGTTGCTCCCCTTCTGATTGACGTCGGGCGAGAGCACCGCCTTTAATGCCGCGTTCAGAAGGTGGGTGGCGGTGTGATAGCGCACCGCCTGCTGCGAATGGCTCTCCAGTCCCCCCTTCGCCTCGCCCGCGTGCACGTCGCCGCGGCTCTTTTCCTGATGCTCTCTGAACGCCGCGTCAAACCCCGCCTTGTCCACCGCAAGGCCGCGCTCCGCTGCCATCTCCTCGGTGAGCTCGAGGGGGAACCCGTAGGTGTCGTACAGGCGGAACGCCTGCTTGCCGCCGATGACCGTCTCGGGCACATAGGCGGGGTCGCTTTGCGCCATGAACGCGTTCTTGCGCGCAATGCCAGCAACGCACTTTTCAAATTCCGCCATACCCTTTTCGAGCATGGTCTCAAAGCGCTCCGCCTCCTTGCCGATCTCGTCTAAGATGTAGTCCTTCTTTTGGATGAGCAGCGGATACGCCTCGCCGTACACCTCGCCGATGAATACTTCGGCAACGGCGCGCATGGTCGCCGCAGGCTCGACGCCAAGCTGGCGGCAGTAGCGGATGGCGCGGCGCATGAGGCGGCGCAGGATATAGCCCGCCCCCGTGTTGGAGGGCAGGATGCCGTTGACGTCGCCGATGAGCATGACCGTGGTGCGGGTGTGGTCGGCAACGATGCGCATCGCCTTGCGCGCCCCCTCGTCCACATCGTAGCTCTTGCCCGTGAGTTCCTCCAGTCTGGCGATGGCGCCCGCGAAGAGGTCGGTCTTGTAGCCGTCGTGCAGCCCGTTCAGAAAGAGCAGCATTCTGTCCAGACCGAAGCCCGTATCCACGTTCTTGTTCTCGAGGGGAACATAGCCCGTCTCCGTCTTGCGGTACTGCATGTAGACGTCGTTGCCGATCTCCACATAGTCGTCGGGAAAGACGGGGTCTTTCTTGTCGGGGTCGATGGGGTAGAACCACTCATTGTCCGGCCCGCAGGGGGTGCCCACGGTGCCCTCCAGTTCCCACCAGTTGTCCGACTTGGGCAGATAGAAGATGTGTTCGGGCGCGATGCCGAGGGATTGGAGAAGCGTGGCCGTCTCCTCGTCGCGGGGCGCCGATTCGTTGCCCTCGAACACGGTGGAGCACAGCTTGCTGCCGTCCAGGCCGTACACCTTGGTGAGCAGTTCATATGTCCACGCCGTCTTTTCCTTTTTGAAGTAGTCGCCGAGCGACCAGTTCCCCATCATCTCGAAGAAGGTGAAGTGGGAGGCGTCGCCCACGGACTCGATGTCCACCGTTCGGACGCAGCCCTGCACGTTGCACAGGCGCCTGCCCAGGGGGTGCGGCTTGCCCAGAAGATAGGGCATGAGGGGCTGCATGCCCGCCACGTTGAACATGACGCCCGTCGTGCCGTCGCCGATGAGGGAGACCGCGCCCACGTTGACGTGTCCCTTGCCCTCGTAGAATTTCAGCCAGCTCTCGCGCAGCTGTTTGGATGTGATTTTCATGGTATTGACCTCTTGATTTGTTCAGAACAATTTTACTTTGCGTGATTATGATTGTCAAACGATTTTGGTGCCCGTGACCCGTTATATCTTTTCCAGCGTGTAGCCCTCTTTGGTGTCGCGGACGGCGTAGCCCATGGCGCGCAGTTTCTCGCGCAGTTCGTCCGACTTCGCCCAGTTCTTCTGCGCGCGCGCCGCCCTGCGCTCCTCGGCGACCGCCGTCACCTCGGCGGGCGCCTCTTCGCGCGCGGCGCACTTCGCAAGATAGGCCGCAGGCTCCTGTTTGAACAGCCCCAGAAGGGCATACGTTGCGCGGATCTGATTGGTCATGCGGCGTGCGCGCGCGTCGTGCGCGTCCAGCAGGCGGGCGACCTCCTTAAAGTACCCGAACAGGTCCGCCAAAGCGAGCGCCGTGTTGAAGTCGTCGTCCATCGCGGCATCAAACTTCGCATCGATCTCCGCCTCCATGCCTTGTTCATCGGGGAACATCTGCTCCGCCCTGGCGATGAGCGCGTAAAAGCGCGCGACGTGCGCCTCGGCAGCGGGGAACAGCTCGTCCGTCACGTTGACGTCGCCGCGGTAGTTGGAGGAGAGGAGCGCAAATTTGAGGGCGTCGGGCGAAAACCGGTCCATCAGGTCGTCCAGCAACAGGCTGTTGCCGAGAGACTTGCTCATCTTCTGCCCGTTCACCTTGATGAGGCCGTTGTGCATCCAGTATCTGACGAACTGCTTGCCCGTGAGCGCCTCGCTCTGCGCGATCTCGTTCTCATGATGGGGAAAGATGAGGTCCCTTCCGCCGCCGTGGATGTCGATCCGATCGCCGAACGCGGCGCGGATCATCGCCGAGCACTCGATGTGCCAGCCCGGCCTGCCCTTCCCCCACGGGGAATCCCAGCTGATCTCCCCCTCCTTTGCCGCCTTCCAGAGCGCAAAGTCATAGGGATGCCGCTTTTGCTCGTCGTTGTCCACGCGCACGCCGTCCAGCGCGTCCTCCTTATCCCTGCCCGAGAGCTGCCCGTAGGCGGGGAAGGTGTCCACGTCGAAATACACGTCGCCGTTCGCGGCGGGGTAGGCATGTCCGTTTGCGATCAGCCCTTCGATAAAGGCGATGATGTTGCCGATGTTCTCCGTCGCCTTCAGCCAGAGGGTCGGCTCGCCCACGTCGGCGCGCG
Source organism: uncultured Clostridia bacterium (assembly GCA_944340905.1). GTDB lineage: Bacteria > Bacillota > Clostridia > Christensenellales > Borkfalkiaceae > Gallimonas. Next base: position 78,384 of record CALVLT010000002.1, read on the forward strand.
CCATGGCGGCGTCGATCTTGGCGATCATCCTCTTTGCATACTCGTCGGCGGGAATGCCCGTCTCGCGCGAGCGGGCGATGATCTTGTCGTCCACGTCCGTATAGTTGCGGGCATACGTCACCTCGTACCCCTTCTTTTCCAGATACTTGCGGAAAATATCGTAGAGGATGGCCTGAAAGGCATGTCCGATATGCGCCTCGCCCGAGACCGTGATGCCGCAGGCGTACATCTTCACCTTTCCCGCCTCGAGGGGAACGAATTCTTCCTTTCTTCTCGTGAGAGTATTGTAAATTTTCATATTCATACCTCTTTCTGTTCCGGATTTTTATGTACGTTTGCGGTATCTTCGTCCCGCGAAAGGCGGGCGCACACCGATTCGAGGCGGTCCTCCAGTTCGTAGACGCGCTCGCGCAGCGCGCAGACTTCGTGCAGAATGGGGTCGTCCTTGTCGGGCATGAGGTCCTGCGGGCGCTCGCCGTTGATGCGCACCACGCGCCCGGGCACGCCCACGACGGTGGCGTAGGGGGGCACCTCCTTGAGCACGACCGCCCCCGCGCCGATGCGCGCGCCCTCGCCCACGGTGAAGCCGCCCAGCACCTTTGCCCCGCAGGAGATGACCGCGTTCCTGCGGATGGTGGGGTGGCGCTTGCCCTTTTCCTTGCCCGTGCCGCCCAGCGTCACGCCCTGATAGATGACGACGCCCTCCTCCACCTCGGCGGTCTCGCCGATGACGACGCCCGCGCCGTGGTCAATGAACACGCCCGCGGCAATTTTTGCGGCGGGGTGGATCTCGATGCCCGTCAGAAATTTGGCGAACTGCGAAGTCATGCGTGCAAGCAGCTTGAGGTGCATGCGGTAGAGTCGGTTCGCCCACCTGTGCCAGGAGAGCGCATGCACCCCCGAATAGGTGAGCCATATTTCAAATTTGTTGCGTGCGGCGGGGTCGTTCTTCTTTGCCGCCGCAATGTCCTTGCGAAGTCTGGAAAAAAACAATGCCGTGTCCCCCTTCTCTATTCTATGCGCGCCATGAAAAAAGCGCCTTTACGCTTCCGCAGGATGCGGAAATCGTAAAGGCGCGTTGCGCGCGGTCCCACTTTACTTCGGGGAAAATTCCCCCTCGTTTGTCCGGTAACGGCGGACTGCCGCGGGCATTGCCCCGACCTTGACGAACGGACGCACGTTCCCCTCTGCCGCAGGCGGCTTTCAGCAAGCGCCGCCCTCTCTGCCGCGGCAGTGACGGAGAAATTTTTCCGTTCACGGCTGTTGATATCGTCCCTATTCTACAATATACCTTGCGCAAATGTCAAGCATTTTGCGCACACGAGAGCGAAGGGTTTGCGCTCTTTTCGGAAAAACCGTGCCGACCGAGCTTTGGTCTCGTTCCGCCATGGTGCGGCGCGGCAATGGCCGTGCCCGAGAGCGGCAACACAGAACGCCATGCCATGTCCGAGGGCAGTGAAAAGCGGCGCACCATGTCCAAGAGCATTACTCTTCGGACATGTCTCCGTCGGAGGGCGTCTGTGCGGGGGCATCTTCGGACATGCCCTCCTCCGCCTGCGCATCGTCCGCCCCTTCGGCGAGTTCCTCGGGCGAGAGGTCGGCGGCCGTCTCTTCGGGCGCCTCCACCTCCGCCTCGTCGTCCTTTTCGGTGATCGCCACCGTGGCGACGACGCCGTCGCGCACGTTCATGAGCCGTACGCCGCGCGTATTTCTGCCGATGTGCGAGATGCTTTCCGCATGCATGCGGATGACGATGCCCGCAGAGGTCACGAGCATGACGTCGTCCTCGTCCGTGACAAGCTTCATGCCCACGAGCGCGCCCGTCTTTTCGTTGAACACGCCCGCCTTGATGCCCTTGCCGCCGCGCGACTGCAGGCGGTAATCGGCGGGATCGGTGCGCTTGCCGTAGCCGTTTTCGGACACGGTGAGAATGTCGCTCCCCTCCCTGAGCACGAGCATATCCACGACGGCATCGCCCTGCGCGAGCGTCATCGCCCTGACGCCCATCGTGTCGCGGCCCATCGGCCGCACGTCCGTCTCGGCAAAGCGGATGCATTTGCCCGAGCGGGATGCGACGACGATCTCGTCATTGCCCGTGGCGAACTGCACGCCGATCAGCTCGTCGCCCTCCACGATGCGGATGGCGATCTTGCCGCTGCGCAGAATGTGGTCGAATTCGCTCGTGGCGGTCTTTTTGATGAGGCCGTTGCGCGTTGCCATGACAAGGTAGCCCGTGCTGTTTGCAAGAACGGGCAGGATGGCGGCGATCTTTTCGCCCGCGGCGAGCTGGACGATGTTGACGATCGCTCTGCCGCGCGCCGTGCGCGCCGCCTCGGGAATGTGGTAGCCCTTGATGGAGTACACCTTGCCGAAGTTGGAAAAGAGCAGGATATTGTTGTGCGTCGAGCAGACGAACATCTGCTCCACGAAGTCGTCGTCCTTGGGGCGGTGCGCCGTGATGCCCACGCCGCCGCGGTTCTGCGCGCGGTATTCGGCGACGGGAATGCGCTTGACATACCCCGAATGCGTCATGGAGATGACGACGTCCTCTTCGTCGATGAGGTCCTCGTCCTCGATCTCGCCGTAATCGACGGAAATTTCCGTCTTTCTCTCGGAGGGGTACTTCGCCTTGATGGCGAGAAGATCGGTCTTGATGATGTCCAGCACGCGCTGTTCGCTGCCGAGAATGTCCTTGAGGTCGGCGATCGTCGCGCGCAGCCCTTCGAGCTCTTCTTTGAGTTTTTCCACCTCGAGGGAGGTCAGGCGCTGCAGGCGCATCTCGAGGATAGCGTTTGCCTGCTTTTCGCTCAGCTCGAACGCCGCAGTCAGTTTTGCCGCCGCGTCGTTCTTGTCCGCAGATTCCTTGATGATGCGGATGACTTCGTCGATATTGGCAAGCGCAAGCACAAGGCCTTCGACGATGTGCGCGCGCTCCTCCGTGCGGGCGAGGTCGAAGCGCGTGCGGCGGATAATGACCTCTTTCTGATGCTCCAGGTAATAGACCAGGATCTCGCGCAGGTTGAGCACTTTCGGCTCGGTGCCGTTTTCGACGAGGGCAAGAAGAATGATGCCGTCCGAAGTCTGCAGATTGGTGTGCTTATACAGCGAATTGAGCACCACCTGCGCGTTGGCGTCCTTCTTGCACTCGATGACGATGCGCATGCCCTCTCTCCCCGATTCCTCGCGGATGTCCGAAATGCCCTCCAGACGCTTGTCGCGCACCATGTTGGCGATCGTCTCGATGAGCTGCGCCTTGTTGACCTGATAGGGAATTTCCGTGACGACGATGCGGCTTCTGACATTTGCGCCCGTGCCGTGTTCCTCGATCTCGCACTTGGAGCGGATGACGATGTTGCCCTGCCCCGTGCGGTACGCCTTGCGGATGCCGCTCCGCCCCATGATGATGCCCCCCGTGGGGAAATCGGGCGCGGGGATATAATCCATGAGCTCATCGACCGTGATATCGGGATTGTCGATGAGCGCGACCGTACCATCGATGACCTCTGCAAGGTTGTGGGGCGGGATATTGGTCGCCATGCCGACGGCGATGCCGTCCGACCCGTTGACGAGAAGGTTGGGGAAGCGCGCCGTCAGAACGGCGGGTTCCATCTCGTTGCCGTCGAAGTTGGGGAAGAAATCCACCGTCTCCTTGTCAAGATCGCGCAGCATCTCGGCGGCGAGCTTGGAAAGGCGGGCCTCCGTATAACGCATGGCCGCGGGCGGGTCGCCGTCGACGGAGCCGAAGTTGCCGTGCCCGTCCACGAGCGGGAAGTTGATCGAGAAATCCTGCGCAAGGCGGACGAGCGCATCGTACACGGAGAAATCTCCGTGCGGGTGGAATTTACCCAGAACGTCACCGACGATACGCGCGCACTTTCTGTATGCCTTGTCGTTGTAAAGGCCCATTTCGTGCATGGAGTAGAGAATGCGCCTGTGCACGGGCTTGAGGCCGTCGCGGACGTCGGGAATGGCGCGCGACTTGTTGACCGCCATCGCATACGCAATGAAGGAGCGCTTGAGCTCGTCGTCCACCTCGACGTCGAGGATCTTGGTCATTTCGAGCGTCTTTTTGAATTCTTCGGTCAGCTCGGGACTTGTTTCTTTTTTAGCCAATGTGATACCTCTTGTGGTATTGGATTTTCTGTTTTTTCAGGGTCGGGCGCGGTTTTCAAGTGTTACCGCGTTTTTTTGCCTGTAAGACAACGTATGAGGGAATTCTTACTGCGGCTACGCCTTGTGCGCTGCGTCGTCAAAATACTCCCGCAAGCGGGTATTTTTCCTCGCATCGGGCGCTCCACTTCGTTCCGCTCTGCTCGCCGCCGCAAGCGGCACACGAGCCTCGAAGAGGCGAAGTTATGACGAATTACGAGCAAGCGCCCTTGCTATGATTATGACGCAAGGAAGGTTTCCTTCCGCTGCGGGACGCAATTTGCCGATACCTCGGCTTATTGGAAAGATTGAATTTGCGCGAGCTAAAATTGTAAGCCCCTAAAATCGCGCAAAGAAAGAAAACGGGGCAGTGTCAGCCCGCAGGGCGTGCCCTGCCCAAGTTGTCTTTCAAATCACGGAATTTATCCGAGCCTTTGCTCGGAGAAATTCGTGAACCCTTACACGTCCAGATCCTTCACCAGCGTCGCGTTCTGTTCGATGAACTGACGGCGGAGCGCGGGGCTCTCGCCCATCAGGATCGTGAACATCTTATCCGCCTCCATGGCGTCGCGCATGGAGACGCGCACCAGCGTGCGGGTGGCGGGATTCATGGTCGTATCCCAGAGCTGTTCGGTGCTCATCTCGCCCAGGCCCTTATAGCGCTGATACTCCACTTTGTTGTTGTTTGCGGCGTCGTAAGCCGTCTTTTCCTCTTCGGAATAGAGGTACACGTCCTCTTTTCCCTTGACGCTCGCCTTGTAGAGGGGCGGCATCGCGGAATAGACGTGCCCGTGCTCGATGAGCGGACGCATGTAGCGGAACAGGAAGGTCAGAAGAAGGATCCGGATATGCGCGCCGTCGACATCGGCATCGGTCATGGAGATGATGCGGTCGTAGCGCAGCTTGCTCTCGTCGAAGTCGTCGAGAATGCCGCAGCCGAACGCGGTGATCATCGCCTTGATCTCGGCATTTTCCAGCACGCGGTTGAGGCGCACCTTTTCCACGTTCAGGATCTTGCCGCGAAGGGGCAGGATCGCCTGGAACCTTCTGTCCCTCCCCTGTTTTGCCGTGCCGCCTGCCGAGTCGCCCTCAACGATGTAGATCTCGCACAGCTCCGGGCGCTTATCCGAGCAGTCGGCCAGCTTTCCGGGGAGCGTGGTGGATTCCAGCACGCCCTTTCTGCGCGTGAGTTCGCGGGCGGAGCGGGCCGCGTCGCGCGCTTTCTGCGCCGTGATGCAGCGCAGGACCAGCTCGCGCGCCTCGGCGGGGTGTTCTTCGATGTATGTGCCGAACTCCTCTGCCACGCACTTGGAGACAAAGGGACGCACGAACGAATTGTTGAGCTTATCCTTGGTCTGCGATTCAAACTGCGCGTTTTCGAGCTTGACGGACACGACCGCGGTGATGCCCTCGCGCACGTCCTCGCCCGTGAGCCTGTCGCTCTCCTTTAAGATGTTGAGCTTTTTGCCCGCGTCGTTGATGACTTTGGTGAGCGCCTGTTTGAGCCCTTCCACATGCGTTCCGCCGTCGATGGTGTTGACGTTGTTGGCATAGGAATAGATGACCTCGTTGTAGCCGTCGTTGTATTGCAGGGCGATCTCGCAGACGGTGGTGCCGTCCTGCTCCTCGAAATAGAGGGGCTCGGGGAAGAGCGTCTCGTTCCCCTTGTTGAGCTCTTCCACCAGCTCGCGGATCCCGCCCTCGTAGCAGAAGCTGTCCGAGCGCACCGTTTCGCCGCGCCGGTCGGTGAGGGTGATCGTCAGTCCCTTGTTGAGAAAGGCAAGTTCCTTGAGGCGGACGCGGAGAATGTCGTACTTGAACACGATCGTCTCGAAAATTTCGGCGTCGGGAAAGAAGGTGACCTTGGTCCCCGTCTTATCGGTATCGCCGATGATCTGAAGGGAACGCTGGGGCACGCCGCGGTTATACACCTGTTTGTAGACATGGCCGTTCTGGGACACCTCCACTTCCAGCCATTCCGAGAGCGCGTTGACAGCCTTGACGCCGACGCCGTGCAGGCCGCTGGACACCTTGTAGCCCGAATCGCCGCCGAATTTTCCGCCCGCATTGACCTTGGTAAAGACGACCTCGACCGTGGAGACGCCCTCCTTGGGGTGGATCTCGGTGGGGATCCCGCGCCCGTTGTCCTCGACGGTGCAGGAGCCGTCCGCGTTGATCGTGACGTCCACGCGATCGCAGTAGCCCGCGAGCGCCTCGTCAATGGAATTGTCGACGACTTCGCTCACAAGGTGATGAAGCCCCTTTTCGTCCGTCGAACTGATATACATGCCGGGGCGCTTGCGGATATGCTCGAGCCCGTCGAGCACCTGAATTTGTTCCGCGCCGTATGCGCCCTCTACCTTTTCTGACATGACAATCTCCTTATCTGTAAATTTCGCATGATTGTTTCTGAATTGATAACTGCCGTAACACTTATATCCATTATAACACGCGCGCGCGAAAAAGTACAGCGAAACGGCGGCGAATCAGGTGAAATTTTCCACAAGGACGGCAAAAAAGGCGCGTATTTTCGCCTACACGCCGTTTTTACACCCTTGCGGTGGTGGGATATATCAATTATATTTGTGCCCGCACAGGGGCATTTACGTGTCCGCAAACATCTGCCGTACGCCCGCGGTTTCACCTCTTGCACTTTTTGCGATAAACGGAATCCGGATCATCGTTCCGTAACCGTTCCCGCAACAAAACAATGCGGGGCCTTCCCCTATGGGAAAGCCCCGCATTGTTTTGTTAAAATGTCAGAAACCGCTTACGGCCTTGCGAAAACGATCCGTTCATTCCCCGAAGATCTCTTCCGCGAGGGCGGCGACTTCTTCCGTGGTCTGCGCCGCAAACAGGCGGCGCTTATAATCCGCCGCGCCGCTCACGCCCTTGCAGTAAAACGCCGCCATTTTGCGCATGAATACGACGGCGAAGCGCTCACCGTACAGCGCCCGCGTTTCCGCAAGCTGGCGCGCGAACAGCTCCCGCATGGGCGGAGCCTCCGTCCCGGTGATCTCGGCAAACACCTGCGGCCGGCAGAGCGCCGCGCGCGCGATCATCACGCCGTCCGCCCCCGTGCATTCCAGCATCCGGGAAAAGTCCTTTTCCGACCAAACGCCCCCGTTTGCAATGACGGGAATGTTCACGGCCCGCTTTGCCGCGGCGATCTGGGCATAGTCGGGCGCGCCCGCGTACAGCTTGTCCCGCGTTCTGCCGTGTACCGTGATCATGCACGCCCCCGCCCCCTCGCAGAGCCGCGCAAACTCGGCGGCGATCTTATGACCGGCGTCCACGCCGATGCGGAATTTGACGGAAATGCGCTTGCCGCTTTTCACGCACGCCGCAATGACCTTTTCCGCAAGGGGAAGATTTTCCATCAGCGCGCTGCCGTCGCCGTTTTTCACGATCTTCGGCATGGGACAGCCCATGTTGATGTCGATGAGGTCGAACGGCGCTAAATCTTCGCTCTCGCAGGCGGAGCGCATGATATCCGGATCGCTTCCGAAGATCTGCGCCGCCTTGGGCGATTCGTCCGCGCAGTACAGCAGCTTTTTCGTCTCCTCGCTGTGATAGGCAAGTCCCTTTGCGCTCACCATCTCGGTGAACGTCAGCCCCGCCCCCAGCCGCATGCACATAGTGCGGAAGGGATAATTGGTATAGCCGGCGAGCGGCGCAAGCATGACGTTGTCGGGGCATACCATGCCCGCGATGTCAAGAGGTCTGAGCACGTTCCGCCTCATCCATGTACCGGGCGCGCTCCTCATCGGAGAGCGCGTTCACGTCCCTGCCGTCCGCGCGCACGAGCGCCTCGAACGCGGTATAGCGTGCCTGCACGCCCCTGACGTAGTCGAGGAGCGCCTGCTCGCAGTCGCCGCCCGACTGATAGCCGAGCTCCGCCGCCGCGTACAGAAATTTTCCGAGCGCCGCGGGAACGTCCTGCGCCGTCAGAAGCTCCGAAAGCGCGGTGCGGACCTCTTCCGCCGCCTGCCCGCGCGTGCACTTCCAGCCCCCCTTTTGCGTGCGTTTGGCGATCTTCTGCGCGCGCAGAAGGGCGGGAAATCCCGCGGGCACGTCGTTCACGGCATCGGAAAAGGTCTGCTGATGCTTTTCCGTCATCTTGTTCTTTTCCCACACGGAGAGCGCGCCGTCGGCGCCCGCAGCCGCGTCGCCGCCGAACACATGCGTGTGGCGGTCGATGAGTTTGCGGCAGAGCCCCGTCAGCACGTCGTTCATCGTGAAATGTCCGCGCTCCTCTTCCATGAGCGTATGGAACGCGGCCTGCATCAGCACGTCGCCGGCCTCCTCGCACATCTTGTCGGGGTCGTCCGCATCGATCGCGTCCACAAGCTCATAGGCCTCTTCAATGGCGTTGATGCGGATGCTCTCATGCGTCTGCACCCTGTCCCACGGGCAGCCGTCGGGCGCACGGAGACGGCGCATGATCGCAAGAAAATCGTACAGATCGAATTTTTTCTTTTCCAGCAGCGGCTCGTCGGGCAGGACGAGTGCGCACGTCATGTCATAGAGATCCTGCCTGTCCGCCTCGTACAGCGCAATACGCTTTGCCGTTCCGCCGCAGACAAAGACGGCGGGCGCCTCGTCGCCGAAGCGTTCGGCGAGGGCGAGCTTGACGTCCCCCGCAAGCGCGCGGTCGGCAAGGTCGTACACGACGAGCGGGCGCACGAGTCCGCGCGCGCCCGCCTCGGGCGCGGCGACGCTCAGAAAGCTGCCGTACACCCCCGCCGCCGCGGCGGCAGCCGCACTCTTGGAGACGCCGGGGTGCACGCACGCCCCGTCGCCCGCAAGCATGCAGGCGACGCGGTCTTCAAACGCGCCGCCGTCCACGCAGTAGCACACATTGCCCGCCCCGGCGCGGGCCCTTACAAGGCGCAGCGCCTTGGCAAGAAAGGTATCGTAATTCCGGCTGGACGCATACAGTCCGTCCAGGCTCTCAAAGGGAATTCCCGCCTCCTTCAAGCTTTCCGCCGAGGGGTGCGTCGCGGTGCGCACGAACACGGCGTCCGCGCTTTTGAGCGCCGCGAGCGCGTCCTGCGTCAGCTCCCCTTTCTTCGTTCCCAGTCCTATGATGTGCAGCATGGTGCATCTCCCGTTTTTTTCTTACAGTATAGAACAAATCGAGGAAAAAAGCAACCAGATAGCAGGCGTTGGAGGCGATCGCCGCGCCCGTGATGCCCAGCGCCGGATTGCCGACGAGCGCGAATTGCAGCGCGGCCTTGACGATGACCGCGATCAGCATGGACAGGGCGGCGCGGCGCGCAAGCCCCATTGCGGTGAGGCAGGCCGCCAGCGTGTCCACGGCGGCCAGTGTCGCCGCGGAGACAGACATCAGGCGCAGAAGCCGCACGAGCAGGACGGCGTCCTCCGCCCCCAGCGCGGGATAGAGCAGCCGCACAAGGAAAGGCGCGAGCGCAAGCAGCCCCGCCGCACAGGGGAGCGCGAGGGCGAGCGTCACGGCAAGCGCAAACAGCGCGCGGCGCCTCCCCTCTTCCTCCCTTCCCTGCGCCATACAGGAGGCGACCGCCGGCACAGCGGCCGCCACCAGCCCGCAGCACAGCGTGGCGGGCATGGCCACGAGCGAGACGGCGCTGCCCGCGAACAGCCCGTAGACATGTACCGCGCGCAGGGTGTGGCGGGAGAGAAGCCGCACGACGAGCACGCTGTCGAGCATCTGCGAAAGAGGCAGCAGCGCCGCGTTCGCCATGACGGGCAGCGCCGAGAAGAGGAGTTCGCTCCCCCGCCCGCCCCTGTGCACGGGGAGCAGCCTGCGCCGCTGCCGCACGCGCATGGCGAGAAAGCACAGCGCCGCCGCCTCGGAGAGCGTGACCGCAAACAGCGCGGCGCGCGCCGCCCGCACGGGGTCGTGCGGAAAGCGCGCGGCGAGCAGCAGCCCCGCCCCCGCCTTGACGAGTTGCTCCACGAGTTCGGAGAGGGCGGTGGGCGCCATCTCGCTGCGCCCCTGCCACCAGCCGCGCAGCACGGCGAGCAGGGCGACGAAGAACACGGCGGGCGCGAGCGCAAGGTAGCACCCGGACAGACCGTCATCCCCCTGCAGGTGCGCGACGGGCCGCGCAAGCAGGCACATGAGCAGCGCGGCGAACGCACCCAGCCCCGCGAACAGCCTGAGTGCCGCGGGGAGGGTCTCCCCCTCCCTGCCCGCGGCGTGCTCCGCCGCCACCGCGCGCGCCACGACGGCGGGAATGCCCGCCGAGGAAAAGGTGAGCATGAGGCAAAAGAGCGGATATGCCATGTGATACAGCCCCTCGCCGTAGCCGCCGAGCAGGTTGGCGAGCGGGATGCGGTAGAGCACGCCGATCCCCTTGGAGAGCAGGCCGCCGAGCGAAACGATCGCCGCGTTCTGAAAAAATTTCCGGTGTTTCATCTATGTACGCGCCGCGCAGAATGCGCGGCGCGTCCCGTTTTACGCATACGTATGCGAAAAACGGGTCATACAAACTGGCTTGCGATGATGTCCGCCGTGAGGCGGGCGAGCTTGACGCAGGACGTCTCCATCACCGCGCCCTCCTCCTCCGAAAGAAGGATGACCGCCCCCAGGCAGTCGCCGTTTGCCACGATGGGCACGACGAGCTGCGCCGTGAACGCGCCCTCGCCCTCCCTTACGACGGGCAGAATGCGCCCGCCCTCGGCAAGGCTGGCAAGGTGGCTGCGCCGCGCCGCCATCAGCTCGGTGAGCGCTTCGGACACGCCGTGCCCCATCAGCAACTTTCTGCCCGCGCCGAAGGCGTGCAGAATGTTGTCCGTGTCCGAAATGGCGGCAAGGTAGCCGCTCTGTTCGTGCAGCGACTTCGCCGTCCCCTCCGAAAAACGCTCCACCGAGGCGATGGGCGAATATTTTTTGAGCATCAGCTCATCGCGGTCGGTGAACAGCTCCAGCGGGTCCCCCTCGCGGATGCGCAGCGTCCTTCTGATCTCCTTGGGAATGACGACGCGCCCAAGCTCGTCGATCCTCCTCACGATCCCCGTTGCTTTCATGGTGTCTCAAGTTACCTCCGTATATTGTCATTATGCGAAGGAAGGAAATTTCTATGCAGGTTTGGAAACAACAGGCAAAATATTGTAAAGATACCCGCCAAAGCCGATTGCCTTTTTTGCGGCATGGTGCTATAATTCCATCGGAAAAGGAGTGAATATGGCGGATATCATCATCAAAGCACTGCTCATCATGGCGGTGCTGTTCGCGTTTGCCGTACCGGGATATGTGCTGAAAAAGGCCAACCTCGTCCGCTCGGACAGCCTGTATTCCATTTCAAACGTGCTACTGTGCTTTGCGCAGCCCATGCTCATCATCCAGGCGTTCGCCGTCGATCCCATTCCGCCGACCGGCGAAACGTTGCTGAACTTTTTGTGGGTGTTCTTATTCTCCGTGGCGGCGATCTTTCTGACCTTCTTCGCCTCCAAGCTCTGCTTTTTGTTCATGAAGGGGGACGAGCAGCGCAGAAAGCGCGACGTTCTGGTGTTTGTGGGGACCTTTTCCAACTGCGCGTTTGTCGGCATCCCCTTCATCGAAATGTTCACGGACGGGGATTCCGAGGCGATGATGTACATCACCGTCTTTACCGTCGCCTTCAACCTCATTCTGTGGACGCTGGGCGCCTACCTCATCACGCAGGACAAAAAGCAAATTTCGCTGAAAAAGGCGCTGCTCAACCCGTGTACGGTCGGCTCCGTCATCGGATTCGTGCTCTTCCTTGTGCCGCAGATCAACATTTTCAATATGGAGGAAGTGGCGCAGTTGCAGCAGATCGTCACCTACGGCGGCGGCATGACCGCGCCCCTCTCCATGCTGATGGTGGGCGTGCGCATTGCCGAGCTTTCCCCCAGACAACTGTTCTGCGACAGGGGCGTCTATCTTGCGGCGGCGGTGCGCCTTGTGCTCTCCGCGGCGCTCACCTACCTGCTCATCCTTCCCTTCAAGCTGACGGGCGTTTTTGCGGACACGCCCTATGTGCTGCTAGCGCCCGTCATTGCAATGGCGATGCCGCCCGCCGCAAGCGTGGTGGCATTTGCCGAAAAGCTGGACGGCGAAAAGGAGCTGGCAGCGGCGGCGTATTCGACGGGCACGCTGCTTTCCGTCGTCACCCTGCCCGTCGCCATGCTGCTCATCACGCTGTAGCGCCCCTTGCCGCGTGCCCCCGCATGGACATGCCATAACTATGCCGCCAAAGTCCGCCAAGAAATGACTGAAGGAGCAGCCTTCCCCCCAAGGGGAAGGCTTTTTGTTTTCCTGACCATAGAAAATACGGCATGAAAAAAGCCCGCAGAAGTTCTTCTGCGGGGGGTTGGGAGAGATGCGCCGATGCGGATGGGTCTGCGGCGCATTGGATGGGCAATGTTCAGAACGCTTTTCCGCGCCCCTTACACCTTCATTATACAGGACACTTGTAAAAAAATTCCCACAAAATTGTAACAAACTTGTAAAATCTTTTCCCTTGACGATATTTTATAAAAATTCTGCCTGCCCGCCCTCCCCAAGGGGAAGGCTTATCATGTTCTCATGCCCCTAAGAGAAAAAAGAGCGCCCCCTTTCGGGAGCGCTCCGATGGTTTGTGTTTAAGCGACGGTGGGAAGAGTGACGCTCTGCCCGCCGTAGGTATAGACAAGGCCGATCTCCGACGAGCCCTCCGACGAAATACCCACAATGCCGGAGCTTGCCGAGCCTTCGGCATAGACCGCGGCCAGATGGCCGTCCCTGATCTTGTACACGAGTTTCCCCGCGCCGCTGAACGACACATCGCCCAATTCGCCTGAAACGGAGGCATCTGCCGCAACATAGCCCTTATCGTCGGCGCTGTATGTATATTGCGAGAAGGCGCCCACGAGCGCGCTCTGGTCCATGAGCCCCGCGCTCATCATCATGACGAACTGTCCGGCGGCGCCGATCTCCTCGCCGTCTGTGGAAGAACGGATCCAGTTGCCGTTGCTGTCCTTGACGATGAACGTCGCGCCGTCCGCAAAGGAGACATACGCTTCCGATTCGCCGCTGCCGGCGAGCTCTTCACTCATGCCCAGCGCGGCAAGCAGATTTTCCGAGCCGTCAAACTTGAAATCATACTTGAACGATGCATGCAGCGCATTATCGGCAACGGTGAGCGTTGCGCTCGACGTCATGTCGATGTTCAGATTTGCCGCCTCCGTGAGCTGGGTATCGCCCACCGAAACGCCCTCCGTGCTCACGTTGACTTTGTAGGTCATCTCATATTCCACGCGATAGTTTGGCGCTTCCGCCGTCTCATCCGCAACCGTCTGCACGGGCGCCGACGCCCCGCCGGAGGTGCGGAACGCGGACGCCGCCATCGCGCTGTCCCACTGTTCCGCCGTGACCTCCTCTCCTCTCATATTCTTTGCCTTGGACACCGTACTGCATCCCGCGAATGAAATGAGCAGGCAGCCCGAAAGCGCCACACAACCAACTGCTAAAAATCCCTTTTTCATATTGCCCTCCTGTTAAGGAATAAATTTATAGTTCCATCATACCACTTTTTCAGAAAATGTCAAGCCCCAAAAAGATTTTTCTGAAAAAAATAAAGCGCGCCGTTCGGCGCGCCGGAAACAATTCTTCAAATGAGAAGAAGCAGGATGCTGACAAATTGCAGGGCGGTGCCGGCGATGTCGAACAGGTGCCAGACGCAGTGGAACCACTTGCGCGTTCTGCCCAGCGCATAAAAGACGATGCCCACCGTGTAGAAAATGCCGCCCGCCAGCAAAAACCACAGGCTCGCCGAAGGCACGGCGGCAAGGAGCTGCGGAAAAATTGCCGCCGCCATCCACCCTTCCGCGACGTAGAGCACCATGGAGATCGCCTTGACCGCCTTGTTGTTCATGGCGATGGCGTTCATCGTGATGCCGGCGGCGGCGCACCCCCACTGTAGCCCGAAGATGAGCCAGCCCAGCGGCGTCGTGCCGAGCGAGATGAGGCAGAAGGGGGAATAGGTGCCCGCAATGAGCAGAAAGATGGTGCAGTGGTCGAAGATGCGCAAGACGCCCTTCGCCTTGCCGTCGGGAAGAAAGTGGTAGAGCGCGCTCATCGTGTAGAGCGTGACCGCCCCGAACCCGAACAGGGAGACGGCGACGAGCGCCGCCGTGTCCGGATAGGCGAGCACGGCAAGCACGATCCAGAATACAAGACCGAGCGCCCCGCCCGCGATGTGCGAGACAGCATTGAACACCTCCTCGCCCTTGGTATAAAAGGAAAAAAATCTCCCGTCCTTTGTGGTCGATCCCTTCTCGGGTGCGGCAACGACAGCCTGCATCACATGTCCTCCCTGCGTTGTTCTCGCTCTCAGTATATGACATGCGGCGAAAAAGCGCAACCTACTTCTCCCAGGGCGCGCCCTACTCCTTTTTTGCCCCTTTCTATCCCGAAAAATCACCCTTCTATCCGCAAAAAGCGCCGTTCTACTTCAAAAAAGTGCCGCTCTACTGTGCGTAGAGCGACACTTTTTGCATACTTTCGGCTCACAGGAAAAGGATGAGCAAAATAATCGCCACCGCCACGACCGTGCCGATGGCGTAGCAGATCGTTTTGATCTTGCGCTTTTTCTTCTCGTCCATGGGCGTGTAGCCCGCAGGCACGAGCACGCCGCCGCAGTAAGGGCAGCGCGTCATGTGGTCGAGCACATTTTTTCCGCAGTGCGGACAGGGCAGCGCATGCTTTTCCAGCCGCTGCCTGTGCCTTTGCGCGCGCGCCTCCTCGCGCGCGAGCCGTTCGTCATCCGTGCGCCTTGCCATGTTACATGCTCTCGTGGATGGTGCGCGCGATGACGTCGTCCTGCTGCTCCTTGGTGAGCTTGTTGAAGTTCACCGCATACCCGCTCACGCGGATGGTGAGCTGAGGGTACTTTTCAGGATGTTTCTGCGCATCGAGCAGCGTCTCGCGGTTGAACACGTTGACGTTGAGGTGATAGCCGCCGTCCGCCACATAGGCGTCCAGCATGTTGACCAGATTTTCCGCTCTTTCGTTTGCCATTGTCTGTTCCTCCTGTTTTGATGTATGTGGAATATGGATTTTTGGGTTGTTCCCGCCTCCCCCTTACACAGGGGGAGCATAGTATTCGCGTTTTCTTGCCCCTAAGACGACGTATGGGACTTCGCTCCACGCCGTTCCGCTCTGCTCGCCGCCGTAAGGCGGCACACGCCCGACACGCGCAAAGAATAGCTGCTTGCAGAAGTATTCCGTAGCCGTGGCGCACGAGAACCGAAGGTTTGATGTAGCGCGCAGCGCGAAGTTATGACGGTAACAAGCAAAAGTGCCCTTGCTACACTCATGACACAAGGAAGGTTGCCCTTGCTAAAATGATGACGCAAGCAGGGGTCTCGCGCAAATGGAATTTTGCGCTCGGTCAAAAAATGTCTTGCATATGACATTTTTCAGTTCGCGCATACGCTGAAAGCCCACAGGGCTTATCAGCATAACGTACGCGCTCACCCCTGCGCCGCGGGACTCAATTTGCCGATACCTCGGCTTATGGGGAAAGAGTGAATGCGGGCGCGGTATATTGTTAAGCCCCAAGGCGCGCCCGCAGAGAGGAAACGAGCCGCTGTCAGCCGCAGGCGTGCCGCGGCGGCGTTTCCTTTCAAATCACGGCAAAGATTTTTGCCTTTGCGAAAAGATTTGCGTGAACTTTCTTTTATTCCCCCTTCCCCAGCGACTGCGGAGTGACGGAGAAGGTGTTGGAGATGCCGTCGCGCGCATAGTCATAGGGCAGCTTTGCCACCGATTCGAGGGACGCCAGCGCGCCGTGTGAATCCCTGCCGTGCATGGGGTTCGCCCCCGGGGCGAGCGGTTCGCCCGCGCGGCGACCGTCCGGCGTGTTGCCCGTCTTTTTACCGTACACCACATTGGACGTGATGGTGAGAATGGACATGGTGGGCACCGATTCGCGGTAGGTGGTGTGTGACTTGATGAAGTTCATGAACGTCTTGACCAGCCACACGGCGATCTCGTCCGCGCGGTCGTCGTTGTTGCCGTACTTGGGATAGTCCCCCTCGATGCGGAAATCGGTGACGATGCCGTCTGCACTGCGCACGGGGTACACCTTGGCATATCTGATCGCCGAAAGCGAATCGACGGCGCAGGACAGCCCCGCGATGCCCGTGGCGAAAAACCGGCGCACCTGAGAATCGTGCAGCGCCATTTCGAGCGCCTCGTAGCAGTACTTGTCGTGCATGTAGTGGATGACGTTGAGCGTGTTCACGTACAGCCCCGCCAGCCAGCGCATCATCTGTGTGTACTTCGCCCTGACCTCTTCATAATCGAGCGGCCCGTCGCCGAGAATGGGCGAGTATGCGGGGGAAACCTGCAGGGGCTTTCCGTTCTTATCCTTATCCAGCTCGTCCTTTCCGCCGTTGATGGCGTAGAGCAGGCACTTGGCCAGGTTGGCGCGCGCGCCGAAGAACTGCATGTCCTTGCCCACGCGCATGCTCGAGACGCAGCAGGCGATGCAGTAATCGTCCCCCATCTCGGGGCGCATCAGATCGTCGCTCTCATACTGAATGGCGGACGTCTTGATGGAGATCTCGGCGCAGAAGGTCTTGAAGTTTTTGGGCAGGCGGCGCGACCAGAGCACCGTGAGGTTGGGCTCGGGCGCGGGGCCGAGGTTGACGAGCGTGTGCAGGATGCGGAAACTGTTCTTGGTGACGAGCGTTCTGCCGTCCACCCCCATGCCGCCGATGGATTCCGTGACCCATGTGGGATCGCCGCTGAACAGTTCATTGTATTCCTTGATGCGCATGAACTTGACGACGCGCAGTTTCATGACGAAGTGGTCGATGAGCTCCTGCGCCTGCAGCTCGGTAAGCGTGCCCTCGTCCAGATCGCGCTGGATATAGATGTCGAGGAAGGTGGAATTGCGGCCGATGGACATTGCCGCGCCGTTCTGATCCTTGACGGCGGCAAGGTAGCCGAAGTACAGCCACTGGATGGCCTCCTGCGCGGTCTGCGCGGGGCGGGAGATGTCGAACCCGTACTCCGCCGCCATCTCCTTGAGCCGCCCGAGCGCCTTGATCTGCTCGGCGATCTCCTCGCGGTCGCGGATCTTGTCGGGCGTCATGTCGCCGTCCAGCAGGAGCTTGTCCTCCTGTTTCTTGCGGATGAGGTAGTCCACACCGTACAGCGCGACGCGGCGGTAGTCCCCCACGATGCGCCCGCGGCCGTAGGTATCGGGCAGTCCCGTCAGGATGTGCGCGTGACGGGCAAGGCGCATTTCGGGCGTGTACGCATCGAACACGCCGTCGTTGTGCGTCTTGCGGTACTTGGTGAAGATCTCCTTGACGCGCGGCGAAATTTCATAGCCGTACATGTGGAGCGCCTCTTCCGCCATACGGATCCCCCCGAACGGCTGAAGGGAACGCTTGAAGGGCTTGTCCGTCTGCAGGCCCACGATCTTTTCGAGGTCCTTGTTGAAATAGCCCGCCTTGTGGGAATTGACGCGGGAGACAATCTCAGTATCGGCGTCGTATACGCCGCCCCGCTCACGCTCCGCCTTGGAAAGCTCCAGCACCTGTTCCCAGAGCTGTTTGGTCGCCTCCGTGGCGGGCGCTAAGAAAGAGGAATCCCCTTCATAGGGCGTATAATTGCGCTGAATGAAATCGCGCACGTCCACTTCGTCATTGCTCCATTTGCCGCGTTCAAAGCCGCGCCATGCCTGTTCAAAATCCATCATTTGATTCTCCAAAGTATATTTTGCCGTGAAACGATCCGCATTATTCGCCGAGCCTGGCGTCCAGCCACAGCTCTAAAATTTCTTCGGGCTGATAGCCCGTGCAGCGGGCGATCTCCTGCCCGTCTTTCATGACGATGAGCGTGGGAACGCGGTCGATGCGCAGCTCCTGCACGCGCGCGGCGCTGTTTTCGTCCGCCTCGAGGTGCTCGACAGGAATGCCGCGCTGCGCCGCAAGGCGGCTGACGACGGGCATCAGCGTCAGGCAGTTGGCGCACCCCTCCCCGCTCACTTCCAGAAGAGAAAATTTTGCCATCATGACCTCCCGTATCTGCCCGCGCGCAGGATGCGCTTGGCGTTCTCCACCCGCTCGGGCGAAGGCGGGGCAACGCCCTCTAAGGGATAGGAGACGCCGAGCTTGCGGTATTTCGCCACCCCCATCGTGTGATAGGGGAGCACCTCCACCCTGTCCACATTGTTCAGACCATCGAGGAAGGCGCGCAATTTTCCGAGCGCGCCGTCGTCGTCCGTCAGCCCGGGAACGAGCACATGGCGCACCCACATGCGCACGCCGCGCTCGCTCAGAAAGTTTGCAAATGCCAGAACGGGC
Source organism: uncultured Clostridia bacterium (assembly GCA_944340905.1). Classification (GTDB taxonomy): domain Bacteria; phylum Bacillota; class Clostridia; order Christensenellales; family Borkfalkiaceae; genus Gallimonas. Next base: position 96,843 of record CALVLT010000002.1, read on the forward strand.
GCGTTGTTCCTGCCCGTGATGAATTTGTGCGCGGTATCGTCGATGTGCTTGATGTCGAGCAGCACCAGATCGGTGCGCTGCGCGAGCCGCACGTAGCGTTCGTCCCCTTCCGAAAAACAGATGCCCGACGTATCGAGGCAGGTGTGCACGCCCTTCTGTTTGAGAACGGAAAAGAGTTCCAGCACAAAATCGAGTTGCAAGAGGGGTTCGCCGCCCGACACGGTCACGCCGCCGTTGCCGGCAAAGTAACTTTTATATTTGAGAACTTCGCGCGCGACCTCATCGGCGCGCATCTCTTTTCCGCCGTCCGCATTCCAGGTATCGGGATTGTGGCAGTATCTGCAGCGCATGGGGCAACCCTGCATGAACACCACAAAGCGGATCCCGGGGCCGTCCACCGTGCCGAACGATTCATAGGAATGTATCCTTCCGACCATGTTCCGCCCTCCGAAAAAGGTTCAAAAAGGGCAATCTTTATCGACCGATAAAAATTGCCCAGACGAACGGCGCCTTCCCCTTCTGCGGCTTCACGCGGTGCTCCGCCTTTCTTCGTCAGTCACCGCAGAGGTTTCAACTGCCCATATCATACCACAGCATGCGTGCTTTGTCAAGGAATTGCAATGCAAATCTTGTAAAAAAATTTTTATAAAATACTAAATATTGTGTTTTACATTATTCCGACACACAAAATATGGAGAAATTTGAAAAATCAAGCCATCCAGACGAACGCCCCCGTTCAATGCAGCTGCGTCAATAGTCTGATATCAAACGGAATTCGCAGAAAGTCATCATATTTTATCCACAAGACATATCCGGCCTTTTTGTTTTCCTGCGGGGGTCGTTTCAGCCAGACGACAAGCTGTCCCGGAAGCAATCCGTTTGCATGTGCAAAAAGGTAATTCCAAAATGTCGGCCTTGCGTAGCAGAGCCTTTCTATCTCCCGGCGTTCGATGACGATATTCCCCTTTCGTTTTTTCAAAACGATCCTGTCCGAATAAAAAATCGCCTTTTTACATTCGAAATATTCGTCGATATACCCCATAATGCACCCCGTAGCCCGCCTTGACCCGCCGACAAATATGCAAAAAATCGCCGCCGCAGGACACATTCTCCCGCGGCGCATTTGTCCTAAAAATGATTTACTTCAGCAAATCGTCGTAGCGGGCGATGTTGGAAAAGGCGATGGGCGCGCCCTCTTCCAGCGCGTGCACGATCTCTACCGTCCTATCGTTGAAGGGGGTGGGCACGCCGTATTTTTTGCCGAACGCGCACACCACGCCGTTGATGGCGTCGATCTCGCACTTCTTGCCCGCGCGGATATCCTGCAGCATGCTGGCGATGAGCGCGGAGTGCTTTTTCATGGCGACGGGAATGAGCGCAAAGGAGATCGCCTTTTTCAGCTTGCCGCGGTAGTCGAACAGCTTGTCGATCTTGTGGCCCTGCACCGGCTCGATAGTGATATTCGCCGCCTTGGCAACGTCGATGCACTCCTTGATGATGCGCTGCGCCACGCGGCGGGAGGCCTTGTTCTTCGCCACCTCGCCAAACGTTGCGCCCGTCACCGTGGAAAGCCCCGAAAACGCGCTGTTGATGAGCAATTTGGACCACCTTGCGCCGATGAAGTTTTGCTCCACGACGACCGTGCCCATGCATTCAAAGAGCGCCTTGACGTCCGCGAGGTGATTGCCCTTGCCGTATGCCCCCAGCGAGAAGGTGAGCGCGGAGGGATCGGACGTGAGTTCGCTCACCCCCTCCCCCTTGAACGTGGCGCCCCACGCGATGGCGCAGCCCAGCGTCCTGTCCGCGCCGATCGCCTCGGCAATGGCGGGCTCGGGCATGCCGTTCTGGCAGGTGCACAGCGCGCCGTCCTCCTTCAGAAAAGGCTGCAAAAAGGCAATGACGTCCGCGTTTTTTTGTTGCTTTGTCATCAGAATGATGATATCGTACTGCCCCGTCAGCTCTTCGGGCAGCAGCGCGCAGACGGGCTGCACGAAGTCCACCGTGCCCGTGACGTGCGCGCCCCGTTCTTTGAGCGCCGTAACATGCGCGCGGTTGCGGTTGACGAGATCGACCTGCTTTCCCGCCCTTGCAATGTAGGCGCCGAGCACCGTTCCCAGCGCTCCCGCCCCGTAGATCATCGTTCTCATGGTTGCTCCTCCTTGTTTTATCTGAGCTGTGCGCCCAGTTCCTTATGCAGCGCCCCAACGATGCGGCCGAAGTACTTTTCGCACTGCTCGGGCGTAAGGGCGCTGTCCCCCTCCGCCGCAAACGTCACGTGGAACGCCATGCTCTTTTTGCCTGCGCCAAGCGCCTTGCCGCGGAACACGTCGAACAGCTGCGCACTCTTTGCCGCCTTGCCGCGGAACACGTCGAACAGCTGCGCACTCTTTGCCGCCTTGCACGCCTTCAGGATGCACCCCTCGAGCTGTGCGCAGGTGACTTCCTCGGCGACGACCACGGCGAGATCGCGCACGACGTCGGGATATTTGGGCACGCCATGGTAGGTGATGTCCCTGGCAAACTTTTTGGAGAGCGCGGCGTAGTCGAGTTCCCCGAGATACGCCCGCTTTTCCAGGGAGAGCTCCTCGGCGACGGCGGGGTGCACTTCGCCCAGCCAGCCGACTTCCCTTTCCCCCAGCATGACGGCGGCCGCCGCGCCCGGGTGCAGGAAGGGCCGCTGCGTGCGCACGAAGGAGAGGCGCAGATCGAACGCCTCGGCGAGCGCCTCCGCCGCCCCCTTCAGATCGAAGAAGTCCCCCTCCCCCCACAGGCCGAGGGAGATATGCTTTCTCTCCTCGGGCTGTTCGGTGACGGGCAGCTGCCCCGCGAGATAAACGTTGGCAAGCTCGAACAATCTGCCCGCATCGTTGCCGCGGCGCACGTTGCGCACGATGTTGGCGAGCATGCTGGGCGCAAGGATGGTGCGCAGAACGGACAGATCCTCCCCGATGGGGTTGAGGATGCGCACGGCGGCGCGCTCGGGCGCATCGGCGGGAAGACGCAGCGTGTCGAAGTCCTTGGGGGAATAGAAGGAATAGCTGCACGTCTCCATGTACCCCTCATTTTGCAGAACGCGCCTGCACTTTTCCTCCGCCTTCTGCGCGGGAGTCAGCCCGCCGCGCGTGACCGTTGCCCGCGCCAGGAAGGTGGGCACGATATGCTCGTAGCCGTAGGAGCGGATGATCTCCTCGGCGAGGTCGGGATAGCCGTCCACGTCCTCCCGCCAGGGGGGTACCGTCACGGACATGCCCCCCTCCGAAGGCGTCACGCCGAAGCCGAGGCGGGTGAGAATGGCAGCCATGTCCGCGTGCGGCACCGCAATGCCCAGCACGGCGTCGATCTGGTCATACCCCGCCCGAACGGTCCTGGGGGCCATGTCCTCCGCATTCACGTCGGCGCGGCAGGCGGTGGGCACGCCGCAACCGAGCTCTTCCACAAGGTGCAGCGCCCTGTCCATGGCGAACGAGCACGTCCACGCATCCATGCCCTTTTCAAAGCGGGCGGAGGAATCCGAGCGCTGCCCAAGCGCGCGCGAGGTCTTGCGCACGCAGTCGCGGGCGAACTTTGCCGCCTCGAAGAACACCTCTTTCGTGTCCGCCTTGATCTCGCTGTTCAATCCGCCCATGATGCCCGCGAGCGCCACGCCCTTTTTCCTGTCGCAGATGAGCAGCGCGTCGGGCGTGAGGGTGAAGGTCTTTTCGTCGAGCGTCGTGATGGTCTCGCCCTGCGCGGCGCGGCGCACGATGACGGCGTCCCCCTCGAGGTAGTTCCTGTCAAAGGCGTGCATGGGCTGGCCCAGCTCCAAAAGCACAAAGTTGGTGATGTCCACGATGTCGGACACCGACCGCAGGCCGCACAGCGCCAGGCGGCGGCGCAGCCAGCGCGGCGAGGTGCCGATCTTCACGTCCGCCACGTAGTTGCCCACATAGCGCGGGCAGAGGGCAGGCTCCTTCACCTCCACCGTGATGTTCACGCCGGTGGGACAGGCGGTGAAGTCGGTGGCGGGCGTCTTCAGCGGTTTTTGCAGAATGGCTGCCACCTCGCGCGCCATGCCGAACACGCTCTGGCAGTCGGGGCGGTTGGCGGTGACGGCGATGTCGAACAGCCAGTCGTCGATGCCCACGACGGGGCGGATATCCGCGCCGAGCGGCGTATCCTCGTCAAGGATGAGAATGCCGTTCACCTCGGCGCCCGCGTAGAAGTCATCGGAAATTCCCAGCTCCTCGCCCGAGCAGAACATGCCCTCCGAGGTGACGCCGCGCAGTTTGCCCGTTCTGATCTTCTGTACGCCGCCCTCATGCAGGACGGTGGAGTTGTCGAGCGCGACGGGAACGACGGCACCCTCATAGACGTTGGTCGCCGCCGTGACGATCTGCCGCGCGCCCAGTGCGCCGCAGTCCACCTGACAGATGGTGAGCCTGTCCGCATCGGGGTGCTTCTGCGTCTTGGTGATGCGCCCCGTGACGACATTCGTCACATCTTTTCCGAGATAGGTGAGCTCCTCCACCTCGAACCCGCAGGAGAAGAGTTTTTCTTTGAGTTGTTCGGGCGTGACGTCCACGTCCACATAGTCTTTCAGCCAGCTGAGCGGTAAGATCATACGTCCTGTCCCCCCTTAATCCTTGAACTGCCCGAGAAAACGCACGTCGTTTTCGGTGAGCAGCTTGATATTGTTGATGCCGTACTTGAGCATGGCGATGCGCTCGATGCCCATGCCGAAGGCAAAGCCCGAATATTCATCGGGGTCGATGCCGCAGTTCTCGAGCACGCGGCGGTTGACCATGCCCGCGCCGAGCACCTCGATCCAGCCCGTTCCCTTGCACAGCGAGCACCCCTTTCCGCCGCAGGCGTGGCAGGAGACGTCCACCTCGACGGACGGCTCCGTGAAGGGGAAGTAGGAGGGGCGAAGGCGGGTCTTGCTGCCCTTGCCGAAGATGACGCGCGCAAATTCATCGAGCATGCCCTGCAGGTCGCACAGCGTGATGTTCTTATCCACGACCAGCCCCTCCATCTGGTGGAACATGGGCGAATGGGTGGCGTCGTCGTCCGAGCGGAACACCCTGCCCGGGGAGAGCATCTTGATGGGCGGCTTTTTCTGCTCCATCAACCTGATCTGCCCCGCGCTCGTCTGCGTGCGCAAAAGCAGCCCGTTTGCAAGATAGAAGGTATCCTGCATGTCGCGGGCGGGGTGGTCGGCGGGCGTGTTGAGCGCCGTGAAATTGTAGTAGTCCGTCTCGATCTCAGGCCCCTCGAACACCTCGAACCCCATGCCCGCGAACACGTCGATGAGCATGTTCTTCACGCGCGTGACGGGGTGCAGCGTGCCCTGCTGCCTGCGGCGGCCGGGCATGGTGACGTCCACCTGCTCGCTTTGAAGGCGGTCGGAAAGCTCTCTCTCGTGCAGCATCTCTTCAATGACGGCGACGCGCTCCTCGATCGCGCGGCGCAGTTCGTTGATCTGCGCGCCGAACGCGGGCCGCTCGCTCTCGGGCAGTTCCCTGAGCTTTTTGTAGAGCGCGCCCACTTTGCCCGTCTTGCCCAGGTACGCCATCTTCGCCTCGTACAGCGCATGGCTGTCGCCGGCGGCGGAGAACTTTTCCGCCGCTTCCTGCAAGATCTCTTCCAATGACTTGTCCATACCTGCTCCGAAAATATATTTTTGTGTTTTTATATCCGTTTTGCCCCGCCGCGCCCCTCGTGCGTTCTCCTGCCCTCCCTGTGCAAGGGAGGGTGCCGAGCTTGCGAGGCGGGAGGGTTGTTGTGCCTGTCTGCGGCGAGTATTTACAACCCTTTCGTCTGCTGTGCAGACACCGTCTTGGCGGCGCCAAGGGAAAGCGCCGCCTGCGGGCACGAAATCGCCGCTGATATGGCGATTTCTCAGTTCGCGCATACGCAGAAGCCCCGCAGGGGCTGTCTGCATAACGTACGCGCTCACCCTTACACAGGGGAGGCTTGATCGCGTTTTTTTGCCCGTAAGACAATGTATTTGGGGATTCCTCCCTTCGGTTCGGAATGACGTTTGCCAACAGAGGCTCCCTCTTTGAGGGAGCTGTCTGCGCAGCAGACTGAGGGAGTTCTTACCCCCTTTAACGCCCGCAGGGCTTTAAGGGGGGTGGCGCGCAGCGTCGGGGGGATCACTCCTTCCGCCTCGCTCCGCTCGGCACCGTCTTGGCGGCACCAAGGTGAAGTGCCGCCTTCGGTCACGGATTTTGCGCTGATAAAGCAAAATCCTTAGTTCAAAGCGCGCACACAGCGCACCGCGCTGGTGTGCATTACGCGCTTTTCACCCTCCCCGAGGGAGGCTTTTTGCGTTCTCTTGCCCGTAAGACGACGTATGAGGGGATTCTTCGCTCCGCTCTGAATGACGATTGGCGGGCATGTGCTCTTGCGCGTTGCCGCGTCATTCCGAGGGCGATAGCCCGAAGGAATCCCCTCGCAGAATGTATGAAAGCAAAACGCCCTGTTCTCCACGAGGAGAACAGGGCGAAATGACCGCGGTACCACCTGTATTCGCGCGCAGAGGGCGCGCCTTCATTGCCCCTTAACGCGGGAAACGGCTGCGCTTGAAGTTCTGTTCGGCACAGCGGCTGGCGGGGGAATACCGCACGTCCCCGCGCAGGGATCTTTCAGCCTACGGATCCCACTCTCTGATGCGCGCCGCCGCGTACGTCTCTTCCGCTTCAAAGCCTTTTCTTCATTATATTCCGCCGCACGCGCCTTGTCAAACGATTTTGCCGAAGTTTTTCGGACAGATCAGGCGCTTGTGAGCTGGGGCAGGGTAAGGCTCTGCCCGCCGTATGTAAACATCGCGGAGGACGTCTGGATGACCTGCACGGCATAGGTGAAACCGTTATCGTCAAAATCGGGCTTTTCGACCTGCGCCCAGACGGCGGCAAGTTTGCCGTCCTTGAATTTGAGCACCTCTTCCGTGCCGTCCAGGTCGTCCGCCTTCACATAGCCCCTGCGGTCTTCGCTGTAAACATAGCTCTCATAAATTTCCGAAAGCGAACCGATCATCCCGACAATGATGTCCGCGGCCACGCCCACGGCGGAATCGGACATGATCCAGTTTCCCGAGGCGTCCTTCGTGTACATTGTGTACGTCCCGTCCGCCTTCCTGGCGCTGTACATCTCCGCAACGGGCTCTGCGTCGGAGACATCGACGCCGAGGATCTTGCCGGTCATCTCGCTCTCCACCTTGTAATATTCGTAATCGCCGGCAATGACGGCCGTAAGGCGGTTGATCTGTGTGTAATCCACCTTGCCGCCCTGCGCCTTCCCCGCGGCACTCACGCTCATCTCCGCTTCCATGCGGACATTGGTGAAATTCTCCTCGGCAAATGCCTGCTTCCACGCCTCCTGCGTCACCTCATCCGACTTCATCGACTGCGCAGAATTGCACGCCGTCAGCCCGACGGAAAACACCGCCGCAAGGACAGCCGCCCCGAACACTGTCACCGCTTTTTTCATAATTCCCTCCTGATCGCATTTTAAATATATATTACCATATATTTACATTCATTATATTCGACGGATCGGGTTTTGTCAAGAGAAAAATAAAATTTCCTGCCGGCGACGGCGGATTTTTTGCAGCCGTTTTTCTTCCGCGCCCTTTGCCGCCCCGGCAGCCGCCTGTGTTTCCGGTTACAAAAACAGCCGCGGGAAGATCCCGCGGCGTACTTGTCTGCTGCGACCGTTCACAGCGTGAATTCAAAGGTGTAGGCGGCCTCGCCGTAATGTTCGTTGGCGACCCAAAGCACCGTCTTTTTCGTCAGATTGTAGACGACGCTGTGCACGGTGATGCCGTTAGAATCGTCGTTGTTCCAGTTCCTTCTGCCGACCGCCGCAAGAATGTCCATGGCGGCCTGCTCGTCCGCAACGACGCCGTCCGTCGCCGAAAGGCGGGAAGCGATCTCGTTATAGCGGTCGAAGCCGGGCTTGGCGTCGTCGTCCTCGTAATAACCGGGCTGCAGAATGAAGTTTGTGATCCACTGATAGTCCGCCGCCCCCTCGCGCTCGCCGATGTGCGCGTCATCGTCGTTGCGGATCACTCTGAGCGTGCGTGCGGAGCCGTCGTTGTCGGTGAGGTCGGTGCCGTTCGTCCACTCGAAGATGGCGCTCGCGCCCGTCGCGTCGGCGACCATGTAGTGGAACGAGGTCTGCGCGGAGTCGTGCATGTCATACTGTTCGACGAATGCGATCGCCTCGTCCACCGTGGCGCAGGTATCGAGCAGCGCGCGCATCATGGTGGTGGACGTGATGTCGGGCTTTTCCGTCTGCTGATCGGTGGCGACCGTCTCGTTCCCCTGATAGCTCATGAAGATGCCGCAGCTCAGCCCCTTCTCATTGACGCCGTCCAGCGGCGCATACGGCGCGGCAAGACAGGTGATCTTGTTCAGAAGCCCCTCGACGTCCCTGTCTGCGTCCATGCCCAGGAACTGCAGATCGACCGTCGAAAACGATTTGTAACGGCCGTTGCCCGGATCCGTGAACACGAGCGTCGTGTTCGTCTTGGAAAAATCATAGTTGCGTGCGAAGATCCTGTCCCCCGCAGGCGTGACCGCCGTGAAGGCGCTGCAGGCGATCTCGCTCTGCTGAATGGTCATGTCGATGAGCCCGCGCGTGATGCTGTT
>CALVLT010000003.1 GCA_944340905.1 uncultured Clostridia bacterium
CGACCTACGAGGCGCCCGCCGAGCCTGCGCCCGCACGGCCGACCTACGAGGCGCCCGCAGAATCTGCGCCCGCGCGTCCGACCTACGTAGACCCCGTCGAGCCTGCGCCCGCACGCCCGACCTACGCAGAACCCGTCGAGCCCGCGCCCGCGCGTCCGACCTACGAGGCGCCCGTAGAATCTGCGCCCGCGCGCCCGACCTACGCAGAACCCGTCGAACCCGCGCCCGCACGCCCGACCTACGCAGAACCCGTCGAGCCTGCGCCCGCGCGTCCGACCTACGTGGAACCCGCCGAACCTGCGGCGCCTGCCCCTTCCGAACAGCCCGAAGGGTCGTTCTCCCGCTTTGACGACGAACTCCCCGGTGCCAGCCTTGTATTCCGTTCGCCCATGGGCGAGCGCGGAAGCGCCGCCGACCTGTTCGACGCGGACGACGCGGGGGAGGAGGAACCGTACGAGGAGCCTGCCGTGCCCGTGGTCGACCGCGGACGCGGGGAGCGCGCTCCGCGCGTTGCCGTTACGCCCGTCCCGGAGGCGGAGGCGCCCGTTCCCCAAAAACACGTCTATCAGCCTTACGTCTATCCCGACACCGCGCAGCTGCGCGACTATGACGATACGGCAACCGTTTCGCAGGAGGAGATCGCGCAGAACTCCGCCGTCATCGTGGATACGCTCGCGGGCTTCCGCGTGGATGCGGAGGTCATCCGCGTGACGCCCGGCGCCACCGTCACCCGCTACGACATCGATATTCCCAGAAACATCGCCGTTTCGCAGGTCATCAAGCGGGACGCGGAGATCGCCATGCGCCTGCACACGCGCGACGGCGTGAATATCTATTCCAATTCGGAGGCGGGCGCCATCTCCATCGAAGTGCCCAACTCCGTGCGCGCCACGGTGGGGCTGAAGTCCGTCATGCAGTCGGAGGAATATCAGAAGTCCAAGCCGGGCGCACTGATGTTCGCCATCGGGCAGGACGTGGAAGGGCGCAACGTATGCGGAAATATCGTCAAAATGACGCACATCCTCGTGGCAGGCTCCACCAACTCGGGCAAGAGTATCTGCCTCGATTCCATGCTCATCAGCCTGATCTGCAAGTACTCGCCCGAGGAGCTGCGTCTCATCCTCATCGACCCCAAAAAGACGGAGTTCATCGTCTTTGACGGCCTGCCGCACCTGATGATCAACGAGATCATCTCGGATGCGCAGAAGGCGGTCGCCGCCTTCAACTGGGCGATCAAGGAGATGGAGCGCCGCTACGACCTGTTTGAGAAAAAGACGCGCGCCGGCACCAATGTGCGCGATATCGACGGCTACAACGCCTCGCTCACCGAGGACGAGGAGCGGCTGCCCAAGATCGTCATCGTGGTGGACGAGCTTGCCGACCTCATGTCGGTCGCCAAGAAGGACATCGAAGAGCGCATCCAGCGCCTCACGCAGAAGTCGCGCGCGGCGGGCATCCACCTGGTGCTGGCGACGCAGCGCCCGTCGGTGGACGTCATCACGGGCGTCATCAAGGGGAATCTTCCCACCCGTATGGCGCTGCGCGTCATTTCCGACGTCGATTCGCGCACCATCCTCGACGAATCGGGCGCGCAAAAACTCCTGGGCAACGGCGATATGCTCTTCCGCACGGGCGGCATGTTCAACAGCCTGCGCGTGCAGGGCGCGTTCGTCAGCGCGCAGGAGATGCAGGATATCGTCAAGGACATCAAGGCGCACAACGAGCCGTACTTCGATTCCGCCGTCGCCGACTACATCAACAGGACGGAGGGCGAGGGCGGCGGCTCGGGCAGCGCGGACGCCGACGACGGGGCGGTCGATCCGCAGTATATCAAGGCATTGCGCATCGTCGTCGATCTGGGGCAGGCGTCCATCTCGCTCATTCAGCGCAAATGCTCGGTGGGGTACAACCACGCGGGCAAGATCATCGAATGGATGGAACTGATGGGCTATATTTCGCCCTTCGACGGCAAGGCAAAGGCGCGTTCGGTGCTCCTCTCCAAGGAAGATTTTGAAGCGAAATACGGAGATCTGGGCTGATGGAACGACATGACAGCGCCTATGTGCGCCCCTCTCCCCAATTGTTGGCCGTCTATGAACGCCCTCCCGTTCCGCAGGAGTATGTTCAGAGTTGCGCCGACAGCATTCTGGACGTCTTGCGCGGGGCGCATATCGGGGCGGAGATCGTCTCCACGGCGGTGGGGGCATGCCTCATCCGATATGAACTGAAGATCGACGAAAGCGTCCGTCTGTACAAGGCGCTCTCGCTGTGGCCGGAGATCGGGCTGCGCCTGCACACCTGCAACGGCGTCAGCCTGCGCGCGGGCTGCGGGCGGCAGACTGTCATTGCGGAGGTGCGCAGCCCTGTGCGCGCCACGGTGGGACTGCGGGAGGTGCTCTCCTCGCCGCAATATACCAATGCCGGGGACGGCGCGCTGGCATTCGCCCTCGGGCAGGACGCCGACGGGAGCAACGTCATCGGCTCGCTGCGCGAGCTGTGCCACATTCTGGTGGGGGGCGTGTCCGGTTCGGGCAAGTCGATCTTTTTAAGCTCCATGCTCGTCAGTCTCATCGGCAGATATTCGCCCGTGCAGCTGAAATTTCTGCTCATCGATCTCAAGCAGTCGGAGTTTCCCGTCTATGAAGGACTTCCCCATCTGCTGCAGCCCGTCGTCACGGACGCGCAGGCGGCGCTCACAGCTCTGGACGCTCTGGAGGCGGAGATGGAGCACCGCTATGCGCTGTTGCGCGAACGGGCAAAGACCCATGCGGCGGTATTTGATATTGACGGCTACAACGCCTCGCTCGCCGAAGGGGAGGCGCCTCTTCCCAAGATCGTTGTCGTGGCGGATGAACTTGCCGACCTCATGCTGCTCACGGGGCGGGAGGCGGAAGAGCGCATCCGCCGCCTTGCGCAGAGAGGGCGCGCCGCAGGCATTCATCTGGTGCTTGCCACCCTGCGCGTCTCCCCGAACGTTCTGACGGGCGCCGTCCGCGCCAATTTCCCCACGCGCATCGCCTTTCGCGTCTCCCTCGATGCGGACTCCCGTGCCCTTCTGGACGAGACAGGGGCGCAGCACCTGTTCAACTGCGGCGATATGCTGCTGCGTTCGGACAGAACGAACGTTTTTTATCGCCTGCAGGGCGCATACGTCAGTGCGCAGGAGGTGCACGCCGTCGTGCAGGACGTCATCGCCCGCAACGGGGTGAAGGGGGAAGACGATGCATAAGGTATTCGGCATGATCTGCCTCGGGTGCGACAAGAACCGCGTGGACGGCGAACGGCTGCTTGGCGAGGTGCGCCGCCGCGGTTGTCCCATCACGGACGACCCTGCCGAGGCGCAGGTGCTCATCGTCAATACCTGCGCCTTTCTGAACGCCGCCCGCAAGGAGGCGATCGAGGCGGTCATCTCGTCCAACTCCCTGCGCGGGGGCAAGCTGGAAAAGATCGTCGTGTCGGGGTGCCTCCCCGAAAAATTTATAGCGGAGCTTTATCCCGCGCTCACGGAAGGGGACGTCTTTTTGGGGGTCTCCGACGCCACGCAGCTCTTTCCCGCGCTCGAGCGCGCCTATGCGGGCGAGCGGGTAAACGCCGTCGGCTTTGGGCAGGAGGGGGCGGAGCGCGTCATCACCACGCCGCCCCACCTCAAGTACCTGAAAATCGCAGACGGGTGCTCCAATCACTGCACCTACTGCCTCATTCCAAGCATCCGCGGCACATACCGCTCCTATCCCATGGAGCAGCTCCTTGCCGAGGCGAAAGGGCTGGGCGAGACGCAGGAATTGGTGCTCGTGGCGCAGGATACCACCCGCTACGGCGAGGATACGGGCAAAAATTTATTTGTCCGATTGCTCAAAAAAATTTCTGAACTTGACAATATCTGTCATATTCGTCTGCTATACTGTTATCCGGAAGTGGTCACGGACGAACTCATCCGCGAGCTGCGCGACAACCCCAAACTCGTCAAATATCTTGATATTCCCCTGCAACACAGCGAGGACCGCATCCTGAAGCTGATGGGGCGGCGGGGGAGCAGGGCGCAGTACCTTGCACTCCTTGCAAAGCTGCGCCGCGAGGTCCCGGGCATTGCCCTGCGCACCACTTTCATTGCGGGCTTTCCCACCGAGACGGAGGAGGAATACGAGGCGCTCAAGGCATTCCTGCGCGAGGCGCGCTTTGAAAACTGCGGCTTTTTTGCATACTCGCGCGAGGAGGGCACGCCCGCTGCCCGCCTGAAGGGGCAGGTGCATCACGCCACCAAGGAGCGGCGCGTGCGCGGGCTGTACGCCGTGCAGGAGCAGCTCAGTGCGCAGCGGCTTTGCGGCTTTGTCGGGCGCACCGTCAGGGTGCTGTGCGACGGCATTGACTATGAAAGATCCTGTTTTGTCGGGCATACTTATTTTCAGGCGTATGACGCGGACGGCAAGGTGTTTTTCACCGCGCCGAAAGCGGAGACGGGAAAATACTATGATGTGCTTGTAGAGCGCACCGACGAGGCAGACCTGTACGGACAGGGTACGGAGGCAAAATAACCATGTTGAATCTACCCAATAAAATCACATTGACGCGCATCTTTATGATCCCCGTGTTCGTCCTGTTCTTCTATCTGGACGTCATGGACGGGTGGAATTATCTGATCGCCGCCATCATCTTTTTGCTGGCGGCGGCAACGGACGCCCTGGACGGGCACATCGCAAGGAGCAGGAACCTTGTCACCAACCTCGGCAAATTCCTCGATCCCATTGCGGACAAGGTGCTCGTCTCCACGGCATTCATCCTGCTGCTGACGCGCGGCGAGGCGTTCTACGCGCCCTTTGCTCTCTTCGGGGGAGCTGCCGTGCTTGATGCGGCGCAGGCGATGCCCGTTGTTGCCGGCATCTGTGTGGCGCTCATTCTGGCGCGCGAGCTCATCGTCAGCGGGTTCCGCATGGTCGCCGCGGGGCGCGGGCTCGTGCTCGCGGCGGACAAGCTGGGCAAGGCAAAAACGACCGCCCAGGATGCCGCCATTGCCTTTTTGCTGTTCGGCATGAGCTTCATGGACGCCACGGCGGGGCAGACGTTCGGCTTTGTCGGGCTCATTCTCTTCTTTGCCTGTACCGTTCTCACCGTCCTTTCGGGCGTCAACTACATCGTCAAAAACAGGCAGGTCCTCGTGGAGGAGAAGGCCGCGGATAAAGACGCCACGCAGGAGGCGCAGGGGTGAAGTACGCGGGCATCGTCCTTCGCAATACCAGAAACGGCATGGCGTCCGTCGATTATGCGCCCGTGTTCGATGCGCTGCTCGCGGGCGGGGTGCTCACGGACGAGATCGTTCTGCTCGCCTACGATGCGCCCAGCCGTCTTTCGGCGGCGCTCCTGCGCCTCTCCACCGAGTGCGACGGCGTGTTCCTCGTGTGCGCGCCCGTGCTGCTCTCCGCCGCGCGGGATGCGGTGCGCGCCGCCTGCGAGCAATCCTTCACCGAAGAATACCTTCTGGAGACGGAGGACTGCCTGTTCGCCGTGCTCCCCGAGGGGGCGCGCGGGGGCGAAATCGTCCGGACGGAGGTGGTGCCGCGCGTTGACAGGCGCCGCCGCCACACCTATGCGCGCGTGGTCCTGCGCACCTGCACCGCGCCGCGCGAGGCGGTGCGCGCCGCCATGAAAAAGGCGGAGGAGGCGGGCGGCGGAAAGCTCCTTCTGCACGCGAACGAGGAATACGGCTGCGCGCGCATCGAGGTCATCTACGACCAGGATACGCCCAAGATGACGGCGGACGAGGTGGTGCGCATCCTTGCGAGCGAGCTCAAGGACTACCTCTATGCGATGGAGGACGTTACGCTTGCCGAGCGCCTCGTCGCGGCGCTCAAACTCCACCGTCTGCACGTCTCCACGGCGGAGTCCTTCACGGCGGGCGGCGTCGGGCGGGAGATCGTGCGCGTTCCGGGCGCGAGCGCCGTCTTTTTCGAGGGCATCAACGCCTACGACAACAAGGCCAAGCACGAGCGGCTGAACGTCAACGAATTCACGCTCATGAGCAAGGGGGCGGTGTCCGACGAGACTGCCTACGAGATGGCTGCAGGGCTCTTGCAGGGCGGACATTGCAACCTCGCCATTGCCACGACGGGCATTGCGGGGCCGGATGCGGACGGCACGGGCAAGCCCGTGGGGCTGTGCTTTCTTGCCGTCGGCACCAAGGAGCGCGTCCGCGTATTTCGTTTTCAGCTTTCGGGCGACCGCGAGACGGTGACGCGCACGGCGATCAACTATGCGCTGTTCCTCGCCTACAAAGAAATATCGTAAGAGAAATAAGGAGAACATAGAGCATGAACGAAGAAAAACGCAAGGCGCTGGACGCCGTGCTTGCCCAGATCGAAAAGGCATACGGCAAGGGCGCGATCATGAAGCTTGGCGAGGATGCGGGCAACACCGATATCGAGGTCATTCCCACGGGGTGCCTCTCGCTCGATCTGGCGCTCGGCATCGGCGGACTTCCCCGCGGCAGAATGGTGGAGATCTACGGTCCCGAATCGTCGGGCAAGACGACGGTCGCGCTGCACGCGGTCGCCGAGGCGCAAAAAATGGGAGGCGTGGCGGCATTCGTGGACGCCGAGCACGCGCTCGACCCCGTGTACGCCAAAAAGCTGGGCGTCAACCTCGACGAGCTGTACGTCTCGCAGCCCGATACGGGCGAACAGGCGCTCGACATCGTGGATGCGCTCGTCAGGTCCTCGGCGGTGGACATCATCGTGGTGGACTCGGTGGCGGCGCTCACGCCCAAGGCGGAGATCGAAGGGGACATGGGGGATTCGCACGTCGGCTTGCAGGCGCGCCTCATGTCGCAAGCCCTGAGAAAGCTCACCGCCATCGTCAACAAGAGCAAGACGTGCGTCGTGTTCATCAACCAGCTCAGAGAAAAGGTGGGCGTCATGTTCGGCAATCCCGAAGTTACCCCGGGCGGCAAGGCGCTCAAGTTCTATGCCTCCGTGCGCATCGACGTCAGAAAGACGGATATTCTCAAGGACACGGAGGGCGCGGCGGGCAACCGCACCCGCGCGAAGGTGGTCAAGAACAAGCTTGCGCCCCCCTTCCGCCAGGCGGAATTCGACATCATGTACGGCGAGGGCGTCTCGCAGGAGGGGTGCCTCATCGACCTCGGCGTGCAGTACGACGTCATCAAAAAGAGCGGCGCCTGGTTCAGCTACAATGACCAGAAAGTTGCAAACGGGCGCGAAAAAATGCGCCAATTCCTGAAGGACAACCCCGAACTCGCCAAGGAGATCGAGGAAAAAATCCGCGCCGCGGCAAAGGGCGCGCCCGTCGAGGCAGTTGCGGGCGGCGAAGAAGCATAAGGTATGAAATACGGGTTTTTACGGGCGGCGGCGGCAAGCCCTGCGCTCAAAGTTGCCGACCCCGTCTACAACGCCGCGCGCATCATCGAGGTCATCGAGGCGCAGGCGCAAAAGGGAACGGAACTTTTGGTCTTTCCCGAACTCTCGCTTTCGGGCTATACCTGTGGCGATCTGTTTTTGGAAAAGACGCTCACGGACGGGTGCATGAAGGCGCTCCTGCAGGTGGCGGAGGCGACCAAGGACAAAAAGATGCTCGTCTTTGTGGGGCTGCCCGTTGTGTTTGCGGGCAAGCTGTATAACTGTGCGGCGGGCATTTCGGACGGGAAGGTCTTGGGACTTGTTCCCAAAGTCCACCTGCCCAACTATAACGAATTTTACGAGGAGCGCCACTTTGCGCGCGGCTTTGAAGAGGAGGCGTACGTCCGCCTTCCGGACGGAGCGATCGCGCCCATGTCCGTCAACTTCCTGTTCAGCGCGCAGCACTTTGAGGAACTGATCGTCGCATGTGAGCTTTGCGAGGACGTGTGGGTCGCCGACGCGCCCTCCACGCGCCATGCGCAGGCGGGCGCCGTGGTCATCGTCAATCTTTCCGCCAGCAACGAAATTATCGGCAAGCGGGAATACCGCAAGGCGCTGCTCGCGGCGCAGTCGGGCAGGAACGTGTGCGCCTATGTGTATGCGGACGCGGGCATGGACGAGAGTACCTCGGATATGGTATTCGCGGGCAACAGTATGATCTATGAAAACGGCACGCTGCTTGCCGAGAGCGCGCCCTTCTCGGGCGAAGTGTGCGAGGCGGAGCTGGACATTGACTTCCTGCTTGCCGAACGCAGGCGGCTGAATACCTTTACGACCCGCTGCGAGCGCGGTATGGAGGGGAGCTATTTTGCCTCGGAGGTCGATTTCTGGACGGATGCGCTGCCCTCGTTGCGCGCAGTCTCACCCACGCCCTTTGTCCCCGAAGAGGAGGACGAGCGGAACGGGCGCGCCGCGCTCATCCTCAACATGCAGGCACACGCGCTGGCAAAGCGCCTTGCGCACACGGGCGCAAAGACGGCGGTCATCGGCATCTCGGGCGGGCTGGATTCCACGCTCGCGCTGCTCGTCACGGCGCGCGCCTTTGACCTTCTTAAAAAGGAACGTTCGGACATTTTGGGGTACACCATGCCCGGATTCGGCACCACGGGGCGCACGAAGGGAAATTCTCTCTCCCTCATGAAGGCGATGGGGGTGACTTCCCGCACGGTGCGCATCACGGATACGGTGCTGCGCCACTTCAAGGACATCGGGCACGACCCCGCCGTCATGGACGTCGCCTATGAGAATGCGCAGGCGCGCTACCGCACGATGATCCTGATGGACGCCGCCAACGAGACGGGCGGACTCGTCGTGGGCACGGGGGACCTGTCCGAACTGGCGCTCGGCTGGTGCACCTACAACGGCGACCACATGAGCATGTACGCCGTCAACTGCGGCGTACCCAAGACGCTCGTCAAGCACCTCGTCCGCGCCGAAGGGGCGCGGCTGGGCGGCAGGGTGCAAAAGATTCTGGAGGACATCCTCGCCACGGAAATTTCCCCCGAGCTGCTCCCGCCCGATGCGGCGGGCAACATCGCGCAGAAAACGGAGGACATCATCGGCCCCTACGAGCTGCACGACTTCTACCTCTACCACGTTCTGCGCCGCGGCGACGGCCCCGCAAAGACATATTTTCTCGCCCGCCGTGCCTTTGACGGGAAATACGACGGCCAGACGCTGAAAAAGTGGCTCGTGAACTTCTACCGCCGCTTTTTCTCGCAGCAGTTCAAACGCAACTGCATTCCGGACGGCGTGAAGGTGGGTTCGGTCTCCCTCTCGCCGCGCGCCGACTGGCGCATGCCCTCCGACGCCTCCGCCGCTCTCTGGCTGGAGGAGGCGCAGCAGCTCGATGCGCAGGACGAATGAGTAGAAAAGTGCGATAAAATCTTCATAATAATCGCGCGCCCTGCGGCAAAAGCCGCAGGGCGCGCGATATTATTTTTGATTATTTGTGCGTATCTTCGGAAGGGGCCTGCGGCTGCGCGCTGCGCTGTTTGTTCCTGCGCGGCAGGGGCGTGAAAGCGAAGGCGCGCAGGGCTGCGGGCTTCTTCCAAAAGAGGACGAACAGGGGGATGAGGAGCACAAGGCTGCCCGCAAGGTGCAGGATCATATCCTCCATCGTATCCAGAATGGCGGTGCCGCGGCGGCTGTCGACAAGGTAGGTCCCGTCAGGGATCGCATACTCGCCGTCCGACCCCATCTGGATCATGCCGTCCGCCCAGCCCTGCGTGCTCGAAGTGGGGTCGATGCTGTCCACTGTGAACTCGAAAATTTCCCACAGATAGCCCACGGTGAGGGAGAAGAACAGCGCGAGGAGCACGACGGCTGCGATCGTGCGGTTCCCTTCGGGCTGATTTTGAAGAAGGAGGGTGGCAAGCCCCAAGCCGACGGCGGCAAACAGAACGCCCGAAAGGGAGTGCAGCACCGTATCCCACGCGGGAAAGACGTCGTACATGCGCCAGACGTTGGAGACGGTGTTGCCGAAAAAGGCGAACAGCATGCAGCAGACGGCAAGCGGCGTGCCCGCGCGGAAGCGTAAGATCCATTCGGCGAGGAAGATCGCCGATATCGTGAAGATGCTGACGAAGAAGTGCAGCAGGCTGTAAGAATAATTTTTCTGGCTGAGCAGCCCCGCGTTCAGCCGCACCGTGCACCAGATCAGCCCCGCAATGTCGAGCGCGATCAGCACTGCCCACACGCTCAGGAGCCAAATGGTGCGTCTGCACGGGCGTTTTTTTGTGTTTTCCATCATTTACCTCGCAGACAGTCTGCGTAAAGCATAGCAGAAAGCGGGCATTTTGTCAAGGGGGCGGGCGGCGGAGCGCGTTCCTTCCCCGTTCTTTTTGCAAAAACGGGAAGGAAACGGGCGAGAAAAGCGGAAATTTGCGCAAAGCAGTTTACTTTTTCCGAAAAAAAGTGTACAATATTCAAAAAACGGCGGGAGGCGCGCACATGGGATTGCTTGCAACATTCAGATCGCTCTTTTCGCGTGCCAAAAAGCCCGTCGTGCTGGGCATCGCGCTCGGTTCGGGCGGGGCAAAGGGGATGGCGCATCTGGGCGCGCTCAAGGCGTTCGCCGAGGCAGGGCTGTCTTTTGGCGTCGTGACGGGCACGTCCATCGGCTCCATCGTGGGAGCGCTCTACTGCAAGGGCTATTCATGGGCGGATATGGCTGGCATCGTGGACAACATCAACAAGAAGGAGTTCGCCAAGAACCTGCGCCCGTTTGCCGATATGTCGCCCATCGAGAGTTTTCTCGAAGGGTACGTGGAGGGGGATATTCCCTCCCTGCCCCTGCCCTTTGCCGCCTGCGCCACGGATGCCGCCACCAATCAATGCGTGGTGCTGCGCGAGGGCAAGACGGCGCGCGCGCTCACGGCGTCCGCCGCCATTCCGCCCTTTTTCCGCGGCGTGGAGATCGGCGGCGCAAAGCTCTACGACGGCGCGTTCTCCAACGCCATTCCCGCGGACGTGTGCAGGGAGATGGGGGCGCGCGCCGGCCTCGGCCTCGCCCTGTCGGCCCACGCCAAGGCGGATGAGGACAAGGGGCGCATCGAGCGCTTGGTCGGTTCCGCCATCGGCGCGTTCACACCCGTCGAGACGCTGCCCGACGCCAAGACGCGCGGCTATGCGGCGGCGGACGTCATGCTCCGCCCCAATCTGTATGACTTTAAGGCGACGGACATCTCCCGCGCCGCGACGGACGCGATGTTCGAGATCGGCTACCGCGAGGCGAAGGAGCGCCTGCCCGAAATACAGGCGGCGATCTCCGCCGCGCGCAAAAAGGGCAAAAAGAGGGGGCGCGCGTGAGCCGCGCAGAGCGGCTGCATGCAAGGCGCATGCGCATTCTCAAGGGGGCGTGCACCGCCTTGATAGCGGTTGCCGTCGCCCTGTTCTTCCTTCTCGTGCCCTTCCGTGCCCTGCTGCGCGCCGAGGCGATCCCCGAACGCGGGGCGGGCGAGATGCGGCTGCACTTTCTCAGTCTCGGGCAGGGGGACTGCACCGTTGTGGAATTTCCCGACGGCGATGCGCTCGTCGTCGATGCGGGGGACGGGTCCTTCTCCGCCAACAATGCGCTCGTGCGCTACCTGAAGGGGCTGGACCTCTCCTCCCTGACGCTCGTCGCAACGCACGCCGATTCCGACCACTTCGGCGGATTTTCCGAACTTCTCAAACTGTTCGCGGTGGAGAAGGTGTATCTGCCCGCGCTCGGCGCGCAGACGCAGGCGTATGCCAATTTTCTTGCGGCGGTGGAGCGCGAGGGGTGCGCGGTGGATACGCTCGTGCGCTACGACGTCATTTCCCGTCCCTCGGGCGCATATGCCGTGTGCATTTCCCCGCATGCGGCGGGGGAGACGGACGAGAACGACGCCTCGCTCACGCTGTATGTCAGCTACGGCGGCGTGAACGTGCTGCTGTGCGCGGATGCGGGCGCGGCGCGCGAGAGGGCGCTGCTCTCCGAACTGGAATTGGGGGAGGACCTCTTTGACAGCGGTGCTTTCCGCGTGCGGCTGGAAGAGACGCATATCCTGAAGGCGGCGCACCACGGTTCCGCCTATGCCTCGTGCGAGGAATGGCTCTCCTATCTTTCCCCCGAGGCGGCGGTCCTCTCGTGCGGGGCGGGCAATTCCTACCGCCATCCCGCGGGCGAGACGCTTGCGCGGCTGCATGCGGCGGGCGCGCAGGTCTACAGAACGGATGAACTCGGACACATTGTCGTCACCGTCAGCGGGGGCGGATACACGATCGAACAACAGGGAGGTGGGCTGTGAAACTGACCACGGCGGGCGAATCGCACGGAAAAGGGCTGTTCGGCATTCTCGAAGGGCTGCCTGCAGGGCTTACGGTGGATATTGAGGAGATCGACGGCTATCTTGCGCTGCGTCAGTCCGGTTACGGAAGGGGCGCGCGGCAGAAGATCGAACGCGACCGCGTAGAGATCTTATCCGGCGTGCGCGATCGCAAGACGCTGGGCAGCCCTGTCACGCTCGCGGTGTGGAACCGCGACTATGAGAACTGGAAGGCATACATGGCGCCCGAGGGGTGCGATACAAGCGCGCGCACGCTCACCAAGGTGCGCCCCGGGCATGCCGACCTCACGGGGCTGAAAAAATTCGGCGGGAGCGACGCGCGCAACGTGCTCGAGCGCGCCTCCGCACGGGAGACCGCCGTCCGCGTGGCGGCGGGCACGCTCTGCCGCCAGCTTTTGCGCGCGCTGGGCATCGAGGTGTCCGGCTATGTGCGCGACGTGGGCGACGTGCACGATGAAGGGGAGTATTCCTTCGATTCGCTCTGCCGCCGTCTGCCCGAACTGTTCATGATGGACAGGGCGCTGCAGGCGCAGGCGATGCAGTTCATCGACGCCTGCGCGGGGCAGGGTGATACCTGCGGCGGCGTTCTGGAGCTGCGCGTGAAGGGGCTCAGGAGCGGGTTCGGAAGTTGCATGACGTATGCACAAAAGCTGGACGCCCGCCTTGCCGCGGCGCTCATGAGCGTGCAGGCGGTCAAGGGCGTCGAGGTCGGGCTTGGCTTCCAGGCGGCCGCGCGCTGCGGCAGCCGCGTGCATGACGAGATCTTCTACAGCGAGGAGCGCGGGTATTTCCGCACCACCAACCGCGCGGGCGGTATCGAGGGCGGCATGTCGAACGGGGAAGAACTCGTCCTGCGCGCCGCAATGAAACCCATTCCCACCCTGATGCGCGGGCTGAATACAGTGGATTTTGCGACGCATGAGACGGTGCGGGCTGCCACCGAGCGCAGCGACGTGTGCGCCATTCTCGCCTGCGAGGTGGTGCTCGAGAGCGCGCTGTGCTGCGAGCTTGCCGCCGCCATTTTGGAGCGGCTGGGGGCGGACAACCTTGCCGACCTTGCCGACCGCTACGGGAGGTTACCGCAATGAGGACGTTCACGATCACCGACAGGCGGACGAAGGTCAGCCGCGTCATCTGCCGCAGGCAGGTGCTGAGCAAGGCGCTCCCCGCCCTGCTGCAGGGGTACGGCGAGGTATTTGTCTTTTCGGACGAGACGGTGTGGAATCTGTACGGCAGGCTTGTGACGCGCGCGCTCGGCAGCGTAAAGGTACATACCATGCCCGCGGGCGAGGCGCACAAGACACCCGAAACGCTGCTCTCCCTGCTCGCCGCCATGGCGGGGGCGGGGCTGCACCGCAATGCCTGCCTCGTGTGTCTGGGCGGCGGCGTCGTGGGGGATATCGGCGGGCTTGCCGCCGCGCTCTACATGCGCGGCATCGCCTGCATCCAGGTGCCCACCACGCTGCTCGCGCAGGTGGATTCCTCGGTGGGCGGAAAGACCGCCGTGGACTTCTGCGGCGTCAAAAATCTGGTGGGCGCCTTTTCGCAGCCCGCGTATGTCCTTGCCGACCCCGCCTTTTTTGCCACCCTCCCCGCGCGCGAGCTGCGCTGCGGGCTGGGTGAGATCGTCAAACACGGCGCGCTTTGTGCGCAGATATTCGATACGTTGGAACAAAACAGGGACAAACTCTTCGATCTATCCTTTCTTGCGGACATCGTTCCCGCGAACATTGCGTTCAAGGCGGGTGTCGTGCGCAGGGACGCCGAGGAAGGGGGGCTGCGCAAGTGCCTCAACCTCGGGCACACCACCGCGCACGCCTATGAGTTGCTGGACGGAACGCTCTCGCACGGGGAATACGTGCTCATCGGCACCTTCATCGAGGCGGAGATCGCGCGCTCGCACGGCGGCGACGGGGCATATCTTAGCCGCCTGCAGGCGCTGTGCCTTGCCGTGCTCGGCGGCATGCCCTCCCTTCCGCCGCCTGAGGAGGCGGCGCGCGTCGCCTGTCTGGATAAGAAGAATACGGGGCGGGGGCGCGTCGTGCTCACCGTGCCCATGTCAAAGGGGGAGTACCGCCTTCTGGAGCTGGAGAGCACGGCGTATGAGAGGGAGCTCGGCCGCATCGGGAGGGCGCTATGCTGAAACTTGCCGTCATCGGAAAGGACGTGTCCAAATCGCTCAGTCCCGCCATGCACGCCTTCATTCTGGGGGAGATGGGCGTTCTTCACAGCTACGAGGCGGTCAGCATTCCGCCCGAACAATTCGCGCAGCGCGCGCAGGCGCTCTTCTCCCGCTATGACTTCTTCAACGTCACCATCCCCTTCAAGGCGGACATCATGCCCTATCTTGCGCATATCGAGGGGGACGCCAGGGCGTTCGGCGCGGTGAACACCGTCGTGTGCGCTACGCGCACGGGCTGGAACACGGACGGTATGGGGTTTATGCTCATGCTTGAGAATGCGGGCATCTTGGTCAAGGGCAGGCGCGTGCTCGTTCTGGGCGCGGGCGGTGCGGGCAGGAGCTGTATCTACAAACTTGCCGAGGGCGGCGCGCAGGTGTTCGCCTATGAGCGCAGCCGCGAACGGCTCGCACAGGTACACCGCGAACTGGGAGGATTCACCCCGCTCGGCGAAGTCGTTCCCGATCGGTATGATCTCATCCTCAACTGCACGGGCGTGGGCATGCACGACACGGTGGGGCTTACGCCCTCCGTCCGCACGCCGCAGGGGGAGGCGCCCGTGGGCGAAGAACTGCTTGCGCAGTGCGGCGCGGCGGTCGATCTCATCTATGAACCAAAACAATCGGAATTTCTGCGCATTGCCGCCTCGCTGGGCAAACAGACAGTGAACGGCGACGCGATGCTCTTCTATCAGGCATATTTTTCGGACTGCATCTATCTGGGGCGTGCGCCCTCGGCAGCCGAGGCAAAACAGCTATATCAGCGTTATTCGGGAGGAAATGCATGAACATTCTTGTCTTGAACGGGGTCAACCTCAACATGACGGGCAGGCGGGAGCGCGGCGTGTACGGCGTACAGACGCTGCGCGAGATCAACGAGCGCATTGCCGCCTATGCCGCGGAGCGCGGCGTGGAGGTCAAGTTTTTCCAGAACAACAACGAGGGGGAACTTTGCACCGCCATTCAGAGCGCGCAGGGAAAGTATGACGGCATCATTCTCAACGCGGGGGCGTTCACGCACTACTCGTATGCCATCCGCGATGCCATCGCGTCCGTCAGCGTGCCCGTCGTCGAAGTGCACATGAGCAACGTACATGCGCGCGAGGAGTTCCGCCGCAACTCGGTGCTCACGCCCGTTTGCAGCGGGGAGATCCTCGGGTTCGGCGCGAACAGCTATATTCTTGCGCTGGAGAGTTTTCTGCTATGAACATCGTACTGTGCGGCATGATGGGGGTGGGCAAGTCGAGCGTCGGCATCCGCATTGCCGAGCGCACGGGCAGAATGTGGTACGATACGGACGTCGTCATCACCGACCGCCACGGGCGCATCTCGGACATCTTTGAATTTTACGGCGAGGCGCACTTCCGCTCGCTGGAGACTCAGATCGTGCGCGAGCTTTCGGACAGGGACGGGCTTGTCATCTCCACGGGCGGCGGGCTGGTACTCAAGCCCGAAAACAACGAACTGCTCAAAAAGAACGGGCGCATCTTCTTCATGCGCGCGAGCTTTGAAACGCTCCTCAAGCGGGTGCGCGCCGACGAGACGCGCCCCCTTCTCAAGAACACGGGCAAGACGGCGGAGACGCTCGGGCAGCTCCTGCAGCAGCGCACGCCCGTCTACGAGCATGTCGCCGACTACATTGTGGATACGGACGGCAAGTCCGTCGAGGAAGTGGCGGACGAAATTCTTGCGCTGCTTGATGCGGAGAAGAACGCATGAAGGCGCTGATCTCGGGCGGCACGCGCGGCATCGGGCTTGCCTGCTGCCGCCTTTTTGCGGACAGGGGATACCAAGTTACCGCGCTCTACTCGCGCGACGAAGGGGCGGCGGACGCGGCGCGGCGCGCGCTTGCGGGCGTGCGCTTTCTGCATGCGGACGTCTCGGACGAGTGGGCGGTCACGGACGTGCTGGAGGAGGTCGGCGCGCCCGACGTGCTCGTCAACAATGCGGGCATCGACTACTTTGCGCAGGTGCAGGATATGCCGCTCGAGGCATACCGCCGCGTGATGGACGTCAATATGGGCGGGACCTTTCTTCTTTGCAAGCACGCCGTGCCCCGGATGCTCTCCCGCGGCGGGGCGATCGTCAACGTCTCCTCCGTCTGGGGGGTGAGCGGCGGAAGCTGCGAGAGCGTGTATTCGGCGTCCAAGGGGGCGGTGATCGCCTTTACAAAGGCGCTCGCCAGAGAACTTGCCCCCGCCATTCGGGTGAACTGCGTCGCGCCGGGGGCGATCGATACCGACATGTGC
The DNA here is from genome assembly GCA_944340905.1 of uncultured Clostridia bacterium. Taxonomy (GTDB): domain Bacteria; phylum Bacillota; class Clostridia; order Christensenellales; family Borkfalkiaceae; genus Gallimonas. Next base: position 16,646 of record CALVLT010000003.1, read on the forward strand.
GCGGGCTACACGCCCGAGGAGCGCAGGGACATCGAGGGGCGCATTCCCCTGAGGCGGTTCGGCACGCCCGACGAGGTCGCCGAGGCGGTGTATTTTTTGGCGACGGCGCGCTACGTCACGGGGCAGGTGCTCGGCGTGGACGGCGGCGGACTGTAAGGACCGCCCGCACCTTTCGGCTGCGCCTCATGCGCTACATCGTCGAAATACTCCCGCAAGCGGGTATTTCTCCTCGCATCGGGCACTTCGCTGCGCTCCGTTCTGCTCGCCGCCGCAGGCGGCACACGCCCGACACGCGCAAGGAATACCTGCTTGCAGAAGTATTCCGCAGCCGTGGCGCACAAGACCAAAGGCTCGATGTAGGCCCATAGGGCCGAAGTTATGACGGGTGGCGGGCGTTTATTGGGTTTACGTCATTCTGAGGCATAGCGCAGCTATGCCGTGAGAATCCCCTCGTGCGGAGTGCCCCCCTGTCGGCAAAGCCGCCCCTTGAGACGTGTCAAGGGGAACGGGCGCGCCGCGCTGCGGGGTGTCGGCTGCGGGTGAAAAAACAACAAAAAATAAAAAAATTTTCTCCGAAAAAAAGGAGTTTTTTATTTTTTTGCGAAATAACCAGTTGATGAAAGAACCTACGTTGAAGGAAAAGACCTACGAGAAGGAGCGCGCGTTTCTCTCGCCCTATGCCACAAGGTCGTATGAGAGCCGCGGGAGAGCGCGCGAGGAGACGCCCTGTCCCATGCGCACGGACTTCCAGCGCGACAGGGACCGCATCATCTATTCCAAGGCGTTCCTGCGTCTGAAAAACAAGACGCAGGTCTTTTTCGCGCCCGACGGCGACCACTATATGTCCCGCCTGACGCATACGCTGGACGTCTCGCAGATCGCGCGCTCGGTCGCGCGCTGTCTCTCCCTCAACGAAGACCTGGCGGAGGCGATCGCGCTGGGGCACGACCTCGGGCACACGCCCTTCGGGCACGTCGGCGAACGCGTGCTCGCCGCACTCAACCCCGCGGGATTCCGCCACAGTGAGCAGTCCCTGCGCGTGGTGGACGTGCTGGAGAAGGACGGCAAGGGGCTGAATCTCACCTTTGAAGTGCGCGACGGCATCGTCAACCACACCAAGAGCGGGCATCCCGCCACGCTCGAGGGGTGCGCCGTCTCGCTTGCGGACCGCATCGCCTATATCAATCACGACATCGAGGACGCAATCCGCGCCGGCATCATCACGGAGGACGAGCTGCCCGAGGAGAGCGTGCGCGTGTTCGGGCGGGACACCTCGGCGCGCATCAACACCTGCGTGATGGATATCTACGAGACGTCGGCGGGCAAGCCCTACGTCAGGATGTCGGAGGAGAAGGGCAGGGCGCTCGACGAGCTGCGCGCCTTCATGTTCGAGCACGTCTATGAACATGCCAACCGCCTCATTCAGGAGAGTGCGGAGCGGCTGCTGCGCTCGCTGTACGGCTATTTTCAGCAGCGGCCGGAGGAGCTTCCCCCGCTCTATCGCGAGACGGCGCGCAGCGACGTGCCCCGCGCGATCTGCGACTATCTCTCCTCCATGACGGACCGCTATGCGATCGGGCTGTTCAAAAAGCTGTTCGTGCCGCGGGAGGGGAGCGTATGAACAAAGAGAGCTTTACCGACTTCATCCGCGTTCTCAAAGAAAAGAACGACATCGTGGAAGTCATCGGAAGCTATATAAAATTGGAGCGGCGTGGCTATAACTATTGGGCATGCTGTCCCTTCCACCATGAAAAGACGCCCTCCTTCTCCGTCAATGCGGCGGACAGGTACTATCATTGTTTCGGCTGCGGAGCGTCGGGCGACGTCATCGGCTTTGTCAAGAATTACGAGAACGTGGACTTCATGCAGGCGGTGCAGATTTTGGCTGTCCGCGCCAAGCTGGAGGTGCCCGCCTACGACGACCGCACGGCGGAGGAGGCGGCGGCAAAGAAAAAAAAGCGGGACAGGCTCGCCGCCATCATGATGGACGCCGCCCGCTTTTACCTGGGCAACCTGTATTCGGGCAGGGCGGACGCGCACCTCGCCTATCTGCAGGAGCGCGGCGTCTCGCCCTCCACGGCGCGCAAGTTCGGCATCGGGGCGTCGCTCGACTACTCCTCGCTGCCCTCCCATCTGCTCGCGCAGGGGTACACGCCCGAGGAGTGCGCGGAGAGCGGCGCCTGCACCAGAACGGACGACGGGCGGCTCATCGACGCCGAGGGCGAGCGCCTCATCATTCCCATCATCAACCACATGGACGAAGTGGTTGCGTTCGGCGGACGGCTGCTGAAGAAGAGCGACCGCGCCAAGTACAAGAACACGCGCGAGACGCTGCTCTTCAACAAGAGCAGAACGCTCTACAACATCAATCTCGTCAAAAAGGAAAAGCGGGCGGGCGGGCTGTCCTCCATCATCCTCGTCGAGGGGTACATGGACGCCATCTCCCTGTACGAGGCGGGCTTTCACGGCGTTGCCGCGAGCATGGGGACATCGCTCACCAAGGAACAGGCGCGCCTTCTTCGGCGCTACACCGAGAATGTGCTCATCAGTTACGACGGCGATTTTGCGGGGCAGAAGGCCAACCTCAGGGGGCTGGATATCCTCCGTCAGGAGGGGCTGAAGGTGCGCGTGGTGCCCCTGCCCGAGGGGCTGGACCCCGACGACGTTATCCGCCGCCGGGGGGCGCAGGGGTATCAGGCGTGCCTCGATGCGGCGATGCCGCTCATCGACTTCCGCCTGCTCGCCGCGCGGCGCAAGTACGACCTTGCCAAGACGGACGAAAAGCGGGAATATGTCGCCGAGGCGCTCACAATCGTCAAAGACGCCGAGAGCGCCACCGAGCGCGAGGAGCTGCTGCGGCGCATCTCCGCCGAGACGGGGGTGAGTACGGCGTCCCTTGCACGCGACCTCGAGAACGTGCCCAAGCTCCCCGCCGCACAGACGCCGCAGCCCCTCCCCATGCGCGAGGACGACGCGGGACTGGAGAAGAAGGCGGCGCGCTTTGTGCTGGCGGCATGCCTTCTGGACAAGCCCTATGCGCGCGGCTGCGACCTTGCGGCGCTGCCCTTCGAGGACCCCGCGCACCGCACGGTGGCGGGCTATGTGCTGAAGGCGCGCAAAGAGGGCGCGGTGCGCGCGAGCGGCATCTTCGACCTGCTGCCTGCGGACGGCGAACTGGCGGAGATCCTCGACCTCGACTACGGCGACAACCTCGATTCGCCCGCGGCGGAAAAATATTTTGCGGACTGCATCGCGGCACTGCGCCGCCGTCCGCTCACCCAAAAGATCGCCGCCGCGCGCGAGGAGTATGAGCGCGCCGGGACAATGCAGGAAAAACGGGACATTCTCACCCGCATCAACGAATATACCAAAGAGCTGAAAAACCTATCGGCAGGAGGAAAGGTATGAGTATAACCGAAGAAAAGCTGAACGAAATCATTGCCAAGATCGCTTCCGACTACAAGATGAAGGGGAGCATCTCGACCAACAACCTCTACGACCTTCTGGAGCAGTACGATCTGACGCCGCTGCAGATCGAGCAGGTCTACAAGTCCCTGCCCGAGATGGGTGTGACCATCTTCGACGAGGAGGAGCGCGAAAAGGAACTGTTCGAGCAGGCACTCTCCGACATCGGGCTGGACGACCCCGTCAAGATGTACCTGAAGGACATCGGCAGGGTGCCCCTTCTCTCCAGCGACGACGAGATCGAACTCGCCCGCCGCATGCAGGAGGGGGACGAGGAGGCCAAGCGCCGCCTCTCGGAGGCAAACCTGCGCCTGGTCGTATCCATCGCCAAGCGCTACGTGGGGCGGGGCATGCTCTTTCTCGACCTCATTCAGGAGGGCAACCTCGGCCTCATGAAGGCGGTGGAGAAGTTCGACTACCAGAAGGGGTTCAAATTCTCCACCTATGCCACGTGGTGGATCAGGCAGTCCATCACCCGCGCCATCGCGGACCAGGCGCGCACCATCCGCATCCCCGTGCACATGGTGGAGACCATCAACAAGCTCACGCGCGTATCGCGCATGCTGCTGCAGGAAAACGGCAGGGAGCCGACGCCCGAGGAGATCGCCGAGGCGATGGAAGTGGACGTTGCCAAGGTGCGTGAGATCCAGAAGATCGCGCAGGACCCCGTCTCGCTGGAGACGCCCATCGGCGAGGAGGAAGATTCCCACCTCGGGGACTTCATCGAGGACGACAAGACGCAGACGCCCGGCGATTCCGTCGCGTTCATCATGCTCAAGGAACAGCTCCTGGGCGTTCTGGATACGCTCACCCCGCGCGAGGAAAAGGTGCTGCGTTTGAGATACGGAATCGACGACGGCAAGCCCCGCACCCTCGAGGAGGTGGGCAGGGAGTTCAACGTCACGCGCGAGCGCATCCGCCAGATCGAGGCGAAGGCCTTGAGAAAGCTCCGCCACCCCAGCCGCAGCAAAAAGCTCAAGGACTTTCTCGACTGATGACGGGGCGGCTGCAATTTATCTGTGAGCACATTCCGCGTGCGAAGGTATTTGCGGACATCGGCTGCGACCACGGCTACTGCACCAAGTTCGTGCTCGACAACGATCTGTGCGAACGGGCGTATGCCTGCGACGTGAGCGAGGCGTGTCTTGAAAAAGCCAGGACGTTGCTGAAAAACGAGATCGCGGCGGGCAGATGTGTCCCCGTGTGCGCGGACGGGCTGGAGGGTCTGCGCGAAGAGGCGGACTGCGTGCTTGCCGCGGGACTGGGCGGCGAGGAGATCGTGCGCATGTTTACGCAGCGCGCCCTGCCCGAACAGTTCGTACTGCAGCCCATGAAGAATGCCGAGAAGGTGCGCCGCTTTCTGCTGGCGCGCGGCGCGCACCTGACGTGCGACGTGACCTTTGCGGACGCGGGCAAGTTTTATGACCTGATCACGGGCACGGCGGCGGGCGGCGACGCCTACTCGGAGTTTGAATACCGCTACGGGCGGGACAACCTGAAGTCTCCCTCGCGTGCCTTCTATGAAAAAACCGAACGGGAGATCGAAACCGTGCGCGGCGCACTGCGCCATGCCGCGGGGGAGCAGCGCGAAGGGCTGCTTGCGCGGCTGCATGAACTGGAGGGAATTTCCGATGCAATTGAAGAACGTCTATGATGCGGCGGACGCGCTCGCGCCCTTTGCGCTCAGCTGCGAATACTGCGATACATACGGGATGCACGACAACAGCGGTATTCTGCTCGACTGCGGGCGGGAGGTGACGGGCGTGCTGTGCGCGCTCGATCTGTCCGAGCGCGCCGTCGCGGAGGCGAAGCGGGCGGGGGCGAACGTCATCTTCACCCATCACCCCGCCATCTTTTATCCCATCTCGTCGCTCGCCGCCGGCGATCCGCTCACCGCATGCGCTGTGGCGGGCATCTCCGTCATCTCGGCGCACCTCAACCTCGACTGCGCGCCGGGCGGCATCGACGAGGAGCTGATGCTGGGCCTCGGCGGCAGCGGCGCAAGGCTCATGCACAGGCTCTCGGACGGCGGCTACGGGCGGGTGTATGCCGTGCAGGAGGAGCCGCTCTCCGCCTTTGCCGAGCGCATCCGCGCGCGCTTTTGCACGGAACGCATCGTTATGTACGGCGATCGTCCCGTCTCGCGTGTGGCAAGCTTTTGCGGCGCGGGTATGGACGAGCATTCCGTCGCGTTCGCGCTTGCGGAGGGGGCGGATACCTTCGTCTCGTCGGACGGCAAGCATCATCACATTGCCGCGCTTGCGGCGCGCGGGGTCAACGTCGTGCTCCTGACGCACTATGCGGCGGAGCAGTACGGCTTTCTCCGCTTTGCGCAAAATCTGAAAAATAAATTAAAGGGGGTGCCCGTCTGCACGTTTACGGACGAGCGCCTGCTGTAAGGAGTGGAACTATGTCGGTAATGAGCGAACTTTTGGAGTATCAGAAGGTGGATGCGCAGCTGCGCAAGATCGAACAGGAAGTCGCCGCGAGCGAGGAGCAGAAGAAGTTCTCGCAGGCGAACAAATTCATGAAGTCCGCGCCCGAGCGTTTCGAGGCGCAGGACAGGCGCGCCGCCGAGCTGACGGCGCTGCGCGAGGACCTCATCCGCCGCGCGGAGGACATCTCGCGCCAGATCGCCGAGTATTCCGAACTGGACGAGATGGTGGAGGAGGGGGGCGACGTCTCCTTCTACAAGAAGAATGCGCAGGCGCTTTTAGACAGGCTGCGCGCCCTCAAGGGGGAGATGCAGAAACTCAATGCGGACATCGCCGCCACCGTCGAGGAGTACGAGCGTTTCAAAAAGCAGGGCGCGGCGATGCAGAAACAGTACAAGGAGTACAAGGCAAAGCGCGATGAGCTTGTAGGTTCGCGCAAGGAGGAGGTGAACGCCCTGCGCGCCCGCCTCGCGCAGATCGCCAAGAATATTCCCGCCGACATCCTTGCCAAATATCAGCAGAAGCGCAAGGAAAATATCTTTCCCATCATCGTGCCGCTGGGCGGCAATGCGTGCGTGTGCGGCATGGATTTTCCCCTCGCCCTGCAGGAGCGCCTTGCGGGCGGGAACGTGGTGGAGTGCGAGCACTGCCGCCGTTTCGTGTATAAGAAGTGACGCGGACGGGGCGGCGGCGCATACAATAGGGGTATGCAAAAACCGCTTGCAGTCATCTCGCTGCGCAATATCCGCAGCAATGCCTGCGCGCTCGCGCGCGCTGCGCGCCGCCCGCTCATCGCCGTCGTCAAGGACGACGCCTACGGACACGGTGCGGAGCGCGTCGCACTGGAGATCGCGGACATGGTATGCATGTTTGCCGTCGCCACGGTGGACGAGGGCGCGCGGCTTAAGAGCGCGGGCGTCGGACGGGACGTGCTCGTTCTCACGCCGCTCACGCGGGATACGGACGCCCTGCGCGCAGGGCATTACGGTCTGATCGTCACCGCCGCATCCTTTCCCTCCCTCGCGTTCTGCACGGGGCTGCGCACCCACATTGCCGTCAACACGGGCATGAACCGCTACGGGTTCTCCCCGCGTGAGGTGGGAGAGGCGGTGCGCCTTGCCGGGGAGCGGGGCGTGCGTGTGGAGGGGGTGTTCTCCCACCTGTACGAGCCGTCCGACAAGGCGGCGCGCAGCGCGCAGGAGCGCGCGTTCGTCAGCTGTGCGCAGGCGGTGCAGGGCGTCTTTCCGGATGCCATGCGCCATCTGTGTGCCACGGGCGGCATTCTTGCGGGCGGTGCGCGCTGCGACGCCGTGCGCCCCGGTCTGGGACTGTACGGCTATGCGCCGCCGCCCTTTGCAAACACGTTCGGCCTGCGCCCCGCCATGCGGGTGTACGCCTTCGTCACGCAGAACACGCAGCCCTTCGGCGCGGGTGCGGGCTACGCTGCCGCCCCCAAGACGTTCGGGGCGCTGCATACGCTGTGCGCGGGGTACGGCCACGGATTCTTCCGCGCGGGCGGACTGGGCGCGGTTGGAAAGCTGTGCATGGACGCCTGCGTGCGGGAGGGGAGGCTCCCTTTCGGCACGCGCGTATGTATTTTAGAGGACGCAGCCGCCTATGCGGCGGAGCACGCTGCGACGGCGTATGAAGTGCTCGTCGCGGCGGGAAGGGGGGCGGAACGGCACTATGACGGATAAAGGGACACTGCGCGCGCACTACCTGCGTCTGCGCGCCGCGGCAAAGAGCGAACAAAAGGATGCCGCGATCTTGCAGAATATTCTGCGCTCCCCCTTTGCGGAGGCGGAGAGTTTTTTCATCTACTGCTCGGTGGGCAGCGAGGTTGCGACGGGCGCGCTCATCTGTGCGCTGCTGGCGGCGGGCAAACGAGTGTGCGTGCCCCGCATCGAAGGGGACATGCTCGCCGTGCCCTACGGCCTCCTCGAAGAGGGGGCGTTCGGCATTCCCGCGCCGCGCGGGGGAGAGGATACTTTCTGCGATGTCGTGTTTGCACCCCTTCTGGCGGCGGACGGACGCGGCGTGCGGCTGGGGCAGGGCGGCGGCTATTACGACAGGTACTTTGCGCGACGGCCGCAGGCATTGCGCGTGGGGCTTGCCTACCGCGCCCAGCTTGCTTCGGAGCTGCCGCGCGATACGTGGGACATGCCCCTGCACGCCGTTGTCACTGAGGAGGGGATCACCCGCTTTCCGAACACTTGACAGCCGCCCCGTTTACGGGGTATAATGGAAAAACAGGCGCTGCCTGCGGAGGAACCCAATGCTGAACGAACTTCCCAAAAAGGAGAAAAAGCAAAAACCCTTGACACCGTGGCGGTATTTCTGGCGCATCCAGAAAGTGTGTGCGCTGCGCGCCGTCACGCCCTTCATGATGTATCTGTTCATGAGCCTGATCGCATTTGCCTGCCAGGCGATCGCCCCCGACGCCACCGAGTGGTACGAAGTGCTGCTGGGCAGCGTGTGCATCCTGGGCGGCGCGGCGTTCAATGCGCATCTGACGTTCACGTACGGAAAGATGCACTATGATTCCTATCTGACGGGGTGTATCCACCGCAAGAACAAGATGTTCGGCATCGAATCGGGCGGCGACCACTGCCCCGAACAGGAATACCGCTGGTGGAAGGGGCTGCTCATCGGCTTTTATATCGGCGTACCTGTGCTTGTCATGGGGCTGTTCGCCACCCTTCCCGCCACATGGTCGGGCGGCGAGGTCGCTTTGGTCATGTTTGCGGGCTGGGCGATCTTCCCCGTTCAGTGGATCCGCAGCTATCTCTATCCGGGCGGGGAATGGACGTACCCTCCCGTCAGCGGCGGCTACAGCATGCTCATGATCTTTCTGCCCATTCTCGTATCGGGCGTGTTCTATGTCGTCGGCGCCATGGTGCAGCGGCGCAATAAGGCGCTGGAGGCGGAGCGCAGCGCGCGCGTTGCCGAGGCCGCGCAGAAGTCCAAACGCAAATGAGGATCATTGCGGGAAAGCACCGCGGCAGGGCGCTCGCGCAGTTCCGCGGCAATGCGGTGCGCCCCACGCCCGACCGCGTCAAGGAATCCCTCTTTCAGGTGCTCGGCGCGCGGCTGAGCGGTGCGCGCGTGCTCGATCTGTTCTGCGGCAGCGGCGCGCTGGGGCTGGAGAGCCTGTCGCGCGGCGCGCGGGAGGCGGTGTTCAACGACGCCTCGAGGGACAGCCTCGCCATCTGTAAAAAGAACATTGCCGCGCTCGGGGAGCACGCTCAGGTGTACAACCTCGATTTCCGCGCCTGCCTCATGCGCGTCGGCGGGCGCTTTGACGTCATCTTTGCCGATCCGCCCTACGCCGAGCGCTTCACGCAGGAGGCGCTCACGCTCATCGCCCGCGGCGATCTTTTAGAGGAGGGCGGCGTCGTCGTGTGGGAGAGCGAGCGGGAGGAGACCCCGCCCGAGGGCTGGCGGCTCGCCGACAGGCGCAGCTACGGCAGGACCAAGATGTTCTTGTTTGAAAGGAGCAACGCATGAAAAAGTGTGTGTTTGCGGGGACGTTCGACCCCTTCACCGTCGGCCATGAGGACACGGTGAAAAAGTGCCTTGCGCTCTTCGACGAGGTGATCGTCGCCGTCGCCGAGAACAAGCAGAAGCGCAGCCTTTTTTCCGCACGGGCGCGCGAAGAGATGATCTGCGCCGTCTATGCGCAGGAGCCGCGCGTGCACGTTCTGTGCTGGGCGGGCGTCATTGCCGATCTGCTCGCCGCCGAGGGCACGCCCTTTTACGTGCGCGGTCTCAGAAATGCGGGGGACTATGAATATGAGACGGCGGACTTTTACGCCAGCCGCGATCTGGACGACAAGCTCATCGTGCTCTATCTCCCCGCCGAACAGCGGCACACGCACATCAGTTCCACCCTCGTCAAAAACTGCATCGCCTTTGAAAAGCCCTTTGACGGCTACGTTCCGCAGGCGGTGTACGACTATATCAGGAAGGAAATCAACCATGTTTGAACGGCAGATACGCATTCCGTCCGCGCAGGAGATCTGCGCGCAGATCCCGATGCCCGCCTCCCTTGCCAAGGTCAAGGCGGAGCGGGACGAACTCGTCAAGGACGTCATCGCAGGCAGGAGCGACAAGCTCCTCGTCATCGTCGGGCCGTGCTCCGCGCACGAGAGCGCGCCCGTCCTCGAATATGTGCGCCGCCTCGGGCGGCTCAACGAGCGCGTGAAGGACAAGCTCGTGCTCGTCCCGCGCATCTACACCAACAAGCCGCGTACCAAGGGGGTAGGCTACAAGGGCATGTTTTCCCAGCCCGACCCCGAGAACCGCGAAAATATCTTAAAGGGCATTCTGACCATCCGCGCGCTGCACATCCAGGCCATCGAGCAGTCCGGGCTTTCCGCCGCGGACGAGATGCTCTATCCCGAAAACTACGCCTACGTCGAGGACCTTCTCACCTACATCGCGGTGGGGGCGCGCTCGAGCGAGAACCAGCTGCACCGGCTGGTCTCGAGCGGCATCGAGCTGCCCGTGGGCATCAAGAACCCGACGGGCGGCAGCATTCCCGTCACCCTCAATTCGGTGTTCGCCGCACAGAGCCCGCAGGTGTTCATGTACCACAACTGGCAGGTGGCAACGCAGGGCAATGAATATGCGCACGTCGTGCTGCGCGGCAGGGTGGACCACTACGGCAACGATATTCCCAATTACCACTATGAGACGGTCATGCAGGTGTTCGAGGGGTACGCCGCCGCGGGGGGCGAGCTGAAGAATCCCGCCGTCGTCATCGATTCCAACCACTCCAACTCCAAAAAGCAGTTCCGCCAGCAGATCCGCATCGTGGAAGAGGTGCTGCAGAACAGGCTGTACGACAAAGACTTCAAGCGCATCGTCAAGGGGTTCATGATCGAGAGCTTTCTGGAGGAAGGGTGCCAGAAACACGACATCGTATTCGGAAAATCCATCACCGATCCCTGCCTCGGCTGGGAGGATACCGAGCGGCTCATCCTCGACATTGCGGAGAAGGCGTAACATGGCGGGGGCAAAACGCGCGGCATGTCTGGGGCCTGCGGGCAGCTATTCCGAGCTTGCCGCAAGAACGCTGTGTCCGCACTGCGCGCCGCTGCTGCAGCCCACCTTTCCCGCCGTGTTCGGGGCGCTGGAGGGGGGCGGGGCGGACTGCGCGGTCATTCCCATCGAAAATTCCATTCAGGGCGGCGTGCTGCAGAACCTCGACCTTCTGGAGACGCGCAGCGCCGTCGCCGTTGCGCAGGCGCGCCTGCGCATCGACCACCGCCTCGCGCTCAGGCAGGGCGTGCGCCTTGCCGACGTCACGCGCGTCTATTCACACGAGCAGGCGATCGGCCAGTGCGCGCACTTTCTCGATACCTTCCTGCCCCACGCGGAGCGCATCTTTACCGACTCCACGGCTAAGAGCCTCTCCCTTCTGGACGCGCATTCGGCGGGCATCGTCGGCGCGCATATCCGTGCGGAGGGCGTCGTGCTCTCTGAGGAGAACATTGCCGACGAGAAGAACAATTTCACGCAGTTCTTTCTTTTGCGCCTCCGCGCGCAGGGGCTGCCAGCAAGCGGCGGAACGGTCTTTTTTTCCGCCGTGTGCGAACACCGCCCGGGCAGCCTGCTCACACTGCTGCAGACGTTTTCGGCGCGCGGCATCAACTTAACGCGCATCGAAAGCCGTCCCATTCCGTCCGTTCCGGGCGAATACCGCTTTTTCATCGAGATCGATGGGGACATTGCCGACCCCAGGGTACGCGAGGCGCTCGACGAGGCGCAGGGGAGCTGCCGCACCTTCCGCATTCTGGGCGTCTACGATTAAACGCCGCACGCGCACGCGAGGGCAAAGCAGACAATCGCCGCCAGCAGCCCCTGCGCGAGCTTGACGAGCACGAATTTCCCGAAGGGGATGCCCGTCTTTGCCAGAAAGCTCCACTGCTGTACCAGCACGCACAGCCCGCCGAATGTCACCAAAAAGGCGGCAAGGGCGAGCGCGAGGGGGGTGGGGGAGGCGAGCAGGCGCGCACAGCCCGCCGTCATCTCCAGAAGTCCCGCCAGGACGGCTGAGATTCCCTCCGGCAGGGCGAGGGGGGCGAGCGCATCGCCCAGTATGCAGCCGAAGGCATAAAAGACCGCAACCGCGCCGCCCACCGTCAGCACGGACAGCACGGCGGAGGCGAGCGTCTCGGGCAGCGCCGCGGCGCCCCTTCCCGCAGCAGGCAGGGCGGCGCAGGGCATGCGTTTTCCCCGCCCGAGCAGCAGCGAAATGCCCAAAATTCCCACAACGTGTGAGAAAAACAGCAGCCATCCGAGCACGGCGCTGCCCGCCATGGCGGCGCCCGCCACGCCCACCAGAAAGGCGGGGCCGCTCGTCGAGGCAAGGCAGGCGCAGCGCAGGCATTCCTCCCGTGCGATCTGCCCGCGCGCATACAGGCGCTCCACCGCCTTCGCACCGGCGGGATAGCCGGAGAGCACGGACAGGAGAGCGGCGCATCCGCCCGCGCCCGATATGCCGAACAGGCGGGAAAAGAGGGGCGCTGCCGCGCGCGCAAGGCGGAAAAAGAGGGGCGTCTCCGCAAGCAGTCCCGTCAGAACGAGAAAGGGGAGCGCGGCGGGCAGCACGCTGACCGCCCACAGCGATACGCCGTCCGAGACGCACTGCATATAGCGCGCCGGACGCAGCAAAAAGGCGAAGAATGCCGCCGGCACGCAGGCGGAAAAGAGGGCAGTCGCGAGCGGTTGCAGGCTGCATTTGATGCGCGGTTTCACGTTGATTTTCACGTTAAAATATACGGAAAGGAGAGCGGAAATATGAAAAAGAAATTGGGGCTTGCACTCGGCGCGGGCGGCGCGCGCGGCGTCGCGCACGTCGGTTTTTTGCAGGCGCTCGACGAGGCGGGCATCCGCGCCGACTATGTGGCGGGCTGCTCGATGGGGGCGATCGTGGGGGCATGCTATTGCGCGGGCGTCTCCATGCAGACCGTTCAGCCCATCCTGACGACGCTGCGCCTCTTGCGCATTGCCTCGCTCAATGCAAACATCATGCGCGCATGCGGGCTGTTCCGCCTGAACAAGGCGCGCAAACTGCTCGAGGACTATATCGGCGCGGAGACGACGTTTGCCGACCTCGCCGTTCCCTTCCGCTGCATCGCCACCGATCTGCTCTCGGGCAAGACGGTGTGCCTGAAGGAGGGGGGCGTCATCGACGCCGTCATCGCCTCCAGCTCCGTTCCCGGGGCGTTCTCCCCCGTCGAACGGGAGGGCATGCTGCTTGTGGACGGCGGCGTCATCGAGCGCGTGCCCGTCAGGGAGGTCAAGGACATGGGGGCGGAAGTCATCGTCGCCGTGGACGTGCTGGGCGATCTTGTCACGTCGGTGTCCGAGCCGCCCGCCAACCTCATCGAGACCTTCCTGCGCTACATCGACGTCATCGACACGCGCGTGACGCAGGGCAAGCGCCTGCGCCGTTCCAAGGACATCGACCTCTGGCTGGAACCCGCCCTCGGGGACATGAACCAGTACAAAGTGAAACATCTCGCCTTTGCCTATGACAAGGGCTATGAGCTGGGCAGGGCGAACGTGGAAAAAATTGCGCGGCTCATCGGGGAATAATGGACCTGTTTGACTTCAACGATCACGAAGAAAGGGCAAAGCCGCTCGCCGAACGCATGCGCGCCTCCACGCTGGAAGAGTTTGTGGGGCAGGAGCACCTCGTTGCGCAGGGCAGCCTGCTGCGGCGCGCCATCGCGCTCGACAGGCTGGGAAGCTGCATCTTCTGGGGACCGCCCGGGTGCGGCAAGACGACGCTCGCCAACGTCATCGCCGCCAGGACGAATGCCGAATTCGTCAAACTCAACGCCGTCAACGCGGGCGTTGCCGACGTCAAAAGGGCGGTGGACAGGGCGCGCGACCTGCTCAGGATGCACAACCGCCGCACCTATCTCATGCTGGACGAGTGCCACCGCTTCAACAAGGCGCAGTCCGATTCGCTGCTGCCCGCCATCGAACAGGGCACCATCGTGTTCATCGGTTCCACAACGGAAAACCCTTACGCCTCCATGACGCCCGCCATTGTCTCGCGCTGCCGCGTGTTTGACTTCCGCCCGCTCAGCGAACGCGATATCCGCGGCGCGCTCGTGCGCGCCCTTGCCGATAAGCGCAAGGGGCTGGGCGGCTATGCCGCGCAGGTGGACGATGCGGCGCTCGACCACATTGCCCGCACGGCGGGCGGAGACCTGAGAACGGCGTACAACGCCCTCGAGCTTGCCGTGCTTACCACGCCGCCAAATCCGGACGGCGGCATTCACGTCACGCTCGCGGATGCCGAGCAGTCCATCCAGCGCAGGGCGCTCTCCTATAACGAGGACCTGTACTACGACCTGCTGTCCGCGTTCTGCAAATCGCTGCGCGGGAGCGATCCCGATGCCGCGCTCTACTATGCGATGCGGCTCATCGAGGGCGGGTGCGACCCGCTGCTCATCCTGCGCCGCCTCATCGTGCATTCCGCCGAGGACGTGGGCATGGCGGACCCCAATGCGCTCGTCGTGGCGACATCCGCCCTGACCGCCTTTCAGAATATCGGCTATCCCGAGGGGCTGATCCCCCTCTCTGAGGCGATCATCTATGTGTGCGAGGCGGAAAAGAGCGGCGCGGTAAAGAATGCCATGTATGCCGCGCAAAAGGATGCGCGCGAAAATCGGGATGACGCCGTTCCCGCCTATCTGCGGGACGTCTCCTACGGCAGCCGCGAGATGAAGGCACAGCACGAAAAGTACCTCTATCCGCACGACTTCGGCGGCTGGGTGCCGCAGCAGTATCTGCCCGATTCGCTCAGGGACAGGGTGTACTACCGTCCCACCGAAAACGGCTTTGAAAAGACCGTCCGGCAGGTGCGCAAACACAAGGGCATGGAACCGTAACGGCAACTTAACTATAACAGCCGCGCCCGCCGTCTTTTGACGGCGGGCGCGGCTGGTTTTCACTGTGCTCTGAATGACGGTTCACGGAAGGACTTTCTCTGAACGTATGGCGAGGAATTGGTCTGTTTATGTATGAAATAATATATATTCCCATTATAATGGGAAGTCAAGCATTTTTCCCAATATTGTGGGAAAAATAGAACTATGAACGGGGTATTTTGTGAACGGCTGAAGGAACTTCGCCAGGAAAAGGGGATCGGGCAGGTGCAGCTTGCCAAGGAGCTGGACGTCGGCAAGTCCGTCATCAGCCTGTGGGAGCTGGGCAAATGCGAACCGACGCTCTCGCGGCTCGTCGCGATGGCGCGCTTTTTCGGCGTGAGCATCGACTATCTCGCAGGGTTGGAGGATTAGCGGGCTCCTCGCGCAAAGCGCCCGCAAAAAATTTCATCTGTCAAGTAAAAATGCTTGACAGCGCACCGCTCTGTCGGCTATAATGGTCGGGATGGGGGGTGACATGGATCTGCACTTTTTACGGCTGTGGGACGTCTATCATCCGCTCCTGACGCAGCATCAGCGCGAAGTCACCGACCTGTATTTCAACTGCGATCTGTCGCTCTCCGAGATCGCCGAACAGAAGGGCTGTTCGCGGCAGAGCATTTCCGACACGCTCACAAAGGCGCGCCGACAGATGGAGGAATACGAGGAAAAGCTGCACGTCGTGCGCACGCTTGCGGAGGGGTCGCTCGCGCAGTCATTTCTGATGACCGACCTTGCAAGGTGGGCGCAGTCGCTGCCCGCGGACAAGCGGCGGGAGGCGGAGGACATTCTGCACAGGGACTATTCCGCCCAGGTCACGCAGGCGATCGAAGAACACCGCAGCGAACTGTTATAAGGAGGGAATGCCGTGGCACTGTTTGCATCTTTGTCCGTGCGGCTCAATCATATCTTTTCCAAGCTGACCAAGCGCGGCAGGCTCACAGAGCTGGAGATCCGCACGGCGATGCGCGAGGTGCGCATCGCGCTTTTGGAGGCGGACGTCAACATCAAGGTCGCCAAGCAGTTCATTGCCGACGTGTCCGAAAAAGCGGTCGGGCAGGAGGTGCTGCAGTCCCTCAATCCCGCCCAGCAGGTCATCAAGATCGTCAACGACGAACTTGTGGCGCTCATGGGGCCGGGCAACGCCAAGCTGGAGGTCTCCCCCAAGCCGCCCACCGTCATCATGATGTGCGGTCTGCAGGGCGCCGGCAAGACGACGCTGTGCGGAAAACTGGCATACCTCCTCAAAAAACAGGGCAAAAAGCCCCTTCTCGTGGCGTGCGACATCTACCGTCCCGCCGCAATCGAACAGCTCAGGATCGTGGGAAAAAAGGCGGAGTGCGAGGTCTTTGAAAAGGGCACGCAGGCGCCCGCCAGGACGGCGAAGCAGGCGGTGGAATATGCCCTGAAGATGGGCTACGATACCGTCATTGTGGATACCGCGGGGCGGCTGCACATCGACGATGCGCTCATGAAGGAGCTGGAGGAGATCGAAAAAGCGGTCTCCGTCACCGAGATTTTGCTCACGGTGGACGCGATGACGGGGCAGGATGCCGTGACCGTCGCCGAGACGTTCAATGCGCGCCTCGGGGTGACGGGCGTCATCCTCACCAAGCTGGACGGCGATACCCGCGGCGGCGCCTGTCTTTCCATCAAGGCGGTCACGGGCAAGCCCATCAAGTTCATCGGCGTGGGGGAAAGGCTCACCGACCTCGAACCCTTCTATCCCGACCGCATGGCATCGCGCATCCTCGGCATGGGGGACGTGCTTTCCCTCATCGAAAAGGCGCAGGAGGCGGTCTCCGAACAGCAGGCGAAGGAGATGGAGCGCAAGATGCGCGAAAATTCCTTCACGCTCGCCGATTATCTCGATCAGTTCGAGGCGCTCAAAAAGATGGGCGGCGCGTCCGCGCTCATGAGCATGCTCCCGGGCAGCAAACTGCGGCTCAAGGAGAGCGATTTCGACGAAAAGAAGATGGAGCGCACGCGGGCGATCATCCTCTCGATGACCCCGAAGGAGCGGGAAAATCCGCAGATCATCAACTCGTCGAGAAAGCGCCGCATCGCGCTCGGTTCGGGCACGAGCGTACAGGAGATCAATCAGCTCCTCAAGCAGTTCGAGCAGACAAAGCTCCTGATGAAACAGATGAAGGGCGGAAAGGGCAGAATGCGCCTTCCCTTCTGAAAACAGCCGTATCCCGCCCTGTGCGGCGGCGGACAATAAAGCGAAGAAAAACAAATTCCGGAGGTAACTGTATGGTCAAAATGAGATTGGTGCGCATGGGCGACAAGAAGTCTCCCGTGTACCGCATCGTCGTTGTGGATGCGCGCAAGGCGGCAACGGGTGAGTACATCGAGAAGATCGGATTCTACGATCCCAAGAGCGAGCCTGTAACGCTCACCGTGGACGTCGAAAAGGCGAAGGAGTGGCTTGCAAAGGGTGTCCAGCCCACCGAGACGGTGCGCAGCCTGCTCGTTCGCGCGGGCGCGATGGAAAAGCCGACAAAGCTTTCGCCTTCGAAGACCAAGACGAAAAAGAAGAAGTTCTGATCGGGTGTCTGACTCCCTCTTTCCAAACACACCGCAAATATAGGAGGAACCGATATGCTGGAACTCATCAAATATATCGTCGGCCAGTTTGCCGAGGATAAGGAGCACGTCTCATACGACGTGGAAGAGACGGACGAGGCGATCAACGTCACCGTGTGGCTGTCCGATTCGGATATGGGCAAGGTCATTGGCAAACAGGGCAAGATCGCCAAGGCGCTGCGCACCCTCGTGCGCGCCGCAACGCCCAGGGATTCCAAGAAGTACAACGTCGAGATCAAGGAGCGTCCGGCGGAGTGAACCATCCCGCCCGTGGGGCGGGATTTTGCTTACGTATGAGGATATTATGAGCATCATTGCAGTCAAATGCAGTGCCTGCGGCGCCCCGCTCGAGGTGGACGATTCGTCGGCATACGGCGTGTGCCCGTATTGCGGAACGAAGTACCTGACGGGCGTCGGGCAGGCGCCCTCTGCCGAGCGGGAGAGCATCGACCGCTTTCTGGCGCTGGAAAAAATAGGCGACAGCGCGGGTGCGGCCGCCCTCGCCCGCGAGCTGGCGGGCAGATTTCCCCAAAAGGCGTTTTCCTGGGCGTGCCTCACACGCGCCTGCTGTGCGCAGGCAAACGAGAGCCTGCGGCGCGTCGAGGAGCAGTTCTCCGGCCTGAAGATCCGCGACAGCCGCGGCCGCGACGTATATTTTCCGCTGTCCGGCAGGTCGATCCGTGCGCACGGAACGGGCGGCGCGGACAGGCGTGCCGACGAGCGCATCCGTTCGATCGCCTCCGATTTTTACAGGGCGGAAACGAGCGTGCGGCAGGCGGAGCAGGCGCTGGCAAACATGCGCAGTTTCCGCAAGAACGGGGAGGACGACAGCTTTTGCAGGGATGCCGAAATGCTCACCTCGCGCGCAAGGGAGCGCTGCAATTCGGCATCCATCCTGCTGGACCGTTCCGCTGCGGCGCACGCCAAGGGCAAAAAGGCAGCCACGATCGTCGTCGTAGCCGCAGTTATCCTTGCGATCATTTTCAATTTTCTGTAATAAACTTATCATGGAACCGTATCTGCCGACAGGCCAGAAGAGCGCATCCTTCCGCGCTCTTTTTTCTTTTGGGGAGTGCTTTGTCCGGGAATGTGTGCGGACGGGGAAACCTTGGCTGAAAAGATAAATTTACCGCGAAAATCTTGCAAAAGGGTATTGCTTTTTGTAACAATTTCCCGTATAATAGCGGTAATGTCTGATATAGGAGAAAAGGTATGGAAAAGAAAACCAAAGCAACTCTGACCTTGCAGGAAAAGGTCCGCCTTCTTACGGGAAAAGACTCCTGGCATACCGACGATCTGGACGGGAAAATTCCCTTCATCACGATGTCGGACGGGCCGGTGGGGCTGCGCACCGAGCGCACGGGGGAGGACGGAAAGCCCTACACCATTCCCGCCGTCGCTTACCCCTCCATTCAGGTGCTGGCAAACACGTGGAGCACGGACTGCGCGCGTCTGATGGGCGAGTGTCTTGCCGACGACTGCCGTGACCGCGGCGTCGAACTGCTGCTCGCGCCCGGCGTGAACATCAAGCGGCATCCGCTGAACGGGCGCAACTTCGAGTATTTTTCGGAGGACCCTCAGCTCGCGGGCGACATGGGCAAGGCGTATGTTGAGGGCGTGCAGTCCTCGGGCATCGGCGTCTGCCTCAAGCATTTTTGCTGCAACAATCTGGAATATGACCGCCTGCACCAGACGAGCGAGGTGGACGAGCGCACGCTGCGCGAAGTGTACTACCGTCCCTTCGAGATCGTCTGCGAGGCGAAGCCCGTCTCCGTCATGTGTTCGTACAACCGCATCAACGGCGAATACGGTTCGGAATACCGCAAGGGGTTCGACTTTTTGCGCGACGAGTGCGGATTTGACGGGGCGATCGTCTCCGATTGGGGCGCGGTGCGTGACAGGACGGCGGCGGCAAAGGCGGGGCTGGACATCGAGATGCCCTACAGCGAGGCGGGCAGGAAAAAACTTGCCGACGATCTGGCTGCGGGCAGCATTTCGGAGGAGGAGATCGACGCCTGCGCACAGCGCGTTCTGCAACTCGTCGGACGGCTCAAGGAGATGGGCAGGGGCAGGAAAAACAAGCGTTCGGAGCAGGAGCGCATTGCGGCGGCGCGCGATATCGCCGCAGAGGGCATCGTCCTTGTCAAGAACGAGGGCGTGCTGCCCTTGGCGAAGGGCGCAAAGCTGTCGGTGTGCGGCATCTATGCAAGGCCCGACAACACGGGCTACCTTTCGGGCGGCGGCTCGGCAAAGGTGAGGTGGACGCAAATGTCCGCCGATCTGCCCGCCGAACTCGTCTCCCGCGGGCACGAGGTCGCCTATGAGGGGGCGTTCGGCACGCGCGTCATCCATTCCTTTGCGCAGAATACGCGCACGGCGGTGCTGAATGCGGCGCAGTCGGACGCGAACATCGTCTGCGTCGGAACGGGCGACGGCGTGGAATTCGAGGAGGGGGACAGGCTCACCATGCGCCTGAGCGAGGTGCAGGAGCGCGCCATCCTCGATACGGCGGCGCGCAATCCGGACACCGTCGTCATCGTCTTTGCGGGCGCGGCGGTGGATATGTCTGCCTGGGCGGACAGCGTCGCCGCGATCGTCTATGCGGGATTCCCCGGCATGGGCGGCATGGGGGCGATCGCCGACATTCTGACGGGCAAAGTCAATCCGAGCGGCAAGCTCTCCGAGACCTTCCCGCTCGATTTGGACGACGTTCCCGCAGTCCATACATACCGCGCCGCGGGCGTCACGCGCTATCAGGAGGGGCCGGACGTCGGGTACCGCTATTTCGATACCTACGACGTCCCCGTGCTCTATCCCTTCGGGCACGGCATGAGCTATTCGGAATTTGTCTACCGTGATTTGAAACTCTCCCTCGAGGGGGGCAAGGTCGTTGCCGAATACGTCGTGGAGAACGTCTCCGATCGGGACGGCAGGGAAGTCTCGCAGGTGTATGTGGGCGAGAGCGCGCCCCTCGTCTACCGCCCGAAGAAGGAGCTGAAGGGCTTTTCCAAGGATTTGATCGGCGCGGGCAAGTCCGTAAAAGTGCGCGTGGGACTGGATTTTCGCGCATTTGCGCATTGGAACACGGCGCGCGATACATGGGAAATGACGGACGGCGTCTACGAAGTGTTTGTCGGCGCGTCGAGCGCGGACATCCGCCTGACGGCGCGGCTGCGCGTGGAGAACGGCAAGTTCGTTCTCTAAGGGATACGGAGGAAAAACGATGCAGGAATTTACGATCGGAAAGATCCGCGTGCAGTTTCTCTCACGGGACGTCGTGCGCATCGAGCGCATGAAAAAGGGGAGATTCTGCGATAAAAACACCTTCTTCGTGCCCGATCGCGCGCAGTTTGCAGGGTTTGACGGAGCATCGGTGCAGGAGGATGAACAGGGGGTGCACATCGTTTTCGGGGAGTACGCCCTCGTTCTGCCTGCGGCGGCGCGTTCGCTCTCGGGCACCCGCCTCGAGCGCGCGGGTAAGGCGGTGTGGAAGTATAAGCGGCTTGCCAATTCGGGCGAACTGCCCGCCCCCGGCAGCACGCCCGAGGTGTTCGCGCTTGCGGACACGCCTCGCATCACGGTGCCGGAGGGCGGCTATGCCTGGCGCGACCGCAAAAACAGCGGCTATAAGGCGGAAGAGAACGTCGAGGACGTCTATCTGCTGCTGTGCGGCAAGAACGCCAAGACGCTGCGCCGCCTGTATGTGACGCTCACGGGCAGGAGCGAGCTGGTGCGCCTCTCTACGCTCGGGCTGTGGGATTCTCGCTATTACGAGTATGACCAGGCGGGCGCCATGCAGCGCATTCTCGACTATGAGGCGCACGAGGTCCCGCTCGACAATATCGTGATCGATACCGACTGGCGCGCCGCCTCCGACCGCGGCATCGGCTACGACGTCAACACAAAGCTCTTTCCCGACGTCGGGCAGTATTTTGCGTTTGCGCATGCGCACGGGGTGGAGGTCATGTTCAACGACCATCCCGAACCCGTCGAGGGCGCAAAGGACCTGCTCGACCCCGCGGAGGTGAAATACCGCGAGGAAAAGCTGCAGGCGCTCATGGCGCAGGGGCTGGATACGTGGTGGTATGACAGGAACTGGCACACCAAGCTGATAAGCCCCGTCGGCGGCATCGCGCCCGAGACGTTCGGCCTCTATCTGTTCACGGACATCACGCGGCACTATTATCAGAAGAAGGCGAAAAACAAGCGCGTGTACCGCCGTCCCGTCATCATGGGCAACGTCAACAATGTACACAACGGCACATATACGGGCAGCGGGGAATGTTCCGTGCGCGACAGCGCCTCCCACCGCTATTCCATTCAGTGGACGGGGGACATCCGCTCGGACGAGGCGGCGCTCGGTCAGGAGGTGGAAACGCTCGTCCGGGCGGGTGCGAACTGCCTTCCCTACGTCAATGCCGACTGCGGCGGACATACGGGCAATCCCGATGCAAAAACTTACATCCGCTGGATGCAGTTCGGCGCGCTCTCTCCCGTGTTCCGCCCGCACTGCACCAAGAGCATCGTCAGGACGCGCGAACCCTGGGCGTATGACGAAAGAACGCTGCGCATCGTGCGCGAATATATCCGCCTGCGCTACCGCCTGCTGCCGCTCATCTATTCGCTTGCATATGAGAGTTATGAGACGGGGGTGCCCGTCTGCCGCGCGCTCGGGTTCGAGTATCCGGAGGACAGGCGCGCCTGCCGTGAGACGAGCGAGTACCTGCTGGGCAAAGATATTCTCGTCGCGCCCGTCGCGCGATATGACGAAACATGGATGTCCCTTCCGCGCTCGTACTATGCTGCGCCTGTCAAAGCGACCTACTATGCGGGCAGGGAGTGCAAAGGGGATCCGCTTTGCGCCACGCAGTACGATTTTCTGGATCTGCACTTCAGGGGAGAGTCTCCCCATCCCGACGTGCCCGTCTATAATTTCTCCGCGCGCTTTGAAACGGTCATCGTTCTGCCCGTGGAAACGGAGCTTGCCGTCCTTGCGGACGACGGCGTGCGCATCCGCATCGATGGGAAAAAGGTCTTTGAGGACTGGAGTATCCACGATGCGCAGCAGACGCATTTCGGCGTCTTCCCTGCGGGCGAACACAGGGTGAGCATCGAATATTTCCAGGCATACGGCGATGCGCGGCTCTCGCTCGGCACCACACAGAGCGAACGGCGCTATCTGCCCGAAGCGCGCGAGGTGTACCTGCCCAAGGGCAGATGGGTGAATGTGTTCACCGGAAAGGCATATGCGGGCGGAAGAGCGCACGCCGTTCCCTGCCCCGTCGAACAAATGCCGCTCTTCGTGCGCGAGGGGGCGCTCATTCCGCTCGCGCAGGATGCAAAGAATACCAAGGAGCAGTCCTGGCAGTCTCTTGCCTTTGATTTCTACCCCTCCGAAGAGGCGTACTGCGAAGGGGCGCTCGTCGAGGATGACGGCGAGACGACCGCCTACCAATTGGGCGAAAAGCGTACCTGCGGCTATATTTCTCAGTTCGACAGGGTGGAAAACTGCCACGTAGTGACGTTTGAAGGCGCAGAAGGCTGCTTTGCGGGGGAGCGCTGCTGCGCCGATCGGCAGGTGTGCCTGCGCATTCACCTGTCCGCAGGCAGGATCGCCCGCATCCGCGTCAACGGACAGGAGGCGTCCTATACCGTCATAAAGCGGGACGGGACTGCGTTTCCCTTCTCCTTTGACGGTGCAGCGCCCGATTCGGACGTGGCGGAAGTACGCCTTTCGTTCGCTGTCTCCGAGGGCGCGGAAGTCAGAATTTACCGCAAATGACAACATGAGTGCGGCGCGCGTCACAAGACGCACGCCGCATATTTTCATATGCTGCGGGCATACTTTGATAAAAAGTGTCTGCGGGTGCGGGTTTCCCTTTATGCCGTCCGCCTGTTCGCATTATAATAGGGAAAGAAACGCACATATGTCATACGATTATATGACATAAATGGATTGACAGCTCTTAAAAGGACATGATATAATAAATTCATACAGTTCCGCGCCGGACTTTTTTCAGGCACCGTAGTTTGGGGGAGACGTGACGGGAGAGGCGGAACCATCCTGCTCGGCGTTCTATAGTTGGGAGGATCACAGATGGATAAAGAAGAACGGGATGCGCAGCCGCAGCCCGCACAAAATAGTACAATTGAACTGCCGGATCGGACATCGGAGGAGATGCCCGTCGTTGAGCCTGCTTCCGTTTCGGAGCAGGCGTCTTTGCTTGCGCAAAAAAATCCGCCCGCGCAGGAGCCGCCCTACACGCCCCGCAAAGGGTTTCGCTACGGATGCTATCTGTTCGTCAAGCGCACGTTCGATATTCTCTCCTCCGGCCTTGTTTTGATCGTTTTTTCATGGCTCATTCTGCTGTGCATTCTCATCAAGTGGCTGGAGGATTTTCACAATCCCATCTACGTCTCCAAACGGGTGGGAAAGAACGGAAAAATTTTCAAGTTTTACAAGATCAGGACGATGTGCCCCAATGCCGAGGAGATGAAACAAAAACTCATCGAGGCGGGGCTGAACGAGGCGGATCCGCCCGCCTTCAAGATGAAGAACGACCCGCGCATCACAAAGGTGGGCAAGGTGCTGCGCAAGCTGTCGCTGGACGAGCTGCCCCAACTGTTCAACATTTTGAACGGCACAATGAGCGTGGTGGGGCCGCGCCCTCCCATTCCAAGCGAGGTGGAGCAGTACACCGAATATCAGCGGCACCGTCTGGACGTCAAGGGGGGACTGTTGTGCCTGTGGCAGATCCAAAAGAACCGCAACGCGCTCTCGTTCGACGAATGGGTGCGGCTCGATCTGGAATACATTCAGAAACAGAGTATCTGGCTCGATCTGAAGATCATCTTCAAGGGCGCCTACATGGTCATCTTCGACCGCAGCGGCGAATGAGATAAGGGAGCAAATCATGCCTGAACACATTTACGGCATCATTATGGCGGGGGGTGGCGGAACGCGGTTCTGGCCGCTCTCCCGCAGGGAAACGCCCAAGCAGCTGCTCAACCTGAGCGGACGGGAGCTGATGGTCAACGAGGCGGTGGACCGCCTGACCCGCGTCGCCGCGTATGAAGATATCTATATCGTCACAAACTGCGAACAGGCGGAGGCGATGGAGCGGGCGACGCAGGGGCGCATTCGTGCGGAGCGCATCCTCCGCGAGCCGTGCGCGCGCAACACCGCCGCCTGCATCGGCTATGCCGCCATGAAGATCGCGCATGAACGCGGAGACGGCATTCTGGTCATCACGCCCTCCGACGCCTATATCCGCGACGAGGCGGCGTTCGGCGAGACGCTGCGCGTCGCTGTGGATGCCGCGCAGGCGACGGGCAAGCTCGTCACCATCGGCATCACGCCCACGTTTCCCGCCACGGGCTATGGGTATATCCGTTGCGAAAAAGCGGCAGGGCGCGTCAAGCCCGTCGCGCAGTTCGTGGAAAAGCCGCCGCGCGAGAGGGCGGAGGAGTACCTGAAGAGCGGGGACTACGTGTGGAACAGCGGCATGTTCGTCTGGCGTGCGTCCGTCATTCTGGAAAAGTTCCGCCTGCTTCTGCCCGAACTGTATGCGGGGCTGGAAAAAATTGCAGCAGCGTTCGGAACGGGAGAGGAGGAGCGCGTCTTGTCCGAGACATATCCCATCCTTCCCTCCGTTTCCGTCGATTACGGCATTCTCGAGCGCAGCGGCGACATTCTCGTCGTGCCCGGCGAATTCGGCTGGAGCGACGTCGGCAGCTGGGACATGCTCGGCACGCTGCATCCCTGCGACGATGCCGGCAACGTCGTCGTGGGTAACGCCGTGCAGGTGGATACGCACAATACCGTCATCTACTCGAGCGGCAGGCTGATCGCCGCCGTGGATGTGAGCGATCTCGTCATCGTCGAGACGCCCGACGCCGTCCTTGTGTGCCCCAAGTCGGGCGCGCAGGACGTGAAGAAGGTGGTGGAGCGCCTGCGGGCAGAGGGCAGGGAGGAACTGTTGTGAGCGATTATCTTGCCGAATGGCGCAGGTGGTGCACCGACCCCGTGTTCGACGGGGCGACGCGCGCGCAGGCTGCCGCCATGTCGGATGAGGAAAAGAAGGACGCCTTTTACCGCTCGCTCTCCTTCGGAACGGGCGGGCTGCGCGGCGTGCTCGGTGCGGGCACCAACCGCATGAACGTCTACACCGTCGGAAAGGCAACGCAGGGGCTTGCCGATTTCATCCGTTCGCAGACGGGGGAGGGGAGCGTCGTCATCGCCTATGACAGCCGCAGGATGAGCGCCGAATTTGCGCTCGACTCCGCCTGCATCCTCGCCGCGAACGGGGTGAAGGCGTATCTGTTCGAGGGGCTGCGGCCCACACCCGAGCTCTCCTTTGCGGTGCGCCGGCTCCGCGCCACGGCGGGCATCGTCATCACGGCGAGCCACAACCCGCCCGCCTACAACGGCTACAAAGTTTACTGGAGCGACGGCGGGCAGATCGTCCCGCCCTATGACGCGCGCATCATCGCCGCCATCGGTGCGGTACGGGACTATGCCGCCATCCGGCGTATCTCAGAGCGGGAGGCCGCCGCGCGCGGGCTGCTCGTGCGCATCGGCGAAGAGGTGGACGGGCGCTACGTGCAGGCGGTCAAAGACCTCGTCCTGCGTCCCGCGCTCGTGCGCGAGATGGGAAAGCGATTGAAGATCGTCTACACGCCGCTGCACGGAACGGGCAATCTCCCCGTGCGGCGCGTGCTCGCCGAACTGGGCTTTGAGCACGTGTTCGTCGTGCCCGAGCAGGCGGAGCCGGACGGCAATTTCCCCACCGTGGAATATCCCAATCCCGAGGACAAGCGCGCCTTTGCGCTCGCGCTCGCCCTTGCAGAGCGGGAGCAGGCCGACCTCGTGCTCGCCACCGATCCCGATGCGGACAGGCTGGGCGTGTACTGCCGGACGAAGGCGGGGGAATACGTCTCCTTCACGGGCAACATGAGCGGTCTGCTCATCGCCGACTATGTGCTGTCCGCCCGCAGGGAGCAGGGCCTTCTGCCCGCGCGCGCGGCGGACGGTGCGCTCGTCACCACCGTCGTCTCCTCGGACATGGTATACCCCGTTGCCGCGGAGTACGGACTCACTGTCATTGAGACGCTCACGGGTTTCAAGTATATCGGCGAGCAGATCAAGTTGTTTGAAGAGGCGGCCCGCGCAAACGGCGGACGGCCGGACGGGGCGAAGGGCGCCTATGTGTTCGAATTCGGATTCGAGGAGAGCTACGGCTGTCTGGCGGGCACGTATGCGCGCGACAAGGACGCCGTGGCGGCCGTCACGCTGCTGTGCGAGGCGGCGGCATATCATGCGAGCCGCGGCGAGACGCTCTGGGACGCCATGCTCGCCATGTATGAAAAGTACGGGTTCTATGAAGAGGACCTGGCAAGTCTCACACTGCAGGGCGCGGACGGCGCGCACCGGATCGCACAGATGATGGATGATCTGCGCGCACATCCCCCCGCGCAGCTTGCGGGCATGCGCGTGCTCGCCCTGCGCGACTATGCCGCGGGAGTGCGCCGCGACCTTGCCTCGGGGCAGGAGAGCGCGACGGACCTTCCCGCAAGCAATGTGCTGTATTTTGAACTGGAAGAGGAAGCATGGTGTTGTGTGCGTCCCTCGGGTACCGAGCCGAAGATCAAGTTCTATTTCGGCGCAAAGGGCAAAACGATGCAGAGTGCAAAGGAGAATGTGCGCCGCCTCAGGCAGGCGCTGCTCGGTCTGGTAAAATAAACATATGAAGTGTCTTGTTCTCGCGGGCGGCAGCAGCGACAGGCTTTGGCCCCTGTCGCGCAAGGACTACCCCAAACAATTCATGGAGATCCGTGAAGGCCGTTCCATGTTTCAGGAGACCATCCTGCGCAATATCCCCTATTGCGACGAATTCGTCGTACTCACCAACAAGCGGTATGAGAACGTCGTCAGGGGGCAGCTGCAGGCTTTCCAAGGTATCACGTATTCCATTGTGTACGAGCGGGAGGCGCTCAAGACCGCGCCGCCCGTCATCGCCTATGCAAGGGAGTGCGATCCGGACGAACAGCTGCTCATCGTCTCGTCCGAGTGCCTGACGGAGGGCGACTACGGTGAGAGCATGGCGCGCGTCAAGGAGATCGCCGCGCAGGACAAGATGGCGATTGTCGTCTGCAAGCCGACCAACAGCCGCCCGGGCTACAATTTCGTCAACGTGCGCGGAAAGACGGTCACGTGCAGCCCCAAACGGGGCAAGTACAGCTATTGGGACTGCGGGATCCTCGGCGTAAAGGCGTGGGTGCTGCTCTCCGTTCTGCCCCACGGCGTGGTGGAGGACTGCGAGAAATTGCGCATTGCCGACGGCATGCTGGTCTCCGATACGCCCGTCACGCCCGTCAGCCTCTCTAAAATTCTGCACACCGACAACTGCGAGCTGGTGCAGGCGACGTTTGAATGGGCGCGCATCACCGACATCACATCCTTCTACGAATACGTCGATAAAGTGACCAGGAACAACGGGAATGCCATCGCCTACAACTGCAAGGGGGTGGAGATCGTCAACATTCCCGAACAGAAACTCATCGTTGCGAACGGGCTGAAGAACATCGTCATCGTCAACACGCGCGATACCGTCTACATTGCCGAAAAATCGCGCGAGGCGGACATCAAGGGCATCGCCCAGAAATACTACCCCGCTAAAAAGCGGTATTTCGATATTCAGCCCAAGCGCTATCAGACGTGGGGCACGGAGGAGACGATCTACACCACCGACCGCATCACCGTGAGCGATATCACGGTTTACCCCGGCGAAAGCTATGCCTGCCAGTGCAGGCGCGGGCATGTCGCCAACTATCTCGTCCTGCGCGGCAGCGCCCGCCTGCAGGGCAGCCACGACGAGATCGACTACACCGTCGACCAGAGCATCGCGATCGCGGACAACGCCACCTATCAGATCATCAATACGGGCAAGGATGAACTGCAGCTGCTGTATACGGACAGGCGGCTCAAGCCCCTCGCGCACAGGCGCAAGGGGGAACCCGAGCTGCTCGTGCGCCTCGCGCCCGTGTTCAAGGACAATCTCTGGGGCGGGCAGAAGATCCGCGATATGCTGCACAAGGACACCGGAGAGATGGAGCATGTCGCCGAGAGCTGGGAGCTTTCCGCGCATCCGGACGGGGAATCCTGCATCGCGGAGGGGGGATTTGCAGGACTGCCCTTCCCCGATTATATCGAGGCGATCGGCAGGGAGCGCCTGGGCTGGAAGGCGCAGGGGTATGAAAAATTCCCCGTCATGATCAAGTTTATCGATGCGGGGCAGGACCTCTCCATTCAGGTGCATCCCGCCGACGACTATGCCTTCTCCGTGGAACGCGAATACGGCAAGAGCGAGATGTGGTATGTGCTCGACGCCGAGGAGGATGCCTGCATCTACGTCGGGTTCAACCGCGACGTTACGGCACAGGAGCTGCGCAGGCGCATCGAGGACGATACGCTGCCCGAGGTGCTCAACCGCGTTCCCGTGCACAAGGGGGATGCCTATTTCATGGCGGCGGGCACGGTGCACGCGATCGGCGCGGGGTGCCTCATCTGCGAAGTGCAGCAGTCCTCCAACGTCACTTACCGGCTGTACGATTACGGCAGGCGGGACAGGGACGGAAAGAAACGCGAGCTGCATGTGGACAAGGCTCTGGACGTTCTGGACATGCACGCCGTCGCGCCCAAGGCTTTTGACCGTTACGAGGCGCAGATGGGGGCGGACTATGTGAAATCACTCATCGGGGAATGCAAGTATTTCTCCGTGACGCAGTACTTTGTGGACGGGGAGTGCGATCTTCCGCAGTCGGAGGCAAGCTTTCAGGCGATCGTCGTCATCGAGGGGGAGGGCACCATCTCGGACGGGCGGCTGACTTATAGCTGCGCCGTGGGCGATACCTTCTTCGCCGCCGCAAAGGAAAAGATCACGTTAAAAGGAAAGATGAAAATTCTGGCAGTCAACGTATAAACGCAGGAGTTCGGAAATGAAAAAAGCATTGATCACAGGCATTACGGGGCAGGACGGCAGTTATCTGGCGGAGTTTCTGCTGGAAAAAGGGTATGAAGTGCACGGCATCGTGCGCCGCTCGTCCGTTTCCAATACGCAGCGCATCGACCATCTGATTGCAAAAAATGCGCTCACGCTGCACGACGGCGACCTGTCCGATTCGTCGAGCATCATCCGTATCGTGGCGCAGGTCCGTCCGGATGAGATATACAACCTTGCGGCGCAGAGCCACGTGCAGGTCAGCTTTGACGTGCCCGAATATTCGGGCGATGTGGATGCACTCGGCGTTCTGCGCGTTCTCGAGGCCGTCCGCATTCTTGGGCTTGGCAAGATGTGCCGCATCTACCAGGCATCCACTTCCGAGCTGTTCGGCAAAGTGGAGGAGATCCCGCAGCGCGAAACAACGCCCTTCCATCCGTACAGCCCTTATGCCGTTGCCAAGCAGTACGGCTACTGGATCACCAAGGAATACCGCGAGGCATACGGCATGTTCGCCGTCAGCGGCATTCTGTTCAATCATGAATCGGAGCGCCGCGGGGAGAATTTCGTCACGCGCAAGATCACGCTTGCAGCGGGGCGCATCGCCTGCGGCCTGCAGGATCATCTGGAGCTTGGCAATCTCGACAGCCTGCGCGACTGGGGCTATGCAAAGGACTATGTGGAGTGCATGTGGCTCATCCTTCAGCACGATACCCCCGAGGACTTCGTGATCGCCACGGGCGTACAGCATACGGTCAGGGATTTTACGGAACGTGCGTTCCGCCACGTCGGCATCGAGCTTCGCTGGGAGGGGAGCGGCGTCGACGAAAAGGGGTATGACGTCCGCACGGGCGAGATGCTTGTCTGCGTCAATCCCAAGTGGTTCCGCCCCACCGATGTGGATAACCTCTGGGGCGACCCGACCAAAGCCAGGACCGTCCTCGGCTGGAACCCGCAAAAGACGAGCTATGAAGAACTCGTGCGCATCATGGCCGAACATGACTTCGCGCTTGCAAAGCGGGAGGCCGCGGCAAAGAAGGGGATGCTATGATGGAAAAAACCGCAAAAATATATGTGGCGGGCCACCGCGGCATGGTCGGTTCCGCCATCGTCCGTGAGCTGCAGCGGCAGGGCTATGCCAACATTGTCACAAGGACGCATCAGGAGCTGGACCTCATCCGCCAGGATCAGGTCGAGGCGTTCTTTAAGCAGGAACGGCCCGAATACGTCTTTCTCGCTGCGGCCAAGGTGGGCGGCATCGCTGCCAATGCCGAGGCGCTCGCCGACTTCATGTACGACAACATGATGTTGGAGATGAACGTCATTCACGCGGCATGGCGCAACGGCTGTAAAAAGCTGGAATTTCTCGGTTCGTCCTGCATCTATCCGCGCCTTGCGCCGCAGCCCATGCCGGAGAGTTGCCTTTTGACTTCCGCACTCGAAAAGACCAACGAGGCATATGCGCTCGCCAAAATTTCGGGGCTGAAGTACTGCGAATTTCTCAACAGGCAGTACGGCACGGACTATATCTCCGTCATGCCCACCAACCTCTACGGTCCGAACGACAACTATCATCCGACGCACAGCCATGTGCTGCCCGCGCTCATCCGCCGCTTTCACGAGGCGAAGGAGAGCGGCGTGCCCTATGTCACCTGCTGGGGGGACGGCAGCCCGCTTCGGGAGTTCCTGTACGTGGACGACCTTGCAAACCTGTGCGTCTTTCTCATGAATCACTACAGCGGGAATGAGACGGTGAATGCGGGAACGGGCAAGGAAATTTCCATTAAGGAACTGACGGAGCTGGTGGCGGATGTGGTCGGCTATCGCGGCGAGATCAGGTGGGATACGAGCAAGCCAAACGGCACGCCGAGAAAATTGTTGGATGTTTCCAAAGCGGCAAAACTCGGCTGGACGTACAAAACGGAGCTTCGCGACGGCATCCGCCTCGCCTACGACGACTTCCTGCGTAACCCCGTTCGCGCGGAGAGATGAGTATGAGTAAAAAGACCGATCAAAAGAAAAAGTTGTTGGTATATGCAAATTACTATTATCCCGAACTGGCTTCCACGGCGCAGCTGTGCACCGATATCTGTGAAGGGCTGAAGGATACTTTTGACATCACTGTGATCTGTACCGTTCCCTGTTATACGGGTACCATTCCGCAGGAATACAGGAAAAAGAAATATTATCGGGAAGAATATAACGGCGTCAAGGTAATCAGGGTCAGGGTGCCCGATGTCGATAAACACAGCAAAAAGAGCAGGGTCAAGCACATTCTGGCCTACTTTTTCCGCTCGGTTTGGGCAACTTTCAAGGCTCCGGGGGCGGATTTGATCTTTGCCATTTCTCAGCCGCCGGTTTTGGGGGGAATGCTGGGCGTGATCGGCAAACGCATCAATCTGTTCTTCAGGTTCAGGCGGGCAAAGTATATTTATAATATTCAGGATTATAACCCCGAACAGACGATCGCCGTTGGCTACAGCAAAAACAAAGCCGTATTGAAGGCGATGATGGCGTTCGATAAGCATAGCTGCAAGGTTGCAGATAAAGTGATCGTTGTCGGCAGCGACATGGTCGAAACAATGAAAAAGCGTTTCACAAAGCGGAACGGAACATTGTCGAAGGCCATGCCGGAGACTGAATTCATCAACAACTGGATGGACCATACACAGATATATCCTCTGCCGCGTGAGCACGAAAAGGTTGCTGCTTTCAAACAAAAATACGGGCTGGAAAATAAATTTGTGATCATGTATTCCGGCAATATCGGCCTCTATTATGATCTGGAAAATATTATGCGGGTGATCGGAAAATTCAAGGACGATTCCGAAGTGGTATTCCCGTTCGTCGGGGACGGAACGCTGAAGCAGACGTTGCAGGAATATGTGCAGGAACAGGGGCTGAAGAACGTTGTATTTATTCCCTATCAGGCAAAAGAGGAATTGATATACAGTCTGAATGCGGCAGACGTGCTTTGGGTCGTCAATGCAAAAGGAATAAAGGGGATTTCCTGTCCATCCAAATTATATGGGGTGTTGGCGGTGGCAAAGCCCGTTCTCGGCGTTTTGGAAGAGGGTACGGAAGCCCGTAACATCGTGGAAAAGACCCAATGCGGCAAGGTTGTCTCGCCCGGGGATTATGACGGGATAGAACGTATCATCCGTGAGTTGATCGCTGAAAATCCGGACATACTGTCTGAGCAGGGAACAAGAGGCTATCACTATATGCTTGAGAATCTGACGAAAGATATTTCGGTCGCAAAGTACAAAAAAGCCTTGGAGGCGTTAGTGATTGCGAAAAGACAGGAAAAGAATAGCTGCGGGCATGAAGGAAAGACGATATGAATAGTAATTGGTTCAAATTGATACTGAAATTGCAGAAAATAAAATATGGTAAAAAGCTGAAATTGGAAGGAATGCCTGTTATTGTTAATAAAGGTAAAGAACTTGTCATAGGGGATCATGTAACTGTTAAAAGCGGGTTTTTATCCAATTTAGTAGGTCTTTATTCACGCAGTATTATAATAACAAGAACGCCGCAAGCAGTCATTCAAATCGGGAATCATGTTGGTATTTCAGGAGCAACAATATATGCAAGAAAGGGCATTTACATCGGAGACAATACATTGATTGGGGGAAATGCCAAAATATTGGACAATGATTTTCATCCGTTGGATGCCATTGAAAGAAATAAACTTGAGAGGGGAGATAATAAAGAGGAGATAGAGATACCGTCCAAAGAAATTCATATCGGCGCTAATTGTTTTATTGGTTGTAATACAATTATATTGAAAGGAACTTCTTTGGGCGATGGTTGTGTTGTGGGTGCGGGAGCCGTGGTTTCAGGGGTATTTCCTGAGAACAGTGTGATCGTTGGAAA
Organism: uncultured Clostridia bacterium; assembly: GCA_944340905.1. Taxonomy (GTDB): domain Bacteria; phylum Bacillota; class Clostridia; order Christensenellales; family Borkfalkiaceae; genus Gallimonas. The sequence goes on from CALVLT010000003.1 coordinate 49,961, forward strand.
TCCTGCGCGAGTGATTCGTACTTTATCTCACAAAGAATTATGAAAATCGCATATGTTAATTCATTTAGTAATGGATCAACCGGTAAAATTGTAAGAAAGCAAATCGCAGATGATGTATCATCTCATATTGAAAGTCGCTTATATTATGCACGTGGACCGCAATATGATGATTTGTCTGTTAATTTTTCTTCCAAGACGGATATCTATCTCCATGGTGTTTTTTCCAGAATGTTTGACAGCCAAGGATTGCACTCAAAAGGCAAGACAGGGCGGTTGATCGCACTTTTGAAGGAATATGATCCGGATGTGATTCATCTTCACAATCTGCATGGGTATTATCTGAATTATCCGTTGCTGTTTCGTTATTTGAAACGATCCGGAAAGCAGGTGCGCTGGACGCTGCATGACTGCTGGGCATTTACGGGGCATTGTGCTTATTTCAGTTATGTCGGGTGCGAAAAATGGAAAACCGGATGCTATCAATGTCCGCAAAAACATTCCTATCCGAAGTCGCTGTTATTGGATCGTTCCAAACGAAACTATCGTCTGAAGAAACAATGGTTTACCTGTCTTGACGAGAGCCAAATGACGCTTATCACGCCGTCGGAGTGGTTGGCGGGATTGGTGCGGCAGTCTTTCTTGGGGAAGTATGAAGTAACCGTAAAGCGAAATCAAATCGACAGGAATATTTTTTATCCGCGCGATCCTGCAAGAGTAATTGAAAAGTATGGGTTGCAGGGAAAAAAAATTATTTTGGGCGTTGCAGGAGTATGGGATGACCGAAAGGGCCTGAAATTCTTTGTTCAGCTCGATCAGGCGCTCGATCATGACAGGCAGCAGATCGTGCTTGTGGGGGTATCGGAAAAACAGGCAAAAGAGCTGCAGAAAAGCACGTGGATACAGCCCGTTTTACGCACGGAAAATCAGGAAGAATTGGCGGAACTGTATTCTGCGGCCGATGTCTTTTTCAATCCTACGATGGAAGAAAATTATCCGACCGTCAATCTGGAGGCGCAGGCATGCGGCACAAAGGTCTTGTCGTTTGATACGGGCGGCTGCAGAGAAACAGATTTGGGTATGGGCTTATTTGAACTTTGCAGCAGCGAAAATTTCATTGAAAAGATGTTAAAAAAGAATTATTGATGGAACATGTTATGGAAAGGAACAGAGATGTAAATTATATGAATGACCTCGTGTTTTATCTCGGGGTATTCTTTATTCCGTTTGATAATTTATTCTTTGCTCCGTCAGCAGGCTGGGCAACAATTGCGCCTATTATTTTGTTTTGTTACGTATTACTAAATCTAAAATACGTAACTGTTAATTTTAAGGTTATTATTATTGCTTTTCTAGTTGCTATTCTATCACTCATTAATTACATTTCCTTTTCGCCAACAGCAGAAGGATTATTTGATTGTGTAAGTACATTATGTTTGGGGATTGCGTTTTATTTGGCGATTAATATTTTCTTTTTAAAAAAGAATAATTCGGCAAAATTGTTTTTACAAATTTTATTTATTGCTTATACTATTGCATTCTGTTATGGTTTGATTTCCTTGTTAAATCTTCCTGCATTTGAGTCTTTTAGAATGCTATTTGAAAAAAGAAATTATGAGGGCAGATTACAGTATACATTTACAGAGCCTTCATTTATTTCTATGCATTTATATGGCGTAATGTTACCATGCATTTTTATATTCAAGAAATATGTGCATGAAGTAAAAAAACTAAAAATATTATTGTTATGCTACGTTGTTATAACTTGTGTTTTTGGCGCAAGCGCAAGATTTTATTTGGATACGTTAGTAGTTGCTGCAATTTTATTCGTGCAATGGATTGTTCATGTTAAGAGTGTTAAAAATGCTTTGATTGGAATGTCTGTTGCGGTAATTGTATCAATGGCAGGGATAGTATTCGTTTTCAGTCAAGAAAGGTTGAGGACAATATTGGATTTAGGGGTTTATGCTGATGCATCTTTAGCGTCAAGATTTTTTAGAATCAATGCAATAATCAAGGGATTGTTTCAAGATTCGATGCATGCCATTTTTGGTTTTGGGATTGGAAATACGTCATATCCATTCAATATGGGTTATGATAGCGCATTGGCTGAATATCAGAATTCTTATATGGCTGAGATACTTGATCTAAAAGATACTACAGCAACGTCCTTTTTTTGTGGACATTTGCGCGTAATAGCCGAAATGGGACTAATATTTTATATTTTATTTATGGCTGTGTTATGGAAAAAGAGCAAAGGGAATCGAATTTTGTTTGTTTTAGTAGTATATTTGTATGTTCAGTTTGATTCTTATGCGTTTTATACCGTTTGGCTGCTGTTATTTTATTCGTCTTACTCGCGAACTGGCGCTTATGCGAAGAAAAAAATGTTGAGCTCAAACGGTTCCTGTATTCAAACTGTATCCGCTAAAATATAAAAGTTGTGCGTGTTTTTGATAGGCGGAGAATCAAGTATAGGTATGATCATGAAAGAACGTTGTATGGCAGAATCCCGTGTTGCAAAATCGATGAAAAATACAGTGTTCGGGATGGTCGGTCTCTTTTGCAGTCTGATCGTCTCCTTTATTACGCGCTCTGTTTTCATCAGCATTCTCGGGGTGGAATACAACGGCGTCAACGGGCTTTTTACCAATGTTCTGCAGGTACTTAACCTCGCCGAACTCGGTTTTGCCACGTCCATCGCCTACTCCCTGTACAAACCGTTAAAGGAGCATGACGAAAAGACGGCGGCCATGCTCATGCGGTATTTCGCAAAAATCTACCGCATCATTGCCTTGGTCGTGGCGGTTGCAGGCTGCTGCTGTATCCCTTTTTTGCAGCATCTGATCTCGGAGGATATTTCCGAATTATCCTTCTCGCTCAACGAGCTGCGTATCTATTTCGCAATGTATGTTGCGAATACGGTATGCAGCTATCTTCTGGCATATAAGCGGACGATCATCACGGCGGATCAGAACAATTACCTGACTTCCAATGTGGACAATATCTGCAACATCTGCCTGAATGTGCTGCAGATCGTTCTGTTGTACATCACCCGCAATTACTATGCTTATCTGATCACGCTGATCGCAAAGACGGTTGTCAACAATCTGATCATACACCTGATCGCGGGGAAGCGCTATCCTTATTTGTCCAAATATAAGGGTGAACATCTTGCGAAAGAAGAAAAGTCGCAGCTGTTCAAAAACGTGCGGGCAATGTTCTGCCATCGCGTAGGGAACGTGATCAGCGTCAGCACGTCTTCGATCATCATTTCGGCATTTGTCAGCCTGATCGACGCGGGGAAGTACAGCAATTATATCATGATCGTCACGAACATCAATAACTTTATCAATATCATTTTCAATTCCATGACGGCGAGCATCGGGAATCTCTGTCTGGGGAGCGATAAAGAGCATCAGTATGTCGTGTTCAAACGAATTTCATATATCTCCAATTTCTTTGCCGTATTTACCATGGTGTGCTATGTCTGCCTGTTCAACGATTTTATTGCGGTATGGCTGGGCGAGAGCATGCAGTTCGGGCTTCTGACCGTCGCTGCAATTTCTCTGAATGCGATGATCGGCTATATCCGCAAGACGGTAAACGCTTTCAAGGATGCCATGGGGCTGTTCCGGCAGGATTGGTTCAAGCCCTTGCTGGAGGCGGGGGCAGGGATCGGTCTTGCCATCGGACTGAGCTACGTCTGGGGGACGTTCGGCGTTGTGATCGGATATACCATCGCGACCGTCGTGATCGCAATCCCGATCGAAAATTTTGTGTTGTTCCGGTATGGACTCAAACGTAAGGCAGCGGGGCAGGTTGTGAGCCTGCTTGCGACCGCTGCGATGAGTTTTCTTCTCACCGCTTTGGTTTACTATATCTGCACGTTCATTCCGGTCGGGATCGGGTGGTTCATACTTGAATGTGTATTTGTGGTCGTCTTTGCGGCGGGGGCATTCTTCCTTTTGACCTGCCGTACGAGCGAATTCAGATATTACGTGGGGCTGGCAAAACAAATCCTGAAAAAGATATTCAGAAGGGGAGAGCGGGCGGCAACTGCCTTGCAGGCGTCCTCCGACGCCCTTCCCGAGGAATTGGAGCGGGAGGTGGCGCAGACGACGCTGCCCGAGGATGCACTGCCCGAGGACGCACTGCAGACAGACGAACCGTCTGAGAACAGCACCCCGCCGCATGGCGACGCATCGCAACAGACAGCGGGCGAACCGCCGCAGGACGGAAAATCGGAATGATCGTTCCGAACGGGCTGCCGCAGAACACAGAGGCAATACAAATGACAAAGGAGACGCAGAGATGAAAATTGTAACGGTGGGAGAGATCATGCTCAGGCTTGCCCCTGCGGGGTACTACTGTTTTGTGCAGGCGGACGGGTTCGGAGCGGAATACGGCGGAGGGGAGGCGAACGTCGCCGTCTCTCTTGCCAATTTCGGTGCGGAGAGCGTCTATGTGACCAAGCTGCCCGCCCATGACATCGGACAGGCTGCCGTCAATGCGCTGCGCCGCTATGGGGTCGATACGCGCTATATCGTGCGCGGCGGCGAGCGGATCGGCATCTATTTCATGGAGAAGGGAGCTTCGCAGCGTCCCAGCAAGGTCATCTATGACCGCAAGGGGTCTGCCTTTGCCGAGTCCCGCTATGAGGAGTTTCGTTGGGAGGACATCCTGCGGGATGCCGACTGGCTGCATATCACGGGCATCACGCCCGCGCTGGGTGAGAACACCGCCGATCTGACGCTGCGTCTGTGCAGGGCGGCAAAGGAACGGGGGGTGAAGATCTCCTGCGATCTGAATTACAGAAAGAAACTGTGGACGCGCGAACGGGCGCGGAAGGTCATGTCGCAGGTCATGCCCTATGTTGACGTGTGCATCGCCAACGAAGAGGATGCAAGCGACGTGTTCGGCATCCATGCGGCGAATACCGATGTGACGAAGGGCGCGCTCGACAAGGACGGCTATGTAAGCGTGGCAAAGCAGCTCGCGGAGCGGTTCGGCTGTGCCAAGGTCGCGATCACGCTGCGCACCTCCCTGTCGGCGAGCGACAACCTCTGGGCGGGGATGCTCTATGACGGCGAGGCGCACTTCTCGCGCGAGTATCCCGTGCACATCGTTGACCGCGTGGGCGGCGGCGACAGCTTTGCGGCGGGGCTGATCTACGCGCTGCTCAAGGGGGAGGAGGCGCAGGGCGCGATCGAATTTGCGGTCGCGGCGAGTTGCCTCAAGCACACCATCGAGGGCGATTTCAACATGGTCGGCGAGGCGCAGGTGCGCGCGCTGGCGGGCGGCGACGGGAGCGGCCGTGTGCAGAGATAACCGGAAGAAAGGGGCACGCGGGGATGTCTCTCGCGGGAATCTCGGCTGCCCGCCTGAAAAATTGCCGCCTTTGGGCGGCTTTTTTTCAAAAACTCTTTACACGGGGCGGGATTTGTTATATAATAGCAGGGAAGGAGTGGCTATGCGTACAGTGTTCGGTAGTTGGAAATACGTCTTCAAAAACATATGGTTCTTGCTGCCGTTTGCCGTGGTGCCGGCGGTATTCATGTCTCTCTCGCTCGACTATCAGTGCGTCAGTACGGTATGGGGGAACTTCTTTGCGGGCGATCCCCGCGCAGACTTTTTGGAGCTGTTCCATGCATGGAGCTTTATCCGCGTGGACAGCTGGCTCGGAGGCATCTACAGCGCGCTTGCCGTCATTTCCGTCATCTTCTTCATGTCGCTGTTGCTGGCGTTCGTGGAAAAGCATATGCGGCTGGGCAAGTGCACGCTCAGCGGCATCGGCGCACAGTTTTTGAACAACCTGCCCTCCGTCACCTTTGCAGCACTCGCCTACCTTGTGCTGTATGAAGTGTGGGCGGTCGTGCTCTCGGCGGTTATGTTTGCCGTGTCGGAAATTTCCGCAACGGCTACGGTGTACGCGGCAGACGTCGTATTCATCCTCATTTTTTCGTTCGTGCTCGTCTACCTTTCCACCATTCTCTACCTGTGGCTGCCCTGTAAGCAGATGACGGGGTTCCGCTTTTTCGAGGCGTTCACCTACTCCTACCGCCTGATGGTGGGGGTGCGCGGCAAACTTCTGCTCTCTTTTTCCATCTCGCTTGCGGCGCTCTTCATTCTGTTGTGCGGCTGTTCCTTCCTGCCCTCGGCAGTTTTCTATCTCGTCGGGCTGGCTGCGTTTGCACTGCTGTTCATGAATTTCTGCGTCCGCATGGAAGCGGTCTATTTCGAGACGGACAAACTCGATCGGGAAGATCTGCTCCGTCATAAGTGGGAGGTCTGAAATGCGGTTCCGCAACGCCGTTCATATCACCGTCGATAATTTTTCAAGCGCATTCAAAATGTTTTTGTACAGGTTGGTCGTGGGCGTGCTCACGTTCAGCCTTGTCTACGTCATTTTGCAGCTCTCGCTCAGCGTCATTGTGGGAAGTGCCGAGCTGCAGGCGCTCAAGGACCTGGTGGGGGAATTTTTCCGTGCGCTCTTTAGCGGGGACTCTGCGTACCTTGCGCAGTTTCAGGAGAACTTCAACGCGGCGCTCGGGGATTTTTTGCGCCTGATCACACAAAACGGCGGAGCGATCGCGGGCGCGGTCGTGGGCGTGTGTCTGATCTATCTTCTGTCACGGTTCCTGAACGGACTCTGCCACTTTACGGCGGCAAGCATCATGAACGACCGCATGGGCTCGTTCGCGCGTACCAGTTTTTCCGCAGCGTTCTTCAAAAATCTGGGCAGCGCCGCGCTCTATGAGGTCATCTATGTGCCGATCTCCTTCGTGTACGATGCGCTCTCGCTGGCGGCGTGCTGGTTTTTGTTCTTCTATCTGCCCTCCTTCCTGCCCACATGGGGATTTCTGACGATCTTGCTTGCGCTCTCGCTGACGATCGCGCTCTTCATCTGCCTGCAGTCGCTCAAGATGACGCTCATCTCCGCATGGATCCCCGCCGTGCTCACGGGCACCGCGAGCGTGGCAAAGGGGCTGCGGATGTCGCTGCGCAGCAAAAGCCCGTTCTGGAAGCGGTTTGCCAGCTATCTCGTGGCAGACTATCTCATTGTAGTGGTCAACGTCATGTTCGGGCTGTTCACGCTGGGCAGCGCGCTGCTCGTCACCATTCCGCTGAGCTTTCTGTTCCTGCTGGCGCTGCAGTGCGTGCATTTTTATGAGGACAGCGGGAAGAAATATTTCATCTCCATCCACAATATTGCGGGAGCGGAGGGGACCGTCGCGCAGAACATCGATACGGGCGAGGACAGCCTGGAAGAGCTGAACAGGAAGACCAACGCCCCGACGGACGGCGGCGACAAGTGAGTTCGGAAATTACGGCGCGCGGAAAACGGCGCGCCGAAGAAGTATAAGGAGTGAAGAATATGAGTTATCAGAGCATCTATGAGGCATGGCTGGCGGACCCGCGCCTGGCGGAGACGGACAGGGCGGAGCTTGCGGCGATCGCCGCGGACGAAAAGGAGAAGGAATACCGCTTCGGCGGCGAGCTGGAATTCGGCACGGCGGGCATGCGCGGCATCATCGGCTGCGGCATGAACATGATGAACGTCTATACCGTCATGCGGGCGACGCAGGGGCTTGCCGGATACCTCAAGACGCTGCCTGCCGCGCAGCAGGCAAAGGGCGTGGTCATCTCCTACGATACGCGCAGAAATTCCGCCCTGTTTGCGCGCAAGGCGGCGGGGGTGCTCGCCAGGAACGGCATCAAAGTCTATCTCTTCGACGACGTGCACCCCGTTCCCATGCTCTCGTATGCGGTGCGGTATCTGGGCACTGCGGCGGGGATCATGATCACCGCATCGCACAATCCCAAGGAATACAACGGCTACAAGGTGTACGGCGAGGACGGCGCGCAGATGTCGCCCGAGGCGACCAAGGTCGTCGTCTCGTTCATCGATCGGATCACCGATTACCTGTCCGTCACGGGGGAGGAGGACAGCCCGCTCATCCTGCCCGTTCCCAGGGAAGTGGACGATACCTATATCGAGGCGCTCAAAAAGCTCACCCTGTCCCAAGAGGCGGTGGCAAAGTGCGGGAAGGACTTAAAGCTCGTCTACACGCCCGTGCACGGTTCGGGCTATGTTCCCGTCACGCGCATCCTGAAGGAGCTGGGCATCAACGTGACGGTCGTGCAGGAACAGACGACGAAGGACACCGAATTTTCCACCGTGAAGGTGCCCAATCCCGAGTTCAAGGAGACCCTCTCGATGGGCATCGCGCTCGCGGATAAGATCGATGCGGACGTCGTGTTCGGCACCGACCCCGATTCCGACCGCCTCGGCGTTGCCGTCAAGAACGGCGAGGGCGAGTTCGTGGCGCTCTCGGGCAACCAGGTGGGCATCCTGCTTCTGGATTACATTCTCACCCGCCTGAAGGAGGAGAACGCCCTGCCCGCCAATGCCGCGGTCGTCAAGTCCTTTGTCACGACGGGTATGGCGAAGGCGATCTGCGACGATTTCGGCGTCGCCCTCTTTGAAACGCCCGTCGGGTTCAAGTTCATCGGCGAGAAGATCAAGGAGTGGGAGGCGGACGGCTCGCATACCTTCGTGTTCGGGTTTGAGGAATCGTGCGGCTATCTGCGCGGCACCCATGCCCGCGATAAGGACGCCGTCGTCGCGTCCATGCTGTGCGCGGAGATGGTCTGTTACTACACCTACATCGGCAAGACGGTGTGGGGCAGGCTGCAGGAAATTTACGCAAAATACGGCTATGTGCTCGACAAGAACGAGTCCATCCAGTATGCCGGCCTGAACGCGATGAAGGAGATGAACGCCGTCGTGGACGCGCTCAAGACGGTGGACGTCAAAGCGTTCGGTTCTTTCCCCGTGGAGGCGGTGCGCGACTATTCCGCCGACGTGCGCAGGGCGGCGGACGGCACCACGCAGCCGCTGAACATTCCCAAGTGTAACTGCGTCTACTATGAGCTGGCGGGCGGTTCCTTCGTGTGCGTGCGCCCCTCGGGCACGGAGCCGAAGCTGAAGATTTACTACTCCGTCAAGGCGCCCACCGAGCAGGCGGCGCAGGAAGAGCTGGTCGGCGTCAAGGCGTCCGTCCAACAGCTTTTGGACAGCGTGAAACAGTAACTTACTCTATGCGCGCCCTGCGGTTCTTTGCAGGGCGCGCTTGCTGTCCGGCATGTCTGATTTTAATTTTTTGTGAAACTTTTACGAAATGTAGAAGTTTATATTGACAATTCTCCCGATTTGGTCGTATAATGGGGAAAACTCGGGAGATTGAAGATATGATTTATCTAAAGGATTTCAAACAGGGGCGCCTGTTGTACGAGGCGCTCGATTCCGATGTGCGGCTGGGCATTCTCGACGAGCTGCGCCAAAAGGGGGAGCTGAACCTCGCCTACTTTGCCAACCGTTTCAACGTGTCCAACGGCGCGATCACGGCGCACGTCAAAAAACTGCACGCGGCGGGGCTGATCGAAATTTCCACTTCCTCGGGCATCCGCGGCACGCAGAAGATCTGCTCGCTCGCGGCGGACAAGATCGTCATCGACTTTCTTGCCAACCGGCAGGAGGAGGGTCGCGTGGACTCGGCGCAGATCGACGTGGGGCAGTATGTCGCCTACGAGGTGCATCCCACCTGCGGGCTGGCGACGCGCGAATCCATCGTGGGAAGATTTGACGATCCCGCCTGTTTTTCCTACCCCGAGCGTTTCCGCGCGGGCATTTTGTGGCTCTCATACGGCTATGTCGAATACCTGCTGCCCAATTATCTCACGGAGACCACCCGTCTTTCCGCACTGCAAATTTCTTTGGAGCTTGCCTCGGAGGCGCCCGGCTATGCCGCCTACTATCCGAGCGACGTGCACTTCTCCCTCAACGGCAAGGAGCTGGGCACGTACCTGAGCAAGGGCGAGTACAACGACCGCACCGGCTCGGTCAGCCCCTCCTGGTGGTACGGCAACCTCGGGCAGTACGGCAAGAAAGTCACCGTCACGGTGGGGGCGGACGGCACCTATATCGGCGGCGTCAAAACTTCGCCGACGCGCCTGACTGACCTCGGCATCCGCCCGGGCGAACAGCTGCGCCTGCGCATCTCCGTGCCCGAAAATGCCGAACACCGCGGCGGATTCACGCTGTTCGGCAAGGGATTCGGCGACTATGACGAGGGGATCGTCTGCAGCTTTATCGGCAAGTGAGGCAAACGGGGAGGGAGGATATGGACATTCAGGCGCTTTCCGCGCGGTTCGGCATCAACGCCGAGCGCAGGACGGGCGGAGGCTTTCCCGTCTTTGAAACATCGGTCAAAGGGCTGCGCGTGCTGCTCGTGTCGGACGAGACGACGGCACGCTTTTTGCCGCAGGCCGCGGACATGGTGGGGCGCAATGCCGCCAAGTGCGCCGCGCTTGTGCTGCCCTCGCCCGAGCCCGTGGCGGACGAGGCGACGGTTGACGCCGTCATAAAGGCGGGCGCGGAATATGACTACCTGCTCGCCGTGGGGGCGGGCACGCTCAACGACCTTTGCAAGTACGCGGGTTTTCTCATGCACAAAAAGAGCGGCGTGTTCGCCACCGCGCCCTCGATGGACGGCTTTACCTCGGGCGTGACCCCCCTCATCGAGGGCGGGCGCAAGATCACCCGCCCCGCGCAGACGGCGTCCGACGTTCTGATGGATCTCGGCGTGCTGTGCGCGGCGCCCCGCATCATGACGGGCGCGGGCGTGGGGGACATTCTCGCCAAGTACTGCGCGCTCACCGACTGGCGCATCTCCTCTTATCTGACGGGGGAGGCGGTCAACGAGGAGGCGTTCTCCCTCATGCTCGAGGCGGTGCGCGCGTGCGACGGCGCCCTGCCCGTCCTGCAGCGCGGCGAGGCGGAGGGCGTGGAAAAGCTGATGGATGCCCTGCTCATCTCGGGCTATGCCATGGTCATCGCGGGCAATTCCCGCCCCGCATCTGGCGCGGAGCACCACATGAGCCACTTTCTGGAACAGGACTTTCTGCGCCGCGGCGAGCGCATCCCGCTGCACGGCGTCAAGGTGGGGCTGGGGACGATGGTCTCCCTCTACCTGTACCATACGCTTGCGCGCCGCCCCGCGTTCGAGGGGTGCGAAAGGGTGTATGCCGCGGCGGAACATCTGCCGCAGCCCGAATATGTCGAGGGCGCTTTGCGCTCGTTCGGCTGCCCCGTCCGCTTTTCACGGCTCGGGATTCCGCGCGAGACGGTGCGCCGCATGTTCTTCGAGGCATACAAGCTGCGCGATCGGTTCACCATCCTCGCGCTGTACTGCAAGTACGGCTTCATGCGCGACACGGCGGACGAACTGCTGGAGAGGTTTTATTGATGAAGATCGGGATTTCCACGGCGTCGCTCTTTCTGCGCCTGAACAACGAGGAGGCGCTGCCCCTGCTCGACGAATGGCACGTTCCGTATGCGGAGGTGTTCCTCACCTCCTTTTCGGAGTACAGCCCCCGCTTTGCAAGCGCGCTCGCCGCGTCCAAGGGGAATGTGAAGGTGCATTCCGTGCACGTGCTCAACACGCAGTTTGAGCCGCAGCTGTACGCCGAGCATCCGCGCGTGAAGGCAGATGCCTTCGATTGGCTGAAAAAAGCGATGGCGTCCGCAAGAAATCTGGACGCACACCACTATACCTTTCACGGCATCGCGCGCCTGAAGCGCACGTTCCGCGAGGACCTTGCCCGCTCTGCCAAGCAGACGGCGGAAATTTTCGCGCTGTGCAAGACGTATGGCGTGCAGCTTTGCTACGAGAACGTGGAATGGGCGCTCTACAACCGCCCGGGCGTGTTCACCCGTCTGAAGGAGGCGTGCCCCGCGCTCGGGGGCGTTCTGGATATCAAGCAGGCGCGCATCTCGGGGTATAACTGGCGGGAGTATCTTACGGAGATGGGGGAGAGCCTTGCCACCGTGCACGTGAGCGATGTGGACGTTGCGGGCAGAATGTGCCTGCCCGGCAGGGGCACCTTTCCCTTCCGCGAACTGTTCTCGCGCCTGAACGATGCGGGGTTCTGCGGCGCCGTGCTCATCGAAAATTATTCGCGGGACTATTCCGGACTTTCCGAACTCAAGGCGTCCTATGAATACCTTGCCGAACTTTCGCAGCGCGGCTGAAAAAAATTTCCTGCGGCGGGGCGAAAAAATTTGACAAGAAGTTCCTGCTTTGCTATAATATGCGAGCATGGAAATGCAAGTAAGTGCTGCGGCGAAGGAGGGTTGAGAAAATGTCCACGATCAGAGTCGGTGAAAACGAGAATCTCGAGAGCGCACTTCGCCGTTTCAAGAGAAAGTGCTCCCGCGACGGCATCATCGGAGACCTTCGCAAGAAGGAGTTCTACGAGAAGCCTTCCGTCAAGAAGCGCAAGAAGGCAGAGGCCGCCCGCAAGAGAAGCAGAAACTGAGAAACAAAAGATCCGCAGCAGACGCTGCGGATTTTTTCTTGCAATTTTTGTCGTCCGGTCACGAAACAGGAGGGATTTTGTCGATATGGAACGTTCGCTCAAAATGCTTGCAAAAGAGGCAAAGACGCGCATGAAAAAGGGCTTTTGGGAGCGGTGCGGGCAGGAACTGGAGGCGTGCCGCCGCGATGCCCGCGTACAGGGCATCAGCGAGAGCAAGGCGGAACGCTATTTTGTTTCCAAGGTCGCGGACGAGATCCGCGGGGAGGCGCCCGATGCGTTCTATCTCAAGGTCCGCAAGATGCTTCTGGAGGAGGGCGAGGTCTCCGACGCCATCGGCCGTCTCACCGATCGGGCGTACTATGCCACGCTCTCCTACGAGGAAAAGCAGCGCTACACCCTCGAGCTGTCTGAACGCTATCTCGAGGCGCTCAAGCGCTTCCGCCGCGAGTGCGAATTTGAACGCGGAAGAACTTGAGCGGCGCAGGGCAGAGGGGTGATCCCCCCGTCGCTGCGCGCCACCCCCCTTAACGCCCTGCGGGCGTTAAGGGGGGCAACTCCTGAAGGATAGGGGAATTGTGCTCACCGCATTTTGCGGGGGGATTCTTACAGCGGCTGCGCCTCGTGCGCTGCATCGTCAAAATACTCCCGCAAGCGGGTATTTTTCCTCGCATCGGGCGCTGCGGGCTGCGCTCTTCGCTCTGCTCGCCGCAGCAGGCGGCACACGAGCCTCGAGGAGGCGAAGTTATGACGTGTAGCGCGAGGGGCTACGCTCCACTGCGTTCCGCTCTGAATGACGATGCACATACGTATGCAATTTTCCCCAAACCCTTTACAAAAGCAAATAAATGTGGTATAATCGTACAAAAGTACCACAAAATATACCGTTTCGGAAGGGGGAGACAACATGCGCTGCCTGTATTGCAACTGTACGGAGAGCAAGGTCATCGATTCACGCTCGGCGGACGATGAGCGCACCATCCGCCGCCGCCGCGAGTGCATGGGCTGCGGACGCAGATTCACGACGTATGAGACCATCGAGGTCGCGCCCATTCTCGTCGTCAAGGCGGACGGCACCCGCCAGGCGTTCGATCTGGGCAAGATCAAGCGCGGGGTCATCAAGGCGTGCGAAAAGCGCCCCGTTCCCATTGAGAAGATCGACGAACTTGCCGAGGACATCGCCAAGCGCGTCTACAATTCCATGGAGCAGGAGATTTCCTCCAAACAGATCGGGGAGATGGTCATGGAGGGCCTGCAAAAACTCGACGAAGTGGCATACGTGCGCTATGCCTCCGTTTACCGCTCCTTCAAGGACATTTCCTCCTTCATGGCGGAACTGCAGAAGATGATCGAGCGCAAGGAAGGGGAAGGCGGGGCAAAATGATCCGCAAGGTTTGCGTCGGCAGCTTTGTTCTGGGCGGCGGCACCGTCGCCGTGCAGAGCATGACAACCAAAAAGACGAGCGACGTGCAGGCGTGCGTCGCTCAAATTCTTGCCCTGCAGGCGGCGGGGTGCGATATCGTACGCGTGGCGGTCGCGGACGAGGCGGACGCGCGCGCACTGCGCGCGGTCGTGGAGCGCGTGAACGTCCCCGTCGTGGCGGACGTGCACTTCTCGGCAAAGCTCGCCGTGCTCGCCGTGGAAAACGGCGCGCACAAACTGCGCATCAACCCCGGCAACATCGGCGGCGAGGCACAGATCGCGCGCGTTGCCGCCTGTGTGAAGGCGCACCACGTCCCCGTGCGCGTGGGCGCCAATACGGGGAGCATCGAAAAAGAGCACCTTGCCAGGTACGGCAGGAGCGCGCAGGCGCTCGTCGAGAGCGCCCTTGCCAACGTCGCCGTGCTCGAGCGGCAGGGCATGGAGGACATCGTCATCTCCGTCAAGGCGTCCGACGTTCCGCTCACGGTGGAGGCGTACACGCTGCTGCGCAGCCGCTGCGGCTATCCTCTGCATCTCGGCGTGACCGAGGCGGGAACGAAGGAGGCGGGCATCGTCAAGAGCAGCGTGGGCATCGGGGCGCTGCTGCTTGCGGGCATCGGCGAGACCATCCGCGTCTCCCTCTCTGCCGATCCCGCGGAGGAGGTGTACGCGGGGCACGCCATCCTGCGCGCCTGCGGGCTGGAGAACGACTATGTGGAAGTCGTCGCCTGTCCCACCTGCGGCAGGTGCCGCTATGACTGCATCGGGCTTGCGGCGCGCGTGCAGGATCGCGTGCGCGCGGTCAGGAAAAAGTGCAAAGTCGCCGTCATGGGCTGCGTGGTCAACGGGCCGGGCGAGGCGCGCGGGTGCGACCTCGGCATTGCGGGCGGCGAGGAGTACTGCGTCATCATACAGAAGGGAAGGGCGGACGAGCGCGTGCGCAAAGAGGATGCGGAGCGCGTCTTTTTTGAACGGCTCGAGGAATTGATCGGATGAAGAGCAGAGAGTATCTGGAAGAAATACGGAAGGCACCCGGGCTGAGGCGCGCCGTGCTGCGCAAGATAGAGGTCTCGGGCAGGACGGCGGCGTTTTTTCTGGTGACGGACGTCACCTATTCGCCCGAGGACGTCGAATATGCGCGCGGCGTCTCGCAAAAATACGTCCCCGAAGGGTTTACGGCGCAGGCGCGCGTCCTCAAGTCGGTGCCCGACGAGGCGGGCGTGCGCCGTGCCGTGGCGGACATTCTCAAGAACCGCTTCCCCGCCGTGGCGGCGTTCGTCGATCCCGACGACATCGCCGTTGCGCTGGACGAGGGGGGCGGCAGGTTCTACATATCGGTGGGGGAGCTGGAGCGCGACCGCATGACGGGCGACGGCATCCTCGACGCCGTGAGCGCCGAACTTGCGCGCACCTTCTGCGGAACGTGGTTCGGGGAGGTCCGCTTTGTGGAAAAGGAGCGCGGCGAGATCGAGCATGCTGCGCCGCCCGAGGCGGAGTATGTCAGCGCGCCCCGCTTTTTCCCCATCGAGGGGTACGAGCCGATCGACGGGGCAAAGCCGATGCACGCCGTCTATCTTGCCGACCTCGTCAAGGAGATGCAGGGCGTCACCGTCTGCGGGACGGTGTCCTATATCGAAGAGCGCTCGACCAAGACGGGCAAGCCGTACTTCTCCATCTCCGTTGCCGACGCCACGGGTCAGCTGCGCTGTTCCTACTTTTCCAAAAAGGCGACCGTTGACAAGGTGCGCGCCGTCACGCAGGGTACGGGCGTATGCCTGACGGGGGACAACGAGCTGTTCAACGGCGGGCTTTCCTTCCGCGCAAAGGCGATCGACCTCGGACATGCCCCCGACGGATTTGTTCCCGAGGAGCGTCCCTCCCGCCCCGTGCCCGCGCAGTACCGCACCGTGTTCCCCGCCCCCGTCAGCGACTACGTGCAGGCGACGCTGTTCACGGGCAAGCCCTTGCCCCAGGATGTGACCGCGCGCGAATTCGTCGTGTTCGACCTGGAGACGACGGGGCTGAACAACACGCCCGCAACGGGGTCGATGGACCGCATCATCGAACTGGGCGCGGTGAAGATCCGCGGCGGGCAGATCGTCGAAAAATTTTCCACCTTTGTCGCCTGCCCCGTCCGCCTGTCGGAGGAGATCGTCAAGATCACGGGCATCACGGACGATATGCTTGTCGGCGCGCCCGAGGTCGGGGACGTGCTGGCGGACTTTTACAAGTTCACGGCGGGCTGTGCGCTCGTGGGGCACAACGTGCAGTTCGACTACAAGTTCATCCGCTATTACGGGGAGAAGGAGGGGTACCTGTTCGATCAGAGGCAGTACGATACGATGGTCATGTCCCAGCGCATCCTGCGCCTTCCGCACAACCGCCTCAACGACGTGGCGGACTACTTCGGGTTCACCTTCCACCACCACCGCGCGTTCGACGATGCCTTTGTCACGGCAAAGGTATTCCTCGAACTTGCCCGCCTTGCGGGAAAGCTGGAGGAAAGGTGAAATTTCTGCGCGGAAATGCTTGCATTTTTTTCCGGAACGTGGTAAACTAAGGATAGTCTTAATCTTGCATTGGATTGAGAGCGGTTCTCCGCTCTCATTCTTTGTATGTGGGGCAGGCCGCGGCGCGGCATTTCCGCTGCGGCGGCCCGACGGAGAGTTGATATGAACGTAAAACCCATGAAGGAAGTGGAGGAATATCTTGCGCCCGTTGCAGCGTCGGTGGGCGCGGAGCTTGTGGAGGCGGTGTGGAACAACCGCGAACGCTCTTTAACGCTCGTCATCGATGCGCCCGGCGGCGTCGACCTCAACCTGTGCGAGAAGTTCCACCATGCGGCGGACGCCGCGCTCGACGAGCTGGACCCCACCTACGGGGCGGCGTACACGCTGAACTGTTCCTCCCCGGGGCTGGACCGTCCCTTCAGGACGGAGCGCGATTTTGCGCGCCACCTGGGGGAGATGATCGAGGTGCATCTGTACGCGCCGTTCGCGGGCACAAAGTATCACGAGGGCAAGCTCACCGCCTTTGAGGGGGGCGACGTGGTGCTTGAAACGCCCAGGGGGGAACTGCGTATCCCCTTTGAAAAGACCTCCAAGGTCTGTCTGCTCATCGAAGTGTGACACCCGAGCGTTCGGGGATAAGGATAAAATAAGGAGAACACTATGATCAACAAGGATTTCTTTGCGGCGCTCGCCGACCTCGAGCGCGAGAAGGGCATCAGCGAAGAGACGTTCATCGAGGCGCTGGAGACGGCGCTCGCCTCCGCCTATAAAAAACAGTATATCGGCGAAGGGGGGAACGTGGAGGTCAAACTCAATCCCGAAAAGGGGACCATCCGCTTTTACCTCAAGCGCACCGTCTCGGATGCGGAGGAGCTTGCCGACGGCGAGATCTCGCTCGAAGATGCGCAGCAGATCAAAAAGAGCGCCAAGCCGGGCGACGTCCTGACGAATGAATTCACGCCCAAGGACTTCACGCGCATCGCGGCGCAGACCGCCAAGCAGGTCATCTTGCAGAAGATCCACGAGACGGAGCGCGACAACACGCTCTCCGAGTTCTCGGACAAGGAGGGCGAGCTGATGAGCGGCCTCGTGCGCAAGGTGGACGCGCGCAACGTGTACGTCGAACTGGGCAAGGGGCAGATCGAAGGACTCATGCTCCCGCAGGACCAGGTGCCCGGCGAAAAATACCTCACGGGGGACCGCATCAAGGTGTACGTCAAGCGCGTGAAGAGCGGCAGCCGCAACGCGCAGGTGCTCGTCTCGCGCGCCGCCCCCGGGCTGGTCAAGCGGCTCTTTGAAGAGGAAGTGCCCGAGATCAAGGCGGGCACGGTCATCGTCAAGGGCATCGCCCGCGAACCGGGGCACCGCACCAAGATGGCGATCGCCTCCGAGGATCCGCGCGTGGACGCCGTGGGCGCCTGCGTGGGCAACAAGGGCGCGCGCGTCAACGCGGTCGTCGCCGAACTTGGCGGGGAGAAGATCGACATCATCCTCTGGAGCGAAAATCCGCTCGAATTCATTGCAAAGGCGCTCTCGCCCGCCACGGTCATTTCCGTCACGCAGATGAGCGAAAAGTCCGCCATCGCCGTCGTTCCCGACGACAAGCTCTCCCTCGCCATCGGCAGGGACGGGCAGAACGCGCGGCTCGCGGCACGGCTGACGGGCTGGAAGATCGACGTCAAGAGCGAATCGGCGGCGGCGAAACTCAATCTCGACGCCCCTGCGGCGGAGCCTTCCGCGGAGGAATAAATGCCCGTTCAGAAAAAAATTCCCATGCGCACCTGCATCGCCTGCCGCGAGGAAAAACCCAAAAAGGAGATGCTGCGCGTCGTCAGAAATGCCGCGGGGGAGATCCGCCTCGATTTTTCGGGCAAGCTCCCCGGGCGCGGCGCATACGTGTGCGGCAGCGAGGCGTGCATCAGAAAGCTGAAAAAGTACCGCCTTCTGAACAAGACGTTCTCCGCCGACGTCGCCCCCGAGGTCTATGACGCCATCGAGGAGGAATTCCTGCGTGCAAAGTAAGGTGCGCACCTATCTCGGGTTCTGCAGGCGCGCGGGCAAGCTCACGTTGGGCGTGAACGCGGCGCGCGCGGTGCGCGGAAGGGTATTTTTGCTCGCGGCGGACAATTCCGCCTCGGAGAACTGCAAAAAGGAGATCGCAAAGCTTGCAAACAAATTCTCCTGCCCCGTCGTCTGGCTGGACGGGCTGGGGGAGATGGTCGGAAAGGAGACGTGCAAGCTCGCCGCCGTGCGGGAGGAACACCTTGCCGCGGCGATCGGAAGGGAATTGAAAGAATAAGGGAACAACGGACAGCGGACGGCGCACTGCGCGCGTGCCGCCATCGGAGGAGATATGGCATACGAAAACATTGAAAAGCTGGGCGCCCTGCTCAAGGATGAGCGCGGCGCGGCGCTGGCAAAATCCATTGCGGCGGGCGAAAAGCAGCTCTCCGAGCTGATGAAAAAGCTCGGCGAGATGGAGGCCGCCGCCGCTGCCCGCCGTGCGGAGGAAGAGGCGCGCAAAAAGGAAGAGGAGGCGCGCGCAGCCGCCGAGGCTGCTGCCGAGGCCGCCGCTGCCGCTGCCGCCGCCGAGGAGGCCGCGCGGCGCAAGGAGCAGCAGGAGGCGCAGGCAAGGGAGGCTGCTGCGGCGCAGGAGGCGGCAGCAAAGGCCGCCGCTGCCGCCCGTCCTGCACAGGAGGACGCGCGCAAGCAGGCGCAGGCCGCCGCACCCGCGCCCGCGCCCTCGCGCAGGGAGCCGCCCCGCACTGCGCCTTCGCGCACGGGGGCCGGAGCGGGCGCGGAACGTCCCACCTACCGCCCTTCGGCGGAGCAGAGGGGCGCGCGCCCGACATATACGCCGCCCGCACGCGGCGGACAGGGACAGGGGCAGGGCGCGCAGCGCCCCGCCTATCAGGGTGCGCGTCCGCAGACACCCCGTCCCGCACAGGGACAAGGGGCAAGGCCGGCGCCCGCCCGCCCCGTCGCGCCCGCACCTGCTCCCGTGCGCCGCGACGCACCCAAGAAGTTCGACAAGACGTATGTCGAGGCGCGCCGCCCCGCCAACAAGCGCGATCTGCAGCGCAGGCAGGGGGCGAGCATCGGCGATTTTGACGAGGATAAGAGCGGCTACCGCAAGGCGCGTTTCGGCAAAAAGACCGCGCGCAAGGAGACGCAGACCATCAAGATCGACCACGCCGTCGTCACCAGCCGCGAGATCCCCATCAAGGTACTCTCCGAAAAGCTGGGCATTTCGGCGGTGGAGATCACCAAGCGCCTCTTCAAGGAGGGGGTGATGAAGACGGTGAACGAGTCGGTGGACTACGACAACGCCGCATTCATTGCTTTGGAGCTGGGCATCGATCTCGAGTACAAGCCCGAGGAAACGGCGGAGGACGCCCTTTTGAAGGTGCACGGCGAGAGCGGCGGGGATGAAAACCTCGTTCCGCGCGCGCCCGTCGTCACCGTCATGGGGCACGTCGATCACGGCAAGACCTCGCTGCTCGACGCCATCCGCAAGACCAACGTCACCGAGGGCGAGGCGGGCGGCATCACGCAGAGCATCGGCGCGTACACCGTCACCTTCGGAGAGGGAAAGAAGGTCACGTTCATCGATACGCCCGGGCACGCCGCCTTCACGGCGATGCGTGCGCGCGGCGCGCAGGTGACGGATATCGTCGTGCTCGTCGTGGCGGCGGACGACGGCATCATGCCGCAGACGGTGGAGGCGATCAATCATGCCAAGGCGGCGGATGTGCCCGTCATCGTGGCGCTCAACAAGATGGATAAGCCGCACGTCGAACCGGACAGGGTGAAACAGGAACTTATGAAATACGACCTCGTGCCCGAGGAATGGGGGGGCGACGTCATCGTCGAACCCGTCTCCGCCAAGACGGGCATGGGCATCGATAAACTGCTCGAGGATATCGACCTCGTTGCCGAGATGCGCGAACTCAAGTCCAATCCCGACAGGCGCGCAAAGGGCGTCGTCATCGAGGCAAAGCTGGACAAGGGCAAAGGCCCCATGGCGAGCGTGCTCGTGCAGAACGGCACGTTGCACACGGGCGATTATGTCGTCTCCGGCACCACGGTCGGGCGCGTGCGCGCCATGATCGACGACAAGGGCAGGCAGGTCAAGGAGGCAGGTCCCTCCACGGCGGTCTCCGTGCTCGGCCTCGAGGATGTGCCCAATGCGGGCGATGCGGTGTTCGCCGTCGAGGCGAACCTCATGAAACAGGTGCAGGAAGAGCGCAAGAACAAGCAGCGCGAATCCATGATCCACGAGACGACAAAAGTCTCTCTGGACGACATCTTCCGCCAGGCGGAAGAGGGGAGCCTGAAGGAACTCAAAATCATCGTCAAGGCAGACGTGCAGGGCAGCGTCGAGGCGGTGCGCTCCTCCCTGGAAAAGCTCTCGAACGAGGAAGTGCGCGTCAAAGTTATTCATGCGGCGGCGGGCGCCATCACGGAGAGCGACGTCTCGCTCGCAGATTCCGCAAACGCCGTCATCATCGGTTTCAACGTGCGGCCGGATACCAAGGCAAAGACGCTTGCCGAGCGCAGCCATGTGGACGTCAGGCTGTACCGCATCATCTACGAGCTTCTCGACGACATGGAGGCGGCGCTCAAGGGCATGCTCTCGCCCAAGTACAAGGAAAATTACATGGGCAAGGCGGAGGTCAAGCAGACCTTCAACATCACGGGCGTGGGCACGGTCGCGGGCTGTTTCGTCACGGAAGGGCGGCTCGTGCGCGGCGGCAAGCTGCGCATCTACCGCGACAACGTGATGATCGTCGAAGGCAACGTCAAGCAGCTCAAGCACTACAAGGACGACGTAAAGGAGGCCGCGGCGGGCACCGAGTGCGGCTGCGCCATCGAAGGGTTCAACGACATCAAGGTGGGCGACTTCATCGAGTGCTACGTGATCGAAGAGATCAAGGCGTGAGCGGCGCGCCCGTAGCGGGCGCAGGTTTGGAGAAGGAGATATGTCACGAAGAACGGAACGTGTGGACGGGGAACTGCAGCGCGAGATCGCCGCGATCATCTCGGGCGAGCTGAAAAACCGCTGCCCCGACCTGAAGGGTCTCATCAGCGTCACGGGGGTGGACGCCGCGCCCGATTTCAAGACGGCGAAGGTGTATGTGAGCGTCTACGCCGCGAGCGAGGAGGAGAAAAAGGCGTCGCTCGCCGTGCTGCGCGAGAACGCGGGTCTCGTGCGCCGCGCCCTCGCCGGCGTCATGCGCATGCGCACCGTTCCCGCCCTCACCTTTTTGGAGGATACGAGCATGGCGTACGGCTCGCACATGGACGCGCTGTTCGCCTCCCTGCACGATAAGGAACAGAAAAAGTGAATACGTTATCGGAAATTGCGGACGTTTTGAAGCGTCTGAAAAGCGCGGTGATCTTCACGCACATGCGTCCCGACGGGGATACCCTCGGGGGCGCAATGGCGCTGCATCGCGCTCTTTTTATGCTGAATATCCCAAGCGAGGTCGTCAACGAAGGGGATATTCCCGAAAAATTCCTCTTTCTCGAGGGGATGAAGGGAATCCGCCGCACGCCCTCGCTCGATGCGGACGGGTATATCTGCGTTGATTCGAGCGACGAGGCGCGCCTCGGGCTGCTGCAGCCCGTCTTTCTCGCGGGAAAAAAGAAGGGGAAAGTGACCGTCAACCTCGATCACCACGTCTCCAACACGCGCTACTGCAAATATAATTTCGTGCGTGCGCGCGCGAGCAACTGCGAAAATATCGCCGAACTCCTTTCCCTGATGGGCGTCGCGGCGGACAAGCTGCTGGCAAGCTACCTTCTGACGGGCATGATCACCGATTCGGGCGCCTTCTCGCACGGCGACGTCAACGGCGATACCTTCCGCGCGGCGGCAGCCTGTGCGGATGCGGGCGCGGACGTGGGCGCGATCACCTACGAGGTGTTCAAAAAGCAGAGCAAGGCGCGCGCGGGACTGTATGCGGAGGTCATCGCGCACCTGCGCTACGACCTTGAGGACCGCCTCGCCGTCGCCCTCGTCACGCAGGCGCAGCTCGCAAAATACGGCCTGAAACAGGACGCCACGGAGGGCATCGTCGATTTTGCGCTCAGCGTGGAGCCGGTCGAAGTGAGCGTGTGCATGATGGAAGTCAAGAGGGGACAGTACAAGGCGTCGCTGCGCTCCAAGGGGAGGGTCAACGTCAACGAGGTCGCGGGCGTATTCGGCGGCGGCGGGCACGTGCTCGCCTCGGGCTGCATGTTCTTCGGGGCGTTTGAAGAGGTGTACGACAGGCTGCGCTACGCCGTCGCGCAGAGGCTGCCGCAATGACGGGATTCGTCAATGTGTTCAAGCCGGAGGGGGTCGGCTCCACCAAGGCCGTCGGACGCGTCAAGTATTTGTTAAAGACGCCCTGCGGGCACATGGGCACGCTCGATCCGCTCGCGTGCGGCGTGCTGCCCGTCGGCGTCGGCAATGCCGCGCGGCTGTTCGACTACTTTCTCGGCAAGGAAAAGCGCTACACGGCGCGCTTTGTGTTCGGCGCCACGACGGACACCCTCGACCGCGAGGGGGAGATCGTGCGCGGCGGGCGCGTTCCGGCGGCGGAGGAGGTGGCGGCGGCGCTCCCCGCGTTTGTCGGGGAGATCATGCAGACGCCCCCCCGCTACAGCGCCGTATCGCTGCAGGGCAGAAGGGGGTACGACCTCGCCCGCAGCGGGGCGGCGTTCGAGCTGCCCGCAAAACAGGTGCGCATTGCAGCGTTCACGCTGTGTGCGCAGACCGCGCCCGATGAGTATGAATTTGAGATCGTCTGCGGCGGGGGAACGTACATCCGTTCGCTCGCGCGCGACCTCGCCGCCGCGCTCGGCACGCAGGGGTATATGAGCTATCTGCGGCGCACGGCGAGCGGGCCGTTCACCGAAGGCACGAGCGTTCCATTGGAGGAGCTGACGGCGGAAAATATCCGGGAATGCATCATTCCCACGCAGAGCGTGCTGCCCTTTCCCGTGCTGGAGGGGGCGGACGGGCGCATTTTCAACGGCGTGGGCGTGCGTGTTCCCTGCGCGGACGGGCGCTATAAGCTCTATCGCGAAGGGGAATTTTACGGTATTGCGCGCGTGGAAAACGGCATTGCGCGCGCGGAGAAAAAGTTATGCTGATCCTGAGAGAGGGGGAGGGCTTTCCGGACCCCTGCGCCCTGCTGCTGGGCGGATTTGACGGGCTGCACGCGGGGCATGCCGCCCTGCTTGCGGCGGCGCACGGGACGGGGCTGCCCGTCGGCATCACCTCCATCGCGGGGAACAAGGCGGGGGGCGAGCTGTTCACCGCGCGGGAGCGGGAGTACGTGTTTGCGGCGCAGGGCATCGCCTTCGTCGCGGAATACCTGTTTTCGGACGCCTTCCGCGCCACCCCGCCCGAGGCGTTTTTGCGGGAGCTGTTCGCCCGCGTGCAGGCGCGGGCCGTGTTCTGCGGGGAGGACTTCCGCTTCGGCAAGGATGCCGCCGGCACGCCCGCCCTTCTGCGCACGCTTGCGCCCTGCCCCGTTCAGGTGCTGCCCCTTGCCGAGGCGGACGGGGAGAAGATCGCCACGTCCCGCATCAAGGGCATGGTCGCGGCGGGGGACATCGCGGGCGCGAACGCCCTTCTGCTGCAGCCCTATTTCATCGGGGGTACGGTGGAACACGGGCGGCACGTCGGCGGGCCTGTGCTCGGGTTTCCCACGCTGAACGTGGCGCTGCCCGCGCAAAAGACGCCCCCCAAGGAGGGCGTGTATGCGGGCCGCGTGCAGACGAGTGCGGGGGAGTTTCCCGCCGTCATCAACGTCGGCGCGCGCCCCACGTTCGGGGTAGCGGAAAAGAAGGCGGAGGCATACCTCGACGGCTTTTCGGGCGATCTGTACGGCGCGCAGGTGCGCATCTTTCCCGAACGGTTTCTGCGCCCCGTCAGACGATTTGAAAGCGCCGCTGCGCTGAAGAAGCAGCTGGAACAGGATAAGGAGGCGCTCCATGTGCCATAAACAGCTTCCGGCAGGCTATGTTCTGCATGACACCATCGATCTGCAGGGAAACAGGCGGCAGTTTTGGTCCGTGAACATTCTTGCGCTCGTGCTTGCCGCAGCGCTTGCGGCGGCGGGCGTTTTTATCGCTCCGTTCAGCGGTTTTTCATCGCGCTTTTCGGACGGGGGATATCTGCTCGCACAGGTCCTTCCCGCCTGTCTTACGGCGCTGTTCGGTGCGGCCGCCTATCTCATCGCGCACGAGCTGACGCACGGCACATTCCTGTATGCCTTTACCCGCGTGAAACCGAAATTCGGGTTCGTCGGCTGGGCTGCATACTGCGGCAACAGTGCCTATTGCGATAAACCCCGCTACGCCGTTGTGGCGCTCGCTCCGCTCGTCATCTGGGGTGCGGTGTTCGGCGTACTCAATGCATTCTTCCACGAAGGGATATGGTTCTGGGCGATCTGGATCTTGCAGATCATCAATATTTCAGGGGCATCGGGCGATGTGTTCGTGTTCTGCAAGCTGCTGCGTTATCCGAAAGGCGTGCTTGTCGGGGATACGGGGCTGAAGATGTCCGCATGGGTGCCCGCCCGGGAAGGGGCTGTGCCCGATGCGGCTGAAAAAGGAGACAACGTATGATAAAATTCGGGCCGAGCGGCAATTCCGCAAGCTTTTATGCGGCGGGCTATGAGCACACCGAGGAGGCGGCGTCCTACGTCAAGGAGATGGGGCTGGACTGCTTTGAGTATTCCTTCGGGCGGGGCGTGCGCATGGGCGCGGAAAAGGCGCGCTCCATCGGCAGGGCGTTTGCGCAGGAGGGCGTGGAGATCTCCGTCCACGCGCCCTATTTCATCAACTTTGCCAATCCCGACGACGAGATGGCGGCAAAGTCCTACGGCTATGTTCTGGACAGTGCCAGGATGGTGCGCGAGATGGGCGGCAGGCGCATCGTCTTTCACCCTGCGGCGCAGGGCAAGGACGCGCGCGAGAGCGCCGTACAGCGCACCGAGGACAGGCTGAAAATCCTGCGCGACTATATCTATCTGAACGGACTGCAGGACTGCATGTTCTGTCCCGAGACGATGGGAAAACTCGCCCAGATCGGCACGGTGGAGGAGATCGCCCGTTTCTGCCTGGTGGACGAGGTGTTTACGCCCTGCGTGGATTTCGGGCACGTCAACGCGCGCGAGCAGGGGAGCCTGAGGACGGAGGAGGACTACCGCCGCCTGCTCGAATACCTCATCGAAAAGCTCGGCTTTGCGCGTATGCAACACTTCCATGTGCATTTTTCCAAGATCATGTACGGCGCCAAGGGGGAGATCAAGCACCTCACCTTTGCGGACGAGGTGTACGGCCCCGAGTTCGCGCCGCTTGCCCGCGTTCTCAAGGAATTAAAGCTCGAGCCGTATATCGTCAGCGAATCGGACGGCACGCAGGCGGAGGACGCCCTCGCCATGAAACGCATGTACGAGGCGGTATGATCGTATCATATGAAATCGCCATGCCCGCAAGAAGAGGGCATGGCGATTTTTTGTTTGCGTTATTTCCAGAGTTCTGTGGGGTCGAATCCGAACACCTGTACCACTTCAAACAGGTTGCTGTTCGCAATGTCCTTTGCGGTGCAGAGCGGCCCTCCGTCCGAATCGATGTCGTAGCCGTAATAGTGATATGCCTGCCAGACGAGGTGCGAACAGTGCGTCTCCTGCGGCGTCTCCCCCTGATCCTTGGGAGAGAAAAAGCCGACGGTCAGCGAATAGGGGACATTCCGCAGCCGTTCGAGCGCCGTCTGTGCAATGGCGCCCCGCGTTTCGGCGTCCGCATCCTTCAGACGCAGCACCATGAAGTTGGTTCCGTAGCGGAACCATTCGTCGCCGTAGGTCGTCACGGTGCTGGGAATGCCGAGGGAGACGGACTCCAGAAGGGAGGAACTGCGCGCATCGACGACGAGCGCGGCGTGTCCGTTCCGCCAGCCGAAGGAATGGCAGGTGGAGGTGACGAGCACGTCGCCGTTTTCCAGATCGACGATGGGGGCGCGGTAGCTCGCGTCCGCAAACATATCCCGCTTGGTTGTGATCGACACTTCCTCGTGGGCGAGTTCGCCGTCGTAGAACAGGGCGTCCTGAAAGGAAAGAATGCGCTCGCTGTCCCCCTTCATGCCCTTGAGCGCAGAGCGCCCCAGCCCCGTCTGCAGGTAGAGCGTCTCGTAGTCCTCGTCCGACCATTCCTCCCGATCGAGCAGGGCGGTGATGTCCTCGCGCGCATAGGAGGGCAGGGTGCGTGCGCTCGCGTCCACGGCGGCGTCCGCAATGAGCAGGGCGGCGGCCAGCAGTGCCAGAAGGACGATCAGCGAAAAGAGCACGGCAAGCAGAATAAAAGCAATGCGCCTTACCACCTTCACGGCAAATTCCTCCTTTGCGTTTTTGAACCATACAAAAGTATAGCCGTTTTTTCATTCGCTGTCAACTCGGGAAGGGGAAAATTGCGTGAAAACCGCGCCCGCAGGGACGCCGTGGTGTAACGTGTACCCCGAGGGGATTCTCACGCCGCGCTGCGCGCGGCTCAGAATGACGTGGCACCAAAAGAACGCCCGCCGACCGTCATTCCGAACGTATGTGAGGAATCCCTAAGTACGTTGTCTTACGAGCTTGATAATGCGTACAAGCCTTCCTCCTCGGGATGAACGGCGCAGCCGGGAATGGCGCGAGGTCACAGGGTATCCACCCTGCGGGCGAGCACTTCTCCCGTTTCGGCGTCCAGCAGCAGCGCTGTGCGCTCCGAACCATCCGTGACGGCGGCATAGTAATAATTTTTATCCCGCCGCAGCAGTCGGATGCAGAACTCCCCGCAGAATACCCCGTCCTGTTTCATCCGCCCGAGCGTCTCCTCCTCCGCATCGACAAGCACGGCAAGCGCATCGTCGGGCGTGATCGTGGCCTCGGTTTTTACACTCGTTGCCACAATTTCGTGACTTTCGCCGTCCTGTACGACGCGCAGGGAGACGCTCCCCGCGGGAAATTCGTCCACTCCCTGCGAAAAGCGGTAGTCCCCGAACACGGCGGAAAAGGACGCCTCGCCGCCCCAGCCGTCATCGCAGTATACCTCCACGGTGCCGCCCGTCGCCTGTGTGAGGACGATGCTCACCTCCACGATGTCCGTCATCGGGCAGGGGATGCCGTCGTCCGCATACGGGTATTCGCGGGAGACGCAGGAGAGCGTCAGCGAAAAGCTGTCCGTTTCGGCAAGAAAGAGGTCGGAGCGGATTTCGGAGACGCGGTCGGAATAGTCATAGGGGGCGCAGGCGGCGAGCAGCGGCACAAGCCCCGTGAGCAAAAGGGCGCAAAACGTTCGTTTTTTCATGCCCTATTCATATGCGCGCCCCCATTCTGAAATGACTTTTCTCATTTTTTTCAAAGATTCGGTTGCATTTTGCCCGCGCGTGTGTTAGAATAGATAAAATCCTTATGAACGGAGAACTTGTCCGGGCAACCATCCTATGAAGAAGCTGATTCTGAAAACGGCGCTCATTACGCTGGGGGTCGTCATTATTCTTGCGATCGCCGCATTCGGTGTGGCGTCGCTGTGCGTCCCTGCAGCCATGTCCGATCTGGCGTATTCGCTCGGCATGAGCAATATCAGTTCGGACTATGCCTATCAGGAATACGAACGTTCGGGGGACCTTGCCTACCTTTCGCGCTCGTTCGAGCTTGCCGCGGCGAACGGCAGGGACGAAAAGGCGGAGGACCGCTTCGACATTCTCTATGCGGCGGACGGCTTTGGCGAAATGTGCGCCTCGCGCGACGTCACGGTCAGCATCGGCGGGGAAGAGGTCACATACGATTACCGCGACTACGTGTGCGGGCTGGGGGCGTGCGTCAAGTACCGCCTTGCCGACAGCGACGAGGCACTTGCGGAGGCGATCGCACTTGCCGTGAACGAGACGGCGCAGGACTTTCCCGCAGGCAATCCCGCGTACACCCTTGCCGTTGCGGCGGCGGGCGCGGGGGACAGTGCGTTCTGCGGGCGGCTGCTTACGGCGTTTGAGAGCGCCGGCTTTGCACAAAACGATCTTTATAGCGACATTGTATATATTTTGGAGGATACGGTCAATGAGTAAAATCGTGAAAGAGGGGCTGACGTTTGACGACGTTCTGCTCATTCCGCAGGCGTCCGAGGTCCTGCCCAGCCAGGTGGACCTTCGCACGACGCTCACGGAGGGGATCCGGCTGAACATTCCCATCGTCTCCGCGGCGATGGACACTGTCACGGAGAGCCGCCTTGCCATCGCCATGGCGCGCGAGGGCGGCATGGGCATCATCCACAAGAACATGTCCGTCGAAGAGCAGGCAAAGGAAGTGGACAAGGTCAAGCGTTCGGAACACGGCGTCATCACCGATCCCTTCTTCCTCGAGCCGCAGAATCTCGTCAAGGACGCCGTTGCGCTCATGGCGCGCTACCGTATCAGCGGCGTTCCCATCACCAGGGGCGGCAAGCTCGTGGGTATCCTCACCAACCGCGACCTTCGGTTCGAGACCAACTTCGAGCAGCCCATCGAGAACGTGATGACCAAGGAAAACCTCGTCACCGCGCCCGTGGGCACCTCCCTCGAGGACGCGCAGAAGATCCTCGGCAAGCACCGCATCGAAAAGCTGCCCATCGTCGATGAAAACGGGTACCTCAAGGGACTGATCACCATCAAGGACATCGAAAAGAGCATCCAGTACCCCAATTCGGCGCGCGATAAGAACGGAAGGCTGCTGGTGGGCGCGGCGGTCGGCACGGCCGCGAACACGATGGAGCGCATTGCGGCGCTCATCGAGGCAAAGGTGGACGTCATCGCCATCGATACGGCGCACGGCCACCAGCGCATGGTGCTCAGTAAGGTGGAGGAGATCAAGGCAAAATATCCCAACGTCCCCCTCATCGCGGGCAACGTCGCCACGGCGGGGGCGGTGGAGGCGCTCGTCAAATCGGGCGCGGACGTCGTAAAAGTGGGCATCGGTCCCGGCTCCATCTGCACGACGCGCATCGTCGCGGGCATCGGCGTGCCCCAGCTCACCGCGATCATGGACTGCGCGGAGATGGCGGACAAGCTGGGCAGGCGCATCATTGCGGACGGCGGCATCAAGTATTCGGGCGACATCGTCAAGGCGCTCGCGGCGGGCGGCAGCGCGGTCATGATCGGCTCCCTGCTCGCGGGAACGGAGGAAAGTCCCGGCGAGGTCGAACTGTATCAGGGCAGGAGCTTCAAGGTGTACCGCGGCATGGGTTCGCTTGCGGCGATGGCGGTCGGCTCCAAGGACAGATATTTCCAGGACAACAATAAGAAGTTTGTCCCCGAGGGCGTGGAGGGGCGCGTGCCCTACCGCGGAACGGTGTCGGAGATCGTCTACCAGATGGTGGGCGGCATCCGCTCGGGCATGGGGTACTGCGGCAAGGCGAACATCGAGGAGCTGCGCCGCAATTCCGAATTTATCCGCATCACGAATGCGGGCCTTCTGGAGAGCCACCCGCACGACATCTCCATCAGCAAGGAAGCGCCCAACTACACGGTCAGAACGAGCAGAAACTGACGAAACAGCCAAAAAACGCCCGCACGGGCGTTTTTCCAATGAAAAATTTTGTTCGGAGAATACGATATGCAGCATGAACGCGTGCTCGTCCTCGATTTCGGCGGGCAGTACAACCAGCTCATCGCGCGCCGCGTGCGCGACCTCAAAGTCTACTGTGACTTGAAATCCTGCGACATGACCGTCGAGGAGATCAAGGCATACGATCCCATCGGCATCATCTTTACGGGCGGCCCGAACAGCGTGTATGACGCCGCCTCCCCCCACATCGACCGCGCCGTGCTCGAGCTGGGCATTCCCGTCCTGGGCATCTGCTACGGCAGCCAGCTCATCGCTTACACGCTGGGCGGTCGGGTGGAACACGCCGCCGCAAGCGAATACGGCAAGCGGGAATTTTCCTTTGTGAAGGACAGCCCGCTCTCGGCGGACATTCCCGAAACGAGCGTGTGCTGGATGAGCCACACCGATCACGTGTGCGCCGTTCCCGCGGGGTTTGAGGTGCTCGCCTCCACGCCTACCTGTCCCGTCACCGTGTACGGCAACATTGGCAAAAAAATATACGGCGTGCAGTTCCACCCCGAGGTCGTGCATTCGCAGTACGGCAACAAACTGCTGGAGAACTTCCTCTACAAGGTGTGCGGGGCGAAGGGGGACTGGACGATGGGCGGCTTTGTCGCCGAACAGGTCGCCCTGCTCCGCGAGAAGATCGGGGACAGGCGCGTGCTGTGCGCCATGTCGGGCGGGGTGGATTCCGCCGTCGCCGCCACCCTCGTGCACCGCGCCGTGGGCAGCCGTCTCACCTGCGTGTTCGTCGATCACGGCCTCTTGCGCAAGGGCGAGTCGGAGGAGGTCATGTCGGTATTCAAAGAGGGGCTGGGCATGAACCTCATCCGCGCGGACGCGGGCGAGCGCTTTCTTGCCAAGCTTGCGGGCGTCTCCGATCCCGAACAAAAGCGCAAGATCATCGGCGCGGAATTCATCAAGGTGTTCGAGGAGGAGGCAAAGAAGATCGGCGCTGTCGATTTTCTGGTGCAGGGCACCATCTATCCCGACGTCATCGAGAGCGGAAAGGATAAGTCCGCCGTCATCAAGAGCCACCACAACGTGGGCGGGCTGCCCTCCGTGGTCGATTTCAAGGAGATCGTCGAACCGCTGCGCGACCTGTTCAAGGACGAGGTGCGCCGCGTGGGAACCGAACTCGGCCTTCCCGAGGGCGTCGTGCAGCGCCAGCCCTTCCCGGGGCCGGGGCTTGCCATCCGCATCATGGGCGAGGTGACGCGCGAAAAGCTGCAAACGCTGCGCGACGCCGACTATATTTTCCGCGAGGAAGTGGCAAAGGCGGGGCTTGCGCGTTCGATCT